>CAKSWG010000012.1 GCA_934511465.1 uncultured Faecalibacterium sp. | reverse complement strand
TTTTCTAATTCCTGTGCAAGAAACGTCAGTCTTTCCCTCAGATGGTTGTTATGCGGTGCATCTCCGTTCAGCAGATATAAACTCGTTTCAAAAACATCAATATGTCTTAGTTTGCAGCGCAACCATATCAAATTTTCTACGTTTTTCACAGGTCTCATTTTCACGATTCCACGCAAAAAATTGAACGCTATCAGCGTTCAACAAACGCATATAGTGTGCCTGCTCATTTTATCCATCCCATTTATACACAGTTCCGAACCAAAAGAACCGCATAAAGTTCTCATCAAAAAACAGGGAGTGACATCAAATCACTCCCCGTTTGCATTGATTGTATCAGAGTTTCGTCATCCAGAGCCCATGCAGATTGCAGTATGCGTAAACGGCCACCGGCTTTTCACTTCCCAGTTCAAACACCGCGTTGGGAGCCTGCCCCGGATTCAGATAGCGGATCTGCCCGCCGTTCTCAGTCTCCACAAAAATCCACTGAATATAGTGAACATCCGCCATGGGGTGCTCCACCGCGCCCACTGTGACCGTGAGACGACTGCCGGAAAGCTCTGCCACCGGCAGATGCTTCTCGCCGCTGGCTTCCACCGTGTTGGGAACCAGCTCTTTCATTTTCTCCCCGCAGCAGACCAGCGGAACGCCTGCGTTATGGATGGTAGTGACGAGGTTGCCACAGTGATTGCAGATGTAAAACTTTGCCTTCATATCGAAATCCTCCATTGGAATGTTATCGGTGTGTTTCTTGTATCTATATGATAACATTTCCTATTTATGATTTCTGTAACTGAATCACGCAAAGCGTTTTTGGGCTCACTTGCAATAAATCTCAATGGCTTTCTGCGCAAATTCTGCGGCACCGGCACCGCCGGCAGCATTGATGTTTTCCGTAAATGCTCCGCCTGCCCCATACATCTGCCCCAGCTGATTCAAGATCACCTTAGAACAGTTGTAGTAGTGCTCTGTGATAAACTCCTGCAGCTTCTTCACCTGTGCCTGCACTTCAGGGTCCGCCGGGTCTTTGCTCTGCATCCCGCCGAATGCCGCCACGATGTCCATCAGTTGACTGCTCATGTCCTTGACTTCTTTCTCGGTCTTATGGGCAGTTTTTTCCTCAAACTCTTTGTATTCCGGCGTTTCGCCCCATTCCTTTTTGGCCTGCTCGGTATACTTCTTGATCTTCTGCGTATCAAATGCGGTAAAGTCCATAACCATTCCTCCTGTGGTTCGAATTTTCTGCGCAAGGCCGATCAGATCTTCAAGATGCTGCTTTTTCAATGTCAGAAGTGTGATCTGCTGTTCCAGTGCCTTCTGCCGGTCAAAAGCAGGATTCTCCACGATTTTCTGGATGTCCTTCAGCGGAAATTCCAGTTCCCGGAACAATAAGATCTGCTGCAAACGTTCCAGCGCGGCATCGTCATACAGCCGATAGCCCGCTTCGGTACGGCCCACCGGGCGCAGCAGATCGATTTTATCATAATATTGCAGGGTCCGGATGCTCACTCCGGTCCGCTTGCTCACTTCGTTCACCGTCATCATCTTGCTGTCCTCCCTTGCGACAGCCACAGTATACGCTATGACGCTGCGTCAGGGTCAAGAGGTTTTCTGAAATTTTTTCAGCCTTCCCGCTGCTCCATGATTTCCAAGCTGTCACGCCCCACACGGCAGAGCAAAAACAGCACCTGCACACCTGCAGCTTTGGCCTCGGCCAGTGCCGTGCCAAACTCCGGCTGTGTGCTGACATTTGGCCGCACCTCAGTGATGCCTTCCATCTGAATCACGAAAGCCACTGCGCATTGATATCCCTTCCGTTGTGCCTGTGCCAGCTCGTGCAGGTGCTTCACCCCCCGCTCGGTGGGTGCATCCGGGAAGTAGCCGATACCGTCCACTTCCAGTGTACAGCCTTTGACTTCCAGCAGGTACTTTTGCTCGCCCTTTTCCATATAAAAGTCGATGCGGGACTTCCCATAGGTGAATTCCGGCTTGATATAGTCGTAGCCCTGTTTTGCAAGCCACTCTCCTACTACCTTGTTGGGTGCCTGACTGTCCATATTGACCCAGCCAAGCCCCTGCTTATGTACCGCTACAAGGTCGTATTTTGTTTTGCGTTTCGGGTTATCTGACACTTCCAGCCGAACCGCCGTACCGGGCAGCAGCAGTTCCTTGCACCGCCCGGTGTTCTTGACATGGACGGTTTCCACTGCTCCATTCACTTCCACATGGGCAATAAAGCGGTTGGGACGGTCAACAAAAATGCCGTCTGCGATTTCTCTGTATTTCAATCTTTACTCCATTTTCAGTACAGGATTCGGGAGCCATGCCCATCCTGTTTACCAAGATACAGTTCCACGACCATCCTGCCGCTTTCACTGTTGCAGAGTTCTTCCTTGCAGTAGCCGCAGAGTTTTCCTTCCGCTTCCGATACGTAGCGGTGCAGCGATTCCTGCAGGTCTTTCGGGATGCTGCTCCATGGAATGACATAGCTCATGCCCGTATCCCCCACATCCACGATGCAGGCCCGCTCACTATCTCTCACACCTCTTCCGGTTACAGCCTTGCCTGATACACCCGCTCCGTCCGGGCATCGAAGCAGCAGAAAATCACCTGCATGGCGTAATCCGCGTGATCTTCCAGCCACTGTGCCACTGTTTTGACTGCAATCTCCGTGGCATCTTCCAGCGGGTAGCCATACACGCCGGTCGAAATTGCCGGGAACGCAATGCTGTGGACATCATGCTCTTTGGCAAGGTTCAGCGAATTGCGGTAGCAGTCCGCCAGCTGCGCGGCATCCTCTGCTGTGCCGGAATAAATCGGCCCTACCGTATGAATGATATACTTTGCTTTCAACCGGTAGCCCTTAGTGATTTTTGCTTCTCCGGTGCGGCAGCCGTGCAGCGTGCGGCACTCCGCCAACAGTTCCGGCCCTGCTGCCCGGTGGATGGCACCATCCACACCGCCGCCACCCAGCAGACTGCGATTGGCCGCATTCACGATGCCGTCACAGTCCAGTTTGGTAATATCACCCTGCACCACTTGAATCTGATTTTTTACTTTTTCAGAAATCATTGTAAACACCTCACTTTTTGAGCAGCTCCAGCGCCTTGTCCATGGGCACACAATCGGCATAGCGGTCCGGCCAGAGGAACTCATTGTAATAGTGGTAGCTCTGCTCCCCTGTCATGTACTCGTTGTCCTGCGTGGAATTTGCATAGGCAGGAACGATCATGTGCAGGCCATGCTCAAAGCCCGCCTCCACCGTTGCATTGATGCAGAAGTCCGTCATGATGCCGCAGACCATCACATCTTTTTCGCCCTTTTCCGTCAGATATTCCAGCAGACCGCTTTCTTTTTTGAACGCACTGCATACGGTTTTGACGAACCGTTTTTCAGTCAGCAGCGGTGCAAACCCGGAATAGACCTCGAATTCATCGTCCCCGATGGAGAAACCGGTGCCGGGCCCATCGTCATGCTGGACATAGACGACCTCGATTCCCTGTTCGCGGGCAGTCCGGATCAGTTTCCTGATGTTGCTGACAAACTTTTCAAACGCATACAGGCGTTCATCCACGATACCTTTCTGTGTATCCACAACCAGTAAAACCATGTGTAAGCCCTCCTGTTTTTCTTTGATTTCATGCTACCATAGACCGCCGTTTTCTACAAGCAGATTCGAAAAATTTACTTCTTCCAAAGCCTGTCTGATGGGTTTGTTATGGCTCCCCATCGCCGCAGCAATCCACAGGCGGTTTTGAAAGATAAATCTCCTTCATTTTCATTTTCTGCTTAACGGCAGCAATAAAAAAGACCCCCGCAGCGTATGATTTGACGCCGCGGGGTTTCTCAATTGTTCGGTTTGTATTGCAGCACCTTCTGGGAGAACGTCCGATCGAAGAACTGGATGAAGGGCCCAAGGCAGAACGCACAGATCAAGGTGCCAAGGCCCACAAGGCCACCCAGCAGCCAGCACAGCAGGGCGCTGAGCGCATCGGTGAAGATGCGGCACCCGAAGTACGGGCAGGGTGTGTAGTCCCGCAGACCGAGGGAAAGGTAATCGTAGGGCGCGATGCCGAGGTCGGCGGTCTGGTAGAGCGAAGCGCCCAGCGCCGTGACCAGCACCGCCGCGATGACCCACGCCAACTGCACCGCCAGCGACGGCGCGTCGCCGAAGTGGGCGTGAATGGGGTCATAGAACGCCGTGACGATGTACCCGATGCAGATGCCGTTGACGAAGGTGCCAAGGCCGATGTACTTGCGCCCGAACCAGAATTCCAGCAGGAAAAACAGGATGTTCGTGCACAGGTTCTGGGTGCCCAGCGAGATGCCGAGCAGCTCCGCCAGCCGCATGTTCAGGGCGCTGATGGAGTCGTTGCCGAGGTGGGACTGCTTGAAAAGCGCAATGCCAAGGGCGATGATGACGATGCCCGCCACCATGCCCACCACCCGCCGGGCAGTCGGTTTGCGCAATGCGGTGCCGTTCATAGGGGATTCTCCTTTAGCGTTTCTTTTCCCCTATTATACGCCTACTTTGGGCGGGAGACAAACTATTTATGGAAAGATACAACGATATACGGGGGATCCGCCTTACCCCTTTAATCTCACCTCAATCCGTTCTTTCTCCAGCCCCTCCCCGATCACGATGAGCACTTCCTGCCCCTTGGGGATAGCGTTTGCCGTCAGGCCGTCGGCGGTGGCGTTCAGCTCCACCCAGCCGTTCTCGTCCTGTACGAAGCCTTTCGCCCGCAGCACATGGCCGCACGCGGGGTCGGTGAAGAGGGCCGGGATATTCTGTTCGAGCTGCTGGCACGAGAGGCCCAGCTCCAAAAAGTAGGCCGAACCAAAGGTCCTATGCGGTTGGCGTTACCCGCTTCTAATTATAGCAAAAGGAGGTTCTTTTTTGATATGTACCCGGTTTTCTGGACACCGGTTCAAAATTGAATAATTAAGCTTCCATCATGGATGCTTCCCTGAATTTAGAGGGAGGCATCCATTTTGTTTTCTCTTGGATCCTGCTGTTATTGTAATAGTCGATATAATCAGCAATAGCTTTGGAGAATGCTTCAAAGGAAGGATACTGATTCTTGATGAGTCACCCAGCGGTCTTGACGGGCAGAATTATGCGCCTGATCGCAGAAAGGCTGAAAAGCGAGGTGCGGAGCGGCAGAACCATTCTCGTGATCACCCACGACAGGGAGCTGATCGAGAGCTGCTGCGATAACATTGTGGAGGTTGAAAAACAATCATCATGAAACCGCCGAGGACTATTATGGGATATCCGCGCCGGAGGAATTGTTTTTCGCCCCTGCCGGCAGCTCCACCGTGATGGTCGTGCCCTTGTCCGAGCTTTCCTCCACCCAAACGGAGCCGCCGTGGAGATCGGCGATCTCCCACACCAGAGAAAGTCCCAGTCCCACGCCGCCGTACTCGCGGCTGCGAGACTTGTCCACCCGGAAGAAGGGCTGGAAGATACTGCGCTGATACACCTCCGGGATGCCGCAGCCGGTGTCGGAGACGCGGAGCAGGAGCTTTTCCAACTCCTGAGTGACAGAAACCCGTACCGAGCCACCCGGCCGGTTGTACTTGACAGCATTCTCCGTCAGGTTGAAGATCAGCCGGTAGATCAGTGCATCGCTGCCGGTCATAATGCCGTCGCCCTCCGCCGTCAGCGTGACGCCGAGCTTATCTGAGAGTGGCGCAAGATCTGTGAAGATCTCCTCGATCATGGGAGCGAGCTGGATCCGCTCGTTCCGCGCCACCTGCTGCAAATTGCTCATCTCCAGCAGCGTCTTGGTCATCTGCGTCAGCCGCTCCGTCTGCTCGCGCAAAAGCGTGAGGAATTCCGCCGTCTCCGGCCGCACATCGGGATGCTCCGCGGAAAACAGCTCCAGCTGCGCCTGCATCAGCGCCAGCGGCGTGCGCAGCTCGTGGGCGGCGTTGCCGGTGAACTGCCGCTGGGCGGCAAAGGCGTTGTTCAGCCGCTCCAGCATCTGGTTGAACGAGCGGCTCAGCTGCCGGAACTCCGAAATGGCGTCTTCATCGATCCTCATATCGGCAAGATTGTTCAGCTGCACCTGCTCCACCTGCGAGGCAAAGCTGCGCAGGGGCTTGAGAGCGCGTCCGCTGACGAAATAGGCGAGGATGCCGCTGAGCAGCGTTACCGCCGCCGTGATGTACCAGTTGGTGGTGCGGAAGCGCCCCTGCACCCCATCGACGACGATGGTCAACTCCTCGTTGGGCGCTATGAGCTGCGGGTCAAAGCTCGCCGCTCCGCCATCATTCAGGATCACCGTGCCGCCGCCCTGTAAGCTGTCCGCAATGGTGTCCATATAGTACACACCGGAGGAGCACAGCAGCAGATTCATGGCCACGCAGGTGATGCCGATGAGCAGGACGGACATCAGCGTGATGCGCCACTGCAGGGAAAGCCGCTTCATTCCTCCTCGCCTCCCATCAGATAGCCCTCGCCGATGCGGTTGCGGATGGGGTCATAGCCCAGCACGGCGCGGAGCTTTTTGCGCAGGGCGGAGATGTGGACGCGAATGGAATTGCTGAAGCTGTCCACGCTGTTGTCCCAAACATGATCCATCAGCTCCTCCTGACTCACGGGCCGCCCCTGATGCACCATCAGGTATTCGAGTATCCCCGTTTCCTTACGGGTCAGCGTCAGCGTCTGCCCATTGACGGCGGCGGTGCGGGAGCGGGTGTCGAAGCTCAGGCCTCCGCAGCTTAGCAGCACATCCTGCTGGGTGAACTGCCTCAATGTCAGGCTGCGGATGCGGGCCTCCAGCTCGGCAAGATGAAAGGGCTTTGCAAGATAGTCGTTTGCCCCGGCGTCTAGCCCCTGCACCTTGTCCTCCACCTCGCTGCGGGCGGAGAGGATCAGCACCCGCGTCTCTCGGTCGGTCTGCCGCAGGGCGCGCAGCACCGTCATGCCGTCCTTTTTCGGCAGATTCAGATCAAGAAGTACCAAATCGTAGCACTCCACGCCCAGCAACTCCAGAGCCTTCTCCCCGTCGTAGCAGTAGTCCACGCTGTAGGCCAGCCGCCGCAGGCTGCGGACGATTGTTTCACACAGAGCGCGTTCGTCTTCAATTACTAAAAGGTGCATGTGAGCCCTCCTTTTTATTTCTCCGTTTTTGTGTTGTTTTTATTATAGCAAAAATAGATAAGGTTTGCGTTAAGTTTTTGTTCTTAACAGAGACTTTAACTCTCCCGCGCTATGATGGGGGCAGAAAATCGGAAAGGATGATGAAAAATGAGCTGCGGGAAAAAGGCTGCGGCGCAGATCGCGCTGCTGATGGCCGGAGTCGCCATGCTGTGCTTCGGCGTCTGGCGGGGCGAGGCGGCGACAGTGCTGAGCAAAGCAATCAAATTATGTCTGGAGTGTGTGGGTATTGGGTAAAAAGTTTTCAGGCGTTTCGCAGACCATGTCCCGCTTCCGGGGCTGGATTCAGGCGGGTGCGACGCTGCTGACCAACCTGCACCTGCCGAACTTCCTCAAGGGAGGACTGTATCAGGGCGCTGGGAAAACCGTCTGCGTGCCGGGGCTGAACTGCTACTCCTGTCCGGCGGCCTCCGGAGCCTGCCCCATCGGGGCGTTTCAGGCAGTGGTGGGCTCGTCCAAGTTCAGCTTCTCCTATTATATCACAGGCTTTCTCATTCTGCTGGGCGTGCTGCTGGGGCGCTTTATCTGCGGCTTCCTCTGTCCCTTCGGCTGGTTTCAGGAGCTGCTGCATAAGATCCCGACAAAGAAGCTCTCCACAAAGAAACTCAAGCCCCTGACATACCTCAAGTACGCTGTCCTACTGGTGATGGTCCTCCTGCTGCCGGCGTTCCTTGTGAACGACGTTGGCATGGGCGACCCCTTCTTCTGCAAATACCTCTGCCCCCAGGGCGTGCTGGAGGGAGCCATCCCGCTGTCCCTCGCCAATTCCGGCATCCGGGCGGCGCTGGGCAAGCTGTTTACATGGAAGTTCAGCATCCTGCTGTCGGTGATCGCGCTGAGCGTACTGTTCTACCGTCCCTTCTGCAAGTGGCTATGCCCGCTGGGCGCGTTCTACGCCCTGTTCAACCGGGTGTCCCTTTTCCAGATGAAGGTGGACAAGAGTAAGTGCGTCTCCTGTGGGAAATGCGCCAGAGCCTGCAAGATGGACGTGGATGTGACGAAAACGCCCAACCATACCGAGTGCATCCGCTGCGGGATGTGTATCCGTGCCTGTCCGACGAACGCCGTGTGCTTCCGCTACGGCTTCGGCGATGGAAAAGAGAAAGAAAACGCAGCGACGCTGCGAGAAAACAACAACAAAGCTTAAGGAGAAACGAATATGAACGCAAAGAAGATACTGGCTCTGATGCTGTGCGCGATGATGCTGCTCTCCCTTGCAGCCTGCGGCGCAAAGGACAACGACAAGCAGGCGGATATGAGCGGAGACAGCTCCGCCATGACCGGCGAGCCGAAAACCGCCGAGGAGGCGCTCGCCCTGCACAAGGAGCTGCTGGAGCGGGAAAACGCGCTCCTGTCGGAAAATGCCGAGCTGTGGGAAAAGGTCTTTATGGAGGCTGACAAGGGCATGGCCATGATCGAGGACGGGAAAAACTACGGCGACTTCCTGCTGGATACCGTCGAGGCCGCGAAAGAGCAGTTCACCGACAAGGAGTATGAGTGGCTGAAGGAGTCGGCCACGGAGATCAGCAATATTGAAAACAAGCTGACCGAGTTGGAAGAGAAGTATCCCGAGATCATGCAGAAATCCATGGACGGCGATATGAGTATGCCCGCGGGCAGCGACACGAGCACCCCTCCCGACGACGGCAGTATGCAGAAGTTCCCCGCCTTTGAGGGTAAAGACCTGGATGGCAACACGGTGAAGAGCGACGAGCTGTTCTCCGGCAACGCCGTCACCGTAGTGAATTTCTGGTTCACCACCTGCAATCCCTGCGTGGGAGAGCTTGCCGAGCTGGACGCGCTGAATAAGGAACTCGCGGAGAAGGGCGGCTCCCTCATCGGCGTCAACACCTTCACGCTGGACGGCGACGAGGCAGCGATTTCCGAGGCGAAGGACGTGCTGGCCAAGAAGGGCGCCACCTATCAGAATGTGTATTTTGACTCAGATGGTGAGGCGGGAAAGTTTACCACCAACATCTTTGCTTATCCCACCACCTATGTGGTCGACCGCAACGGCAATATCGTGGGTGAACCCATCGTAGGAGCCATCACGGAAAAGAAGCAGGCGGAGACGCTGCAAAAGCTCATCGAGCAGGCGCTCGCCGCCGATGTGGGCTGACCCGAGATTTAAAAAAGCGCCTGCTGTGCGCCGCTGCATTGCCCATGGCGCTCGAAGGGTTGGAGTGAGTCCTGATTCCCCTGAAAGGAGGAAACGTGATGTATTTATGCTGGCACGGGCGCAAATCATTTAAGGCATGCTTTACACCCCTGTTTCTTTCATTATATCAGAAACGGGGAGGTGACCTTGTGGTTTTTTGACAGGCTGAAGAAGGCTCCGGCGCTTTTGGCACCGGAGCCTTCCTTGAGTCTTACTTCGCTAGTACAACGGAAATTTTGATCTCCTTTTCCGCCTCGCTCAGGTCGAACGCACCGCCGTCTGCGACGCTGACACGCAGTTCATACAGTGTGCCGTCGGCCAGGGTATCCACGCCAGCCCCGGCTTCATCCGTGATCGTCCACAGCTCTTTGCTGACCTCCGCCAGCTTGCCGTCTGCGCCGTAGGCGTAGAGGGTCAGCGCGGAGGTGCTTCCGGACAGGTCGTTCATGCGGAAGGCGACGGTGGTGTTGGGGTGGACGTTTTCGACTGTCGCGGTATTGCGCCAGCTTGCAACAGTGCCTTCGCCGCCGTCCTGTTCAAACTGTGCCTGCGTCAGCACGTTCCGTGCAGCCTTGTCAAGATCGACCTTGCGGTAGGGCATTTCGGGCAGATAAACAAAGCGGTCCTGCAGGCGCAGCAGCTCCAGATAGCCGGTCGGGCAGTAGAGCGCGTTGCCGCTGTTGCCGGCGTACATCCCGATTGCCATGTTGTTGTAACCGTATTTATTGGAAACATCCATCGTGAAAACGGTCTCGCCGGTCTCAAAGTCCAGCACGATGTACTGCCACATCCCGGTGGTCACATCCTGCACATAGCCGTAAATATAGCCGGTTGCTGTGGAGAGCTTCATAATCGATGTGTCGCTCAAGTCATTGCGGCACCAGACGCTTTTCATCTCATAGCCGGAATCGGTTTTGATGGTATCGACACGTTCGACGCCGGGCGCGATCATGCAGTTGCCCTTCGTCAGCCAGTTCATGTCATAGATGTTGGCGTAGCTCTGGATGGAGGAGTCGTTGTTGGGGTCTGCCAGACCTGCGTTGCCCGCGCCGAACCAGTTGCAGACGATGGTGCTTACGGTGCCTTCGCCGTCATCATAGACGATGGCAGAGTTCTCAACGGCTACCTGATAGCCCTCGGGCAGATCATCCAGCACCGGGGTGCTTGCCACCACCTCGCCGGTCTTCATATCGAGCGCAAGAAGGTTCACGGGGTCCTGATTGTCGGTGAACAGCACAAGGTTCGGTGTCAGTGTGGGAGAGCAGCCGCCGCCCCATGCAAGACCGCCGCCGGTGGTCTTATCGCCTTCGCCGCTCACCTTTGCGCCCGCGCTCTTGTACGGCGTGCACCACACAACGTTTACGCCGTCCTCTGCGCGCAGAAGATAGCAGTTCTGGTTGGTCAGGATGACCGCACCCTCCTTGGAGGCGGCGATGCCGTTTTCTGCACCCTCGCCGGGGGTCAGTTCGTGGACAAAGACCGCCTTGGAAAGGTCTGTCTGCTCGCCGTTCAGGATCGCATCAATGGCAGAACGGGCAATATAGCCGATAACGCCCTGCTGCTGGCGCTGCGGATAAATGCGGAAGCCGCCCGTTGCAAACCAGAGGTTTCCGTCATAATCAAAAACCACGGACAGAAGATTCTGGGTCAGCTCCTTGCCAAGTGCAGCCTCGGCGGCAGCCTTGATATCAATGTCCAGCACCTTTTCAAATTCGGGCAGCACGTTGCCGCTTTCGTCTGTTGCGCGGAGCATCAGCACATGATTGTTGCTCGTGGGGCAGACGATGCGGTTGGACGCATCTAAGAAGGTATAGGAGCTTTGGATAACGTAACCGCCGCCATCATGCTTCTTCGGGGAGAAATAGCCGAGCGTCTTTGTTTCTTCGGCGTTCAGATCCCGGATGGCGATGCCGCCAAGCAGCGGCACAACGGCATGACCGTAGCTGTCAAAGTAGATGGCGGGAGAAGCGTTTGCGTTCGTTTTCTCGTAGGAAACGTTGATCTCGGGGTAGATGCCCAGCGGCAGGATCTCATCCGTCGAGTCAGTATTGTAGCCGTCATGGTGGATGTTGGCATCGCTCTTTGCCATGTAGGGGTTCTCATCTACCTGCTTGGGGTGCAGGGCTTTCACGGGCAGTGCCGTAGAGGTGGGTTCCTCCGCCGCGGGCTGTACCGCAGCAGGCTGTGCGGGAGCTGCCGAAGCGGCGCTGCTGTCCGCAGGGGGCTGCGTTCCGCCGCAGGCAGCCATGGAAAGGCACAGGGCAGCTGTCAGGGACAGGCTTAACGCAGAATGGATGATATTTCTCTTTTTCATAAACCGTTCTCCTTGTTGTGTTCGTTGCGGTCAGACCGGAGCGGCGCTTTCTTGTCCAGCCAGCTGCAAAAGCCCTGCCGTAAAGCGTCTTCGGTCACCGGCTCGAGCAGAAAGTAGTCTGCGCGCAGCCGGAAGGCGTGGAGCGAAAAATTCAGGTCACTGCACCAGATGATGCGCGTTTGGGGACAAAGTGTGCGCAGATGCTCTACCGCGTTCAAGCCATCGACACCCGGCAGGGCGATCAAGGCATTGGTCAGCGGCTCGTTGTGTGCAGCTTCAAAAAAGCTTTCCTGATCGCGGTAACAATCCATTTGGGGAAACAAACAATGCTCGGCGCAGAACCGTAGGAGCTGCTCTGCTAAAAAGGCTTCCTGCGCCATGCTGTTTGTCAGCACGGCGATTCGATGCACAACACCCCTCCTTTCCTTCTGCCGTCGTTGGGGGTTTTTCTGTCTTCAGTATACGGGCAGGCGCAGCCTTTTCAAGGCATTTGGCACGAAAGCCCGGTTTCCGGCACGAAATCCCGGTTTCTGCTGCGACAGAACCGGGCAACTGTGCTATAATCAGGATGAAAGATTTTATAAAGGAGGTTGGAAGCTGTTTGTAAGCAGCTTTCCGGTATAGCATGAGAATTGCAATTGTCGATGACCTCGATGCGGAGCGCGCGCAACTGAAGGAGCGCCTGGTGCGGCAGCTGCGCGCGCGGCACAGAGGCGGAGCTTCTGGAATTTGACAGCGGAGAGGCTTTTCTGGCGGCAGAAAACGAGCAGCGTTTTTCCGCCGCATTTCTGGACATTTACATGGAAGGCTTAAGCGGCATGGAGGCGGCAAAGGAGCTGCGAAAAACCGATGCAGACTGCCTTCTGGTTTTTACCACGACCTCGACAGACCATGCGCTCGAGGGCTTTCAGGTGCGGGCGCTTCATTATCTGGTCAAGCCCTTTTCCGAAGCCGAGCTTTCTGCCCTGCTGGATGAGATGCTCTCAAAGCTTCCGCGCCCCGAGCCGATTCTGATGGTGAAGGTCGATGGCAGTGACATTCGTTTGTGCTACCGGGATATCGTTTCCGCCGAGCATTTTGCCCACATGATCAGCATCCGCACCACCGCCGGCAAAACGCTTGCCACGCGCCAGAGCTTCAAGGCGTTCACAGAGCCGCTCAAAAAAGACCCTCGGTTTTTCGTCTGCGGTCGCGGTGCAATCGTCAATATGGAGAACGCTGCCGATTTTCAGGATGCCGCCTTTTGTATGACGGACGGCAGTCGCATCTATGTCAGTCAGGAGCTTTTAAAGGCAGCCCGGCAGGCATTTATGGAGTTTCTATTGCAAAGGGGGCGTGTGGGTTGAAGGACCTCCTGCGCCCGATTTTGGAGCTCACCGTGGTCTTTCCGGGTCTGCTGCTCGCGTATTTTCCGGTGCGCTCTTATTTGAAGCAGCCGCCCGCAAGGCTTGCGGCATGGGCAGTGCCGCTGCTGCTCGGGCTTTGCCTTGGCGGCGGACTGCTTTGCTATTGTTTCAACAGCCCGACTGCGCTCCCCCTGCTGGTTATCACACTTGCGGCGAGCCTTCTGTATGTCAAAACATTGCAGACCTCTCTCTGGAAGTCCGGAACGATTGCGCTGGCGGTCTGCGCGGTGTTCGCCTGCCTGAACAGCTTATCCCGCGCCATCGGCACGGCGATCACACTGCGGCAGCAGCTGCCGCCGGATAAGCCGTGGTTCTGTTTTGCTGCCTGCATTTTTTATAATGCGGTCTGCTGGCTGATCACTGCCGCAGCGTATTATCCCGCCACCCACGCAGTGCGCATGATGGTGGAGGATGATAACTTTGCGCAGACATGGTATGCGTTCTGGGTGCTGCCGCTTGTGTTCATTCTGCTGAACCTTTTCATGATCCCGCGTTACCCGACGACGCTTCAGACCGGGCGGGTCTTGCAGGTCTACATCGTTATGAGCATCGCGCTTTTGTTTTTGATGCTCTTCTTTAACGCGATCTTCCTTCTTATGGCGATCAGCATCAACCGGAACGCGAGATTGCAGCAGGAGAACCAGTTTCTTTCCATGCAGCAGCAGCGCTACGAAAGCCTGAAAGCCGCCATCGAGGAAGCCCGGCAGACACGGCACGATATGCGCCACCAGATGAATCAGCTCTCCGCGCTGGCTGAAGCGGGAGATTTGGACGGTCTGAAGGCTTATCTTGCAAAAACCGTCTCCCGCATCCCGGAGCTGGATATGAGCTTTTGCGAAAACCGGGCGGCGGACAGTGTTGTAGGCTATTACTGTGCCCTTGCAAAGCGTGAGGGGATCCCCTTCTGTGCCAAGCTGGATCTGCCGCAGACGCTTCCCGTGGACGAGATCGATATGTGTCTGGTGCTGTCGAATCTTCTGGAAAACGCATTCGAAGCCAGCCTTCGCACCGCTCCCGCCCGGCGGAAGATCGAGGTCACCGCGTATGTCCATGCCGCGCGGCTCGTGCTGATCGAAACGGAAAACGCCTTTGACGGGGAGATCAACGAAAATAGCGGAGTTTTCCGCTCGTCCAAGCGCAAGGGAAACGGCATCGGAATCCAGTCCGTCCGCCATATCGCAGAAAAATCCGGCGGGGCAAGTACGGTTACCTATCAGGACGGTCTGTTCTGCGCAAAGGTCATGCTTCGTGGATAATTATGTCCAGCCTTTCCAAAACGGCACGACTACAAATTTCAGCAGCCTCGCTTCCGGTAAGCCCTGAACAAACCGGATCGCCGTTTTTGCAAAGATGTTGGACGTTGTCGTGTTCCAATCTGCCAGTTTTACTATCTCGGCTGTGCCGTTCTCAAAGTCAAACCGCAGATTACCCCATTCGCCGTCGTTGTCCGCCTGATACAGGTAGACCGCGGCGGCTATTTTTTTGTTCCTTTTGCGGCACTCGGTCTGTTTCAATGTCACGGTATGGATCACACCGCTTTCCAGCAGCTTCAGCCGTACTGCGTGCCACGAGCTGTTTTTCGTTCAACAGCGGAACGGACACTGTACGCCCATCAACGTGGAGGGCGCACTCTACGAAAACATGGCAGGCATCGTGTTCAACATGGATGCTGCCGCCCTTGCCGAGAGCTTGCACGCTCTGGGCGTAGAATGGTAATATCCCATTTGGAGAAATGCTTATGATGATCTGGATCGGTTTGATACTTTTGATTTGTGCCGGATTCTCCGCTTATGCAGGAGCATCCCAGTTGGAACAGGCAAAGCAGCGTGCGAAGTGCTCCTTGGACGCTTTCACGGAACGAAGAAACGGGGTATGGTCTGCATTCAGCTTCATGAATCGGCTGCGCACGACCTCCGCAGGCTTGTCGTCCCCTGCCACCCGCAGCAGCTTGCGTTTGGTGGAACAGGTGTCCACAAGCAAGTCCACGATCTGGTAGATGGTGTCCTCATCGTCCGGGCAGAGCCGGAGTAGAAGGTCAACCTCCAAAGACTGAGAAAAATATTCTTCCAGTCGTGTGCGCTCATCCGCGCCGTCCCCTTCCTCGGAAAGGAAAGGGTCAGTCTCACTCATTTCAGTATTATTCCACTCAGTCTTATTTCTTCGTTGTTTTGCCGCATCCTGTTCCCCGGAATCAGCGTTCCCAGAATCGTTCTTTCCACGATTGCGGCATCGTGGGTCTGCAAAGTTTTTGACGTAAATCAGATTGGGTTTTCCCAGCCCGCGCCGTTTGCGCTCAATCAGTCCAAACTTTTCCAATTCCCGGAACAGTTTGGTTGCCTTGTTGTCTGCGCAGCCCAGTGCATCCATCACTTCCTGCACAGGAAAAATGATATACACCCTTCCCTGCTCATCCAGCCATCCGTTTTTCACCGACAGCCCCATGCGGTCCAGCAGGATGCCGTACAGCGTTTTGGCATCGGTGGACAGGTCCTTGAATTTTATGTCCCGGAATAAAATTTTGGGCACCCGGAAATACGAGAACATCTCGCCCGACTGCCCATAGAAATAGTCAAACATTCTGATTTCCTCGCTTGTTCTGCCTTGTCACATCCTTGACACCTCCGTTCGTAGTATGATGAAATATGTATGACTATCGTTATTTTTCTTTACAAAGATGGCCTGCCATGCTACAATAGCCGCATCTACGGCCACCGGACAACAGGAAAGGAGTATCTCATGGCCAAAACTGCCGACACCATTGCCATCTATTCCCGCAAATCCCGCTATACCGGCAAGGGCGAAAGTATCGGAAATCAGATCGACCTCTGCCGCGAATATATCCGCACCCACTACGGAGATGCCGCTGCGGAACATGCCGTTGTCTTTGAGGACGAGGGCTTTTCCGGCGGCAACCTGAACCGCCCGGACTTCAAAAAGATGATGACTGCGGCCAAGGAACGGAAATTCAAGGCCATTGTGGTCTATCGTCTGGACCGCATCAGCCGCAACATCAGCGACTTTTCCAGCCTGATTGAAGAACTGGGACGGCTGGGCATCGACTTTGTGTCCATCCGTGAAAGTTTTGACACGTCCAGCCCCATGGGCCGCGCGATGATGTACATCGCATCGGTGTTCAGTCAGCTGGAACGTGAGACCATCGCGGAGCGCATCCGGGACAACATGCACGAGCTGGCAAAGACCAGGCGTTCGTTCACCCGGTTCTCCATCAAGTCTATTTTGCAGAATCCTGTCTACCTTGTTGCAGACAAGGACGCTTATCCGTATTTTGTGGACAATGAAGCGGAGCTTTTCGCCACAGAGTCCGGAAAAAGGGCAAGCCCTCCTTCATAAATTGCAGTAAACCGTTTATGATGCTTTGGGGAGGGGTCGGCATGTTTTTATCTCTTCTGCAATTTTTTGCCACAAAGTTTCTGGTTCTGGCGCTTCATCTGGAGAGCGGCAGCTTTCCGCGGCCCCTCTCTGCCCAGGAGGAAGCCGAAGCCTTTGCCGCACTGCGTGCCGGTGACCCTGCCGCGCGGGAAAAGCTGATCCGGCACAATCTGCGTCTGGTGGCACACATCGTAAAAAAATACTACGCCCTGCCCGGCGATCAGGACGACCTTGTTTCCATCGGCACCATCGGCCTGATGAAAGCGGTGGACACCTTCGACTCTGCCCGCCGGACACGGTTTTCTACCTACGCCAGCCGGTGCATTGAAAACGAGCTCCGGATGCAGTTCCGGCGGGAGCGCAAGACCGGCGGCACCGTCTCTCTGCAGGAAACGCTGGAATCTGACGAGGCTTCCTCTTTGACTCTGGCCGATGTTCTGCAGGACAGCTTCTGCATGGAGGAGACCTGCGAAAAGCAGGCCGAGATCCGCCAGGCCAGACTGCTTCTGGACGGCCTGCCCGCCCGGGAACGGCAGATCATCCTGCTGCGGTATGGCCTTGCCGGCCAGCCGCCGCTGACCCAGCTGGAGGTGGCCGGGCTTCTGAACATCAGCCGGAGCTATGTCTCCCGCCTTGAGACCCATGCATTGGAGCTTCTGCGTCAGCGCTGGAACGCACCGGACACAAAAACAGCGCAGAGGTGAAAAGTGTGTTTTCCCCTGCGCCATACAGTCAATTATTCAGGATTTTCAACTGCATCTCGTCCAATTGTTCAAAAGTATACAGCCGATTCAGCGCCTCCACCAGTTCCTTTTTGGAAAGACGCGGCGGCAGACCCAGCGCGTTCAGCAGCTTTGCCTTGCGCTCGGCACTGCCCGGCCTGCCGGAGAGCCCCCACTCATAGAGATCGGTATAGGTGATCTGCCGTCCCTCCGGACGAACCGATGCGGCACCCACTTCTGCGCCAAGGGCATCCCGCAGCGCCTGCAGAACGATGGCGTCGTCCACACCCTCGACCCCCAGCAGGCCCTCCTTGCCGGGCTGTTCCTTGCGCTTTTCCTTGCCGTGGATCGCGGGCACGTAAGCCTGCACCACATTCTTTTCTCCCACCAGATTGGTGATGTAGGTGCGGATGCGGAAGCCTGCCGCGTCCGAATCCGTCAGCAGGATCAGACCGTTTTTCTGCGCCAGCGCTTTGAACAGCTGCTGGCGCTTTTTGTCGCTGTAAATGCCAAAGCCGTCGGTCAGCAGGATCATGGCATCGGTCAGATGGGAAAGCCGGGCCGCATCGTATTTGCCTTCCACAATGAGCACCCGGCTGGTATGGATCATTTCGTTTTCCTTCATCGTCCGCTCCCCGCCATTGCCAACCGGCACAGCGCTGTTTCCAGCAGGATCTGGTCATCGGTGGGCTGGCTTTTCAGGCTCTGGTCCAGTTCCAGAAGCACCTGCATACAGTTTTCGATCTGGCCCAGCGTGTAGTGCGAGGCCGTCTCGGCCGAACGCTTGAGCCGGTAGTCACTGCCCTTGTAGCCGAAATCCTTGAACACGGTACCGTAAGGCTTGCGCTTTGCCGCGCCCAGCTTGACACGGTACAGGTCCACATAACTGCCGATCAGTGCCGCCGTGATGGCAATGGGCTCCTGCTGCAGGCGCAGCAAAGTCTGCAGCTTTTTGCAGGCACCTGTGGCGTTTTTGGCCGTGATCATGCGGATCATTTCAAACACATCCGCTTCCAGACTCACGGTGCCCATCTCGGCCACCATCGCTGCCGTGACCGTCTGGTACCCGGACAATGCACAGAGCTTGTCCACCTCATTTTCCAGCAGGAAAGGGTCCTCGCCGCAGCGTTCCAGCAGCGCCGCCGCTGCGCCGTCCGGCAGGCTGGTGCCCTGTTCTTTGGCCCGGTCGATCATCATCATTTTCAGCTCAAAGGGCTTCGGCTTAGCCAATTCTTCGGTGTAGCCGATGCTTTTGCACTGCGCGATGAGCTTCTGCGCTTTTTTGTTCAGCCTGAGCTTACTGCGCTCCAGCTCAAACACGCTTCCCAGCACCACCACGGCATTTTCCAGACTGGCAAGCGTGCTGCTGAGTTCTTCCAGATCCTTATCCCCATAGCTGCCGGGTTCCAGCTCCGGCAGCACCACCACACGCCGGGTCCCAAAAAAAGAAATGGTGCCCGCTGCCATGATGAGCTGTTCGATCTCCGGCGCACCGCCATCCAGAATGGTGGCGTCCTCGTCGCTGTCTGCGGTCAGGATGCGGGTGGCCGCTGCCACGGCCTGCCGCACCAGATACCGTTCACTGGAATAAAAATAGTAGACCGGGCAGCCCTTGTCTGCCAGCTGCCGAAGTTTGGTTTCGGTGGCCATGCAGGCACCCCCTTTCCCCTCATGTTGTTCTATTGTACCACACTCTGCCCGGATTGCAAAGCATCACTCCGCTCTGAGCCCGCCATACCGCCGCAGGCTGAGGGACGAGGACTGCACTGCTCCGCCGGGCATCCAATCGTACCGCCGCAGAGCCAGAACCTCTTTATACTGTACCGCCTCCGGCCTTGCAGGGGATGCCAGAAGCCACCGGGCCGAGACCGGCTGCGCCAGCTCCACCCTGCCGCTCAGGGTCACGAACTGCCGGTTGCCGATGGTCAGCCGCACAAGGCAGCCGTTCCGGGTGCGCAGGACTTCCACAAGTGCGGGTGTGCACTTCTGCTTTTGCGCAGTATTCACAGACATTTCTTCTGCTAAAACGCTCTGTTCCGCTTCCAGCGCACAGGGCGTTTCCGGTTTTGTGCGCAGATCCACCAGCAGTTCAATTTTCGCCGCGCCCCGCCGGGCCAGCTGTTCTTCCACTGCATTCCGGACCGAATTTCCGCCCCGGAACAGTACCACAGCGGTATCGTTCTGGGTGACCACCACTGCCGGCGCGTTGGCGCTGCCCACAAGGTCGATGTGCACCACATCCCGGCTGAGGGCATTGCCCAGCCCAACGGAAACCGCCGCTGTCAGCACGATGCAGGGCACGGCCACCCGCAGACGCAGACGCCAGCGGAAGGCCAGCCAGCACAGCAGGATGAGCACCAGGCAGACAATGGCCGCATAGGCCGTATCAAAGTAGAGCCCCGCACCCGGTTTTGCCGCTACCCAGACGGCCCAGCGGTCGAGCAGGCCGGTCAAGGCCGCAGACAGCACGGAGAGCGCACCATGCAGCGGCGCAAGGGCGGGCATCAGCCCGGTGAACGCCGTGCCGAGGCCCAGCAGCATCATGGGCTGGATGAGCCAGAGGACCGCCACGCTGGAGACCACGGCCCAGATGCTGACGCTCAGCCCGCGCAGCACCAGCACCGGAAAGGTCGCCGCAGACGCACAGACCGAAATGCAGACGCTTTCCGCAAGGCCCCAAAGGCGCTCCGGCAGCTTGAAATACCATGGGCGCTTCACCGGATTTTTCGCGTTTTTCCAGAACTGGCGGTACCATGCATCCCGGGTGCGGCGGATGCACGCACCGCCTGCCACCGTGCCCAGCACCGCCGCAAAGGAAAGCTCAAAACCGATATCACACACGGCATAGCTGCTGCCTGCTGTCATTGCGATGCCAGCCACCGCCAGAGAGGTAAGGGTATCCGGCGGGCCATACATCCATATACCCAGCGCGCTGACCCACACCGCTGCCGCTGCACGGAGCACCGAGGGCGTAAAGCCGGTCACGCCCACCAGCAGCAACGCAAGCAGCGCCTTCCACACTGCTCTCAGGCGCAGCACCGCATAGCAGCGTTCTTTCTTCCTGCGTGCATCCAAGCGGAACACCTCACCGCACAAGATGGATACATGCATTCCGCTCACCACCAGCACATGGGCAAGGCCCGCGCCCCGGTAGGCGCTGCGCAGCTCCGGGGAAAGATGCGTCCGGTCGCCCACGGTCATGGCCGCCAGCACGCCGCCGGTCTTGCCATCCATGCGGCGGCGCAGGGCTGCGCTGAGCCTTTGCTGCAGCCGGTGGGTGCGGGCACGGAAGCTGCTGCTCTGCCCCAGCTGTTTGAAATCCGGTTTCTCCTCGTCCGGTTCTGCCAGCAGCACAATGCCGTCCGCATACAGGCCGACCCGGCTCTGCTGTGCCGGAACGGACAGCACAAATCTGCCCTGCACCCGCTGCCCCGCCTCACATTCCGGCAGAGTCTCGCATTCCACCCGGAAGGAGGTCTTTGCACCATTGACCTTCTCCACCCGCAAGACCGCGTCCACAACGCCGGGATAGTAAGAATCCGAAACGCTTTCCACTTCTGCGGTCAGCACCAGCGGACGGTCTGCGTATTGCACACGGATGCGCTCCAGCCGGTTTGCCGTGTGCAGCACCGAAGCCATGCCCACCGCAGCACCCAGCAGGATGCAGAGCGCCGCTTTGCGGGCAGCATCAAAGATGCACAGCACCAGACAAACGGCAACAAAAAATGCCGCAAACGGCACAAAAAGCTCCGTTTGCGGCAAAAAAGCACACACGAACTCAACACCCAGCATTCCAGCGCAGAAAACGCAGAGCGGGCGTCGCATGGCAGCTTAGTGGAAGAACAGGGGCAGCGGCTCCAGGAAGATGATATCCTTGCGCTCAGCTGCATCGCCTTCGGCCAGAACAGCGGCCTGGCCTACAATGGTGCACTGGGTCTGCTCAGCCAGCGCATCCAGAGCCTTGAGGGAACCGCCGGTGGAGATGACATCATCCACTACCAGAACGCGCTTGCCGCTCATCTTGTCCAGCTCCTTGCGGTCGATGACCAGCTTCTGCTTGCCGGCAGTGGTGATGGACTGATCCTCCACCACCACGGGGTCGGTCATATACAGCTTTTCGCCCTTGCGTGCACAGACGTAGGGCTTGCCGCTCTGGCGGCTCATCTCGTGGGCCAGAGGGATGCCCTTGGCCTCAGCGGTCAGCAGGATATCAAAGTCAGGGCACTTTTTCAGCAGCTCGGTGGCAGCAGCCACGGTCAGCTCGGCGTCCCCCAGCATGATAAAAGCCGCAATGTCCATGTGGTCATTCACCTTGCAGATGGTCAGCTCACGGGTCAGGCCTGCAACATGCAGGGTATAAGTCTCAGCCATAATTCAACGCTCTCCCTTTTTTGGAATCAGACGGGCAGCTTTTCGCCGCCCAGAACATGGAAATGCAGATGCTTCACGGTCTGGCCTGCGTCCTCGCCAACATTGGAAATGACGCGGTAGCCGTTGTTCAGGCCCTGCTCCGCAGCCAGCTTTGCGATCACTGCAAAGATATGGCCCAGCAGTGCGCCGTCCTCTTCGGTCAGCGCAGCAGCAGAGGTGATGTGCTTTTTGGGCACCACCAGAAAGTGCACCTTGGCCTGCGGGTTGATGTCGTAGAACGCCACCACCTGCTCGTCCTCGTACAGCTTCTTGGAGGGGATCTTGCCCTCCGCGATCATGCAAAACAGACAATCTTCCATGGGGAACAACTCCTTCCTGATATTTTATAAACGTTCCCGCTCTCTCCGTCACGGCTTACGCCGTGCCGTTTCTCCCAAAGGGGGGAGCCGGGCCTGAGAGAGCGGACCCCGTTTTATTATTCGCCCAGAGCCTTCTTGACGATGGCGCTGACAGCAGCCAGAGCTTCGTCGATCTTGGTCTCGTCCTTCAGGCCGGCCATTGCAAAGTCCGGCTTGCCGCCGCCCTTGCCGCCGGCAATGGCAGCGATCTCCTTGACCAGAGCACCGGCCTTCAGGCCCTTTTCCTGTGCCTGCTTGCTCACAGTGACAGCCATAGTGATCTTATCCTCAGCCTTGCCCACCAGAACCGCCACAGCGGGCTTCACAGCCTTGTCGCGGATGGTATCGCACATGCCGCGCAGGGTGTCGCCGGTGGTGCCGGTGAAGTATGCAGAAGCGATCTTCACGCCACCGATCTCCTCGGCATTGTCGAACAGGCTGGTCACCTTGGAAGCGGCGACCTGCGCCTTGATCTCTTCCAGCTCCTTGGCCAGAGCCTTGTTCTCAGCCATCACGGCCTCGGCACGGACGGGCAGAGCGGTCACATTATTTGCCTTCAGGGTGTTTGCCACGGTATGCAGCATAGCCTCCTGCAGGTTTGCACGGATCAGCAGGTTGCGGCCGGTGACAGCCTCGATGCGGCGGATGCCCGCAGCAACGGAGGCCTCGCTCACGATCTTGAAGCCGCCGATCTGGGCGGTGTTCTTCACGTGGGTGCCGCCGCAGAACTCGGTAGACCAGCCCTCGATGTCCACAACACGCACGACCTTGCCGTACTTTTCGCCGAACAGAGCCATTGCACCCAGCTTCTTGGCTTCCTCAATGGGCATTTCCCGGACGGTGACGTTCATGGACTCGTAGATCTTGTCGTTCACGATCTTCTGCACGCGGGCCAGTTCCTCGGGAGTGACCGCGCTGAAGTGGGTAAAGTCGAAGTGCGTGATCTCTGCATCCTGATAGGAGCCTGCCTGATGCACATGGTCGCCCAGCACTTCACGCAGAGCTGCCTGCAGCAGATGGGTGGCGGTGTGGTTGCGGGCAATGGCCATGCGGTATTCCTTGTCCACCTGAGCGTTCAGATGGTCGCCCACCTTCACGATGCCGCTCTCCAGCACGCAGGTGTGGACGTAGTAGCCCTTGGGGGTCTTCTTCACATCCAGCACGCGCAGGCTGCAGTCAGCGCTGTTCAGCACGCCGTGATCCGCAGCCTGACCGCCCATCTCAGCGTAGAAGGGAGTCTTATCCAGAACCACCAGCACGCCGTCCTTTGCTTCCTCATCGGTAGCAATAGCGTCGGTCAGGGTCTCCTCATCGCTCAGGGCAACCACGACACCGGTGTCGTTCAGGGTCTCGTAGCCGGTAAAGGCGGTGGGCTCTGCATCCAGCGCACCGAACAGATCCTCGCTCCAGCCGGAGATATTCTTCTTCAGGCGCTCTGCACGGGCACGCTCCTTCTGCTTGGTCATTTCGGCGTGGAAGCCTTCCTCGTCGATTTCAATGCCCTGCTCTGCAGCGATCTCCTTGGTCAGATCCAGCGGGAAGCCGAAGGTATCGTTCAGCTTGAACACGTCCAGACCCTTCAGCAGGTGCTCATGTGCCTTTTCCAGACCGTCGATCATGTTGTTCAGGATGTTCATGCCGGCATCAATGGTACGGGCAAAGTTTGCCTCCTCGGTGCCGATGACCTTCTTGATATAAGCATCATGCTCGCGCAGCTCGGGGTATGCGGTCTCGCTGGACTGGATGACAGTCTCCACCAGCTCCACCAGGAACGGGTGAGTGATGCCCAGCATACGGCCATGGCGGGCAGCACGGCGCAGCAGGCGGCGCAGCACATAGCCGCGGCCCTCGTTGGAAGGCAGGATGCCATCGGACACCATGAAGGTGCAGCTGCGGATGTGGTCGGTGATGACGCGGATGGAGATATCGGTCTTGGGGTCTTCGCCGTAGGTCTTGTTAGCGATGTGCTCCACATGGTGCAGCACGCTCTGGACGGTATCCACCTCAAACAGGTTGCCCACGCCCTGCATCACGCAGGCCAGACGCTCCAGACCCATGCCGGTATCGATGTTGGGGCGTGCCAGACGCTCGTAGTGGCCCTTGCCGTCGGCATCGAACTGGCTGAACACCAGATTCCAGATCTCCATATAGCGGTCGCAGTCGCAGCCCACGCCGCAGGTCGGCTTGCCGCAGCCATACTCGGGGCCGCGGTCAAAGTAGATCTCGGAGCAGGGGCCGCACGGGCCGGAGCCATGCTCCCAGAAGTTGTCTTCCTTACCCAGACGCACCATGTGGTCGGGGGCGATGCCCACCTTCTCGGTCCAGATATCGTAAGCCTCGTCGTCCTCTTCGTACACAGAGATGTGCAGGCGGTCTTTCGGAATGGCCATCCACTCGTCGGAAGTCAGGAACTCCCATGCCCAGGGAATGACCTCCTCTTTGAAGTAATCCTGGAAGGAGAAGTTGCCCAGCATTTCAAAGAAGGTGCCGTGGCGGGCAGTGATGCCAACACGCTCGATATCCGGGGTGCGGATACACTTCTGGCAGGTGGTCACGCGGTGACGGGGCGGCTCTTCCTGAGCCAGAAACCACTTTTTCATCGGTGCCATGCCGCTGTTGATGAGCAGCAGGCTGGGGTCGTTCTTGGGCACCAGCGGGAAGCTGTCCAGACGCAGGTGGCCCTTGCTCTCAAAGAAGCTCAGGTACTTTTCACGCAGTTCATTCAAACCGGTCCATTGCATAGGTTTTCTCTCCTCGATTGTCCTTGGCGTTTGCACGTCAGATTTATGATTATGGCAGACGGGGCGGGTGGGCGCAGAAAAACAAAAAACAGCCCCATCCCAAAAGGGACGAGGCTGCCTGTAAACTGCTCCGTGGTACCACCCAAATTGCAAAGGATAAAATGTGTCCCCTGCCGCTTTCGGCGCGTTAACGCTGCGCTGCGTCCGACTTGTGTCGCCGGAAGCTCCGGGGCGGCGCAAAATGGAACCGACCGGAACGCCTTGCAGCTGGAAGCGCTCTCTCTGAACGGCGGTGTACATTTCTGACCCCATCATTGCCATCTGTCATAATATTCATGCACATGCGGAAAGCACACAGTTCTTTCCGCGTACAGTTAAATTATAGCATGAGCCGGGCGTTTGTCAACGGGTTTGGACAAAATTTTCAGTCTGCCGTGCTTGACGCAGCGGGCCTGTTCCGCTACAATAAAAATATTGAAAGCACATTCTTATTTTATAATAGAGAGGAATATTCCGTGAAGATTTTAAAAGTAAAGTGTCTTGCCCCTACCCGGCTGGACAACTATCTGACCCAGCAGTTCCCTGCCTTGACCCCGGGCCGCCTGAACAAGGCCCTGCGGGAGAACAAGATCAAGCTGAACGGCAAAAAGCAGCCGCTTTCCACCCGCGTGATGGCCGGTGACGAGATCAAGCTGTTCATTCTGGATGAAGTTCTGGATGCGGACCGCCGTGTGGAAGGCCCGGCGTGGAAGAACGCCCGCGGCCCGGCACAGGTGGTGTATGACTGCCCGCAGATCGTCATTGTGAACAAGCCCGCCGGTCTTGCCGTGGACGGCCCGGAGGACGACACGCTGCTGAACCGCACCCTGCTCTACCTGAACCAGCAGGGCGAGTACAAGGAGAACGACCTGTACACCCCGGCGCTGTGCCACCGGCTGGACACCGGCACCAGCGGCCTTGTCATCGTTGCCAAGACCCCGGAGGCCGAAGAGCTGTTCCTTGCAGCCATCAAGAACCGCGAAGTGAAAAAGACCTATCTCTGCGTCACCTTCGGCCGTCCGACCCCGCCGGATGCCACTCTGGGCGGCTATCTGCTTAAGGACGCCGACCGCGGCATCGTGAAGATCGTGGAGGACAAGCAGCCCGGTGCCAGGGACGTGGAGACCCGGTACGAGACCATCGCTGTCTCCGGTCGTCTGGCCCTGCTGAAGGTACAGCTGATCACCGGCCGCACCCATCAGATCCGCGCCCACATGGCCAGCATCGGCTGTCCCATTCTGGGCGACAGCAAATACGGCAACAACACCGCCAACCGCGAGCTGAAACTCAAGTATCAGGCCCTGTGCGCATGGGAACTGACTATGCCCCACTTTAACCAGCCGGACTTTGCCTTCCTCAGCGGCAAGACCTTCCACGCCCCCAAACCGTGGTATTACAATCAGGTGCTGGACGGCACGCTGAAATAAGTTTTTCAGTTTTTTCAATTTGGGGGAAGTTTTATGGCCATTCCAAAATACAATGAACTCTATCGTCTGGTACTGCTTTCCTTGCAGGACGGCGGTACGCACTCTATGAAAGAAGTTCGAGATTTTATCATTTCGACTCTGCATCTGACCGAGCAAGACCTTGCCGAAACATTGCCCAGCAACCCTAAAAGCAGTGTTTTTTCCGGTCGCGTCGGCTGGGCTAAGACCTACCTGCTGAAAGCCCAGATGATAGATTCACCCCAACGCGGGCACATTTTCATAACACCTTCTGGAAAGGCTCTGCTGGAAAGCGGCATTTCTATTACCAACACCGTTCTCGCTCAAAAGTGCCCAGAATTTCTGGATTTTTATCGGCGTAAAAACAGCGGAAGCGATTCCATTACACTCGCGCCCGACGAAGTTCAGGCAGAAGTCCCAGAAACACCACAGGAAACATTTGACCGGGTCTACGCCATTATCAATGAGCAGTTGGCCGACGATCTTCTGGCCGAGGTTCTGAACCAGACTCCAGCATTTTTTGAACAACTTGTCGTCGATTTAATGAAAGCCATGAACTACGGCGAAGGCTTTGTCACCAAATACAGCGGCGACGACGGAATCGATGGAATCATTCATGAAGACCAGCTCGGTTTTAATTTGATCTACATCCAGGCCAAGCGTTGGAAAGCGGATGTTACCATAGGCAAACCAGAACTGCAAAAATTTGCCGGAGCCATGATGGGCCCGCCCAGAGTAGAAAAAGGTCTTTTTATCACGACCGCAAAGTTTTCTCCCAAAGCCAGAGACTTTGCCAACGCGCAACATATTATTCTGGTGGATGGCAAGCGCCTGACCGAATTGATGATCGAATATGGCGTTGGGGTTTCTACCCAAAAAGCATATCTGATCAAGCGTGTTGACAGCGATTATTTCTCCGACAATTGAATGTTCTTCTGACACCCATAACACCAAAAAAGATGACCCGGAGCGGCAGGCCCCGGGTCATCTTTTTTGTTTTGCGTTTTAGTGGAACAGGCTTTCAAGCCAGCCCAACGTGGACTCGGTCGCACTGGTAAACGAATCCTGAACTTCCTGAATGCTGTCCAGCAGCTTGGCACCCTCGGTATCTTTTACCGACCAGTAGGTTCCGGTGCTTGCAGAACCATCCGAAACCGTAAAGTCGCTGGTGAAGCAAAGGTTATCGCCATTGGAATCGGTCACGATCACCATGTAAGTGTAGCTGCCTGCAGGCAGTTCGCCAAAACGGATCTCGCTGTCCAGCGTCTTGAAGGAAAAGCCCGCCGCATTGGGCGATGCCTGCGCCGTGACCACAGTCTGGTCATTTTCATCCAGCACTGCCACCTGAACATCGGTCAGCGTCATGCCCAGTGCAGCGTTCGCGGTACCGGTCATAGCCATGCCCTTGCCTGCATGGATGTTGATGGGATAACTCATACCCTCCAGCCGCAGGCTGTCCGGCGAGGACGCAACCGCGTTGTGATCGGATGCCACGTACCAATAGCAGGAAGAGCCGTTGATCGAAACACTGGAATTTTCCAGCGGGATACGACCGGAAGAAATATTACCTGCCGGGTCGGAGCAGTAGAAAGTACCGTTGGTGTAATCGGTCAGCAGCAGTGCATGGGGCTGGCTGCGGTCATACAGCACGATGCCCTCCGGATGCTGCGACAGCAGGGTAATGAGGGTCTGGATCTTTTCCTGTTTACGGGAGGGCAGGGTTCCGTAGCCCACCTGCATTTCCTTATATGTAAAGCTGTGAGAGAGACCGTTGGCCCATGCCGTGGAGCGTACGCTGTTTTCTGTCACAGCGGTCCAATCCGTCAGACCATCAAGATACGCCCGGCGGCGCAGCATCATGGCTGCGGATGCCAGCGTACAGGTGCCGCCGCGGCTCTGCTTGAAATAGAAGCCCGCGTCCACATTCAGGTCCACTGCCAGAGCAGCAGGCAGGCAGGTGAGCATTACCACCAGCGTCAGCACAAGGCTCAGCAGTTTTTTGCGAAAATGGGACGGTGCAGCGGTATTCACGGTCGATTCTCCTTTCAGCTTCTGCAATTCCTGTTATCTACCGCTATAAAGTATACCAGCCTGTTACCATTTTGTAAACGTTTATGAAGCGTTTTTCTCAATATTAACACGTTTTGGCAGATTTTGTTAGAGAGAATGCATAGTTTCCAGAGCGATATTCTACATTTCCGACAAAAAAATCAGCCTGTAAAAAGGATGCGGGAAAAATTTTTTCAGCGCAAATCTACCAGGTTTCTCTGATTTTCCCAGACGATCCCGGTAGTCCTTCCGGATCCTTTATGCCAGTCGTCGCAGGCATTCGATCAAAGCAGGCGTGCTGCGATCGACCAGATAAAATCTTTGGCATTGTGGTCAAAATTGTGGTCAAAACCAAATGAGGCCAGCTTATAAACAAAAAAATCCAACGATTTCTAACGTGAAATCGTTGGATTTATGGTCCGAGTGGCGAGAATCGAACTCACGGCCTCTTGAACCCCATTGTGCTCCACTCGTAGACATGTTGGTCAAAACGGCACACAATATACGCTATATCACTAATTTCAGAATCCGTTTTTTCATTCTATTTCGTTTGATGTCAAGACGTTTCATTCCTTTTGTGGTCAAATTGTGGTCAAACAACCCCGACAAATGACTTTTCTCCCCCGGCTAAGTTACATCGCGCAATTTCGATTTTCATCAATCGAAGTTGCGCTTTTTGTTTGCACGAATTATCTATAAGGAGGATTTGTCAACCATGTCAATGAACCATCGTTGTTTTTTCATCCTTGACAGAATTGTATGACCCTTGACTACTTTTACGGACAGGCCGGAGAACTTTTTTCGTTCTTCCGCATTCCAAAGGCTCTTTTTCAGGAGCAGCGGTTTCAAAATCTGTCAACCGATGCCAAAACTCTGTACGGCATCCTGCTTGACCGTATGAGCCTTTCTGTTAAAAATGAATGGTTTGACAAAAAAGGTCGAGTGTTCATCATCTTCACGATTGAGGATGTCAAGAGGACTTTGTGTTGCGCAGACAACAAAGCGATGAAGCTGTTCCGGGAACTTGAAAAATTTGGTTTGGTTGAACGAAAACGCAGAGGATTGGGCAAGCCAAGTTTGGTATATGTGAAAAACTTTTCGTCAGACCTTTCAAATGAGCGTGTCCAGAATCGTGAAAATCACGAATCTGGGGCTTTCAAAAAAGAATGTCAAGACCCACCCAAATCACGATGTAATAAGAATAAAAAGAATAAGACAGAGCGGAATAATACGAATCCTATCCTTTCCGATGAATCGAAGATGATGAAGAATCGTGAACTACTCGAAGAATATTTTTCACATTCTTTGGAGATAGACCTTCTTCTCCGGCTTTACCCGGATGATGAAGATACAATCTATCAGATCGTGAATTTGCTGGTGGATACCTGTGACAGCAAGCGCAAGCTCATAAGAATTGCTGGCGATGATAAGCCCGCCGAAGTAGTGTGCAGCAGGCTGAAAAAACTGAATGCAGACCACATTCGGTTTGTTTTGAACTGCCTTGCAGAAAACACTTCACCGATACGGAACATGAAGCAGTATCTTCTGGCCGCGCTGTTCAACGCCCCAACCACAATGCAGCTCTACTATCAGAACAAAGTCAACCACGATTTAGCAGCTCGGAGGTGATGAAAATTTCCAAAAAGGCAACAACAATAGCCGTTATCAACCAGAAAGGTGGCACAGGCAAAACCACCACCTGTGAAAATTTGGGCGTAGGACTTGCAATGGAGGGCAAGAAAGTTCTACTTGTGGACGCTGACCCACAGGGTTCGCTCACTGTCAGTATGGGCTGGCAAGACCCGGATACCCTGCCCATCACACTCTCCGCTCTAATGCAGAAAGCCATGAACGACCAGTGTATCCCACCCGGCGAAGGGATTCTGCACCATGCGGAGGGCGTTGACCTTATCCCGGCCAACATCGAACTGGCCGGGCTGGAAGTGGCTTTGGTGAATACCATGAGCCGGGAAAAAGTGATGAAACAGGTGTTGGAAAACGCAAAACGCGAGTACGACTATATCCTGATCGACTGTACCCCCTCTCTCGGTATGCTGACAGTCAATGCACTGGCGGCGGCAGATTCCGCTCTGATTCCGGTGCAAGCGCAGTATCTTTCTGCGAAAGGTTTGGAGCAACTGCTTCAAACTGTGCAGAAAGTAAGGCGGCAGATAAATCCAAAGCTGAAAATTGAGGGCATCCTGCTCACCATGACGGACAGCCGCACAATCTATGGGCAGCAGATCAGCAATCTGATTCGGCAAGCCTACGGAAAGCATCTGAAGGTGTTCGACCAGACCATTCCTCGCTCTGTCCGTGCCGCCGAAACCAGCACGACCGGAAAAAGTATCTTCCAGTATGACCCCAAAGGCAAAGTAGCAGAAGCCTATCATTCCATCGCAAAGGGGGTGTTGGCCGATGCCGAAAAACAGATTAAACGTCAGTCTGAACAGCTACGATGATATTTTTTCCACCGAAGAAGCCCGGCAGGAAGAACAGCGCGAACAGGTGCAGCAAATTTCCATCGAGGAACTGCATCCGTTCAAAGACCATCCTTTTAAGGTTCTGGACGATGAAGCTATGCAGCATACAGTGGAAAGCATAAAGCTGTTGGGTGTCACAAATCCCCTGATTGCCCGTCCACGCCCGGAAGGTGGCTATGAAATTATTTCCGGCCATCGCCGCCAGCACGCTGCACAGCTTGCCGGATTGAAAGCCCTGCCTGTCATTGTCCGTCAAATGGATGATGATGCCGCCGTCCTGCTCATGGTCGATTCCAACCTTCAGCGCGAACAGATTTTGCCGAGTGAGCGGGCATTTGCCTACAAGATGAAGCTAGATGCACTAAAAAGACAAGGTGCTAGGTCAGATTTAACTTCTACGCAAGTTGCGCAGAAGTTATCTGTTGAAAAAGTCGGTGAAGATGCTGGTGTAAGTAAAGACACAATTCGCCGCTTTATCCGCTTAACCAACCTTATCCCGGAACTTCTGGACATGGTAGACGAAAAGAAAATCTCATTTAACCCTGCGGTGGAACTCTCTTATCTTGATGAAAACCAGCAGCGAGATTTTCTTGAAGCTATGTCCGACACACAGAACGCTCCATCACTATCACAGGCGCAACGGCTCAAAAAGCTGGCTCAGGAAGGTCATTTCTCGTATGACGTTGCCTTTGCCGTGATGGGAGAGCCGAAAAAGGACGAATTGGACAAGGTGGTTATCAAAAACGATACTCTGCGGAAATACTTTCCCGAAAGCTCTACTCCGAGAGAAATGGAAGAAAAAATCATCGGACTTTTGGAGGAGAGTAAAGCAGAAAAAATTGTATTCAGAAGTGATGCCCTAAAAAAATATTTTCCGAGCAGCTATTCGTCAAAGCAAATCGAAGATTCCATCATTAAGCTGCTGGATCAGCGTTTGAAGAAGCGCAAACATGAAGCCGAACGCTGAACGTCGTTTGAAATGTAAGACCCGATGGGGTCTTTTTCTTTTGCAAAAATGGAGGAAAAACGCCTATGAACAATACCGCTTCTCGTATTATCCGTTCCGAGGAAATTACTATTGATATGCGCATCTGCACCATTCTGGCAGGTGGCAAGAAGCCCGGTGAAGTCTACTTTGCAGCCATTGCGCCGGATATGGAACTGACGGTTATCACGCTGGATGAAGTTCCTGACATTCTGCCCTGCTTCGATGAAAGCGATGTCAGCATCAATCTCCCTGACACCTCGCTGCTGCTCACCTACAATCCGGCACAGGTGTTAAAGCTGGCGGGCAAACGTTACCTGACTGGCCCGGTCATTCTGGTGCGCACCAACATGGACAGCGATTTTATTTCGCTCACCATCGACGATGTGTACCGTTTCCAGAAGTTTCTGGCAAGCCACAGCGTCACGCTCATGGCAGACAATCACAAGCTGCCCTGCATCTGTATGGATTGAGGCGCGCCTATGCTTAATTTTTTCATCGGTTTCGCATTTTTTGAGTTCGGCGCACTCTGCGGCTTTTTCGTGGCTGCGCTAATGCAGGCGGCAAGGGATGGTGATGAATGTGCAGGAAGAAGTCGAGCAGAAAACATTCAATATTGTGGTGTCCACCACGAAGCTGACCGCCCGGACGGTTCTGAACGCTGGACGGACAGCACTCCAGCAGTATCAGTCAAAATTACTGGCCGATAAATCCAGCGGCAAGCAGAGTGTCCGAATGCTCCTGCGGCAAAATCGCGGCGTGTCCAGCGTAGAAATCAACAAAACGGGTATCCGCGATTTTGAGCGGTACGCCAAAAAGTACGGCATCGACTATGCCATCCGCAAGGACAGTTCCGAAGTGCCGCCCCGGTATCTGGTCTTTTTCAAAGCCCCGGATGTGGAAGCGTTCAATGCCGCTTTCAAAGAATATTCGGCATCCCTGCTGAGCAAAACCATGCGTCCCTCTGTGCTGGAAAAGCTGCACGAACTGGTGCAGGCCGCAGCAGAACTTCCCGGCAAGGTGCGCCGCAAGGAACAGGAGCGTGGACTGTGACCACGAAAAAGCTGACAAAACTGCTTGCGCTGTATCTGCCGTATATCCTGCTGGGACTGGTGGCAACGAACCTTGGTGAAGTATGGCGGCTTGCCGAGGGAAAAGAGTTGGGCGATAAAATCATGGCGATGATGGGAACTTTCCCGGTGGCATTTGCGAACCCTCTGCCCAGTCTGCATCCGCTGGATTTGCTTATTGGCTTTTCCTGCGGCGCAGGACTACGGCTTGCCGTATATTTGCGGAGCAAAAATGCAAAGAAGTACAGGCACGGCATGGAGTACGGCTCTGCCCGATGGGGCAATGCCAAGGACATTGAACCGTTCATGTCTCCCAAGTTTGCCGACAACATCATTTTAACCAAAACAGAACGGTTGATGATGAGCAATTGTCCACCCGACCCCAAGAATGCCCGAAACAAAAACGTGCTGGTGGTCGGCGGCTCCGGCAGCGGTAAGACGCGCTTCTGGCTAAAACCAAACCTTTTACAGTGCCACTCCTCCTATGTCGTAACTGATCCGAAAGGTACAATCGTGCTTGAATGTGGGCAGGCCATGCTGAAAAACGGCTATAAGGTGAAAATCCTGAACACCATCAACTTCAAGAAGTCGATGCACTACAATCCGTTCAGCTACGTCCACAGCGAAAAGGATATTCTCAAGTTGGTCACGACCCTTATGACCAACACGAAAGGTGAAGGCAGCGGCGGCGATCCATTCTGGGAGAAAAGCGAACGACTTTTGCTCACTGCGCTTATCGCATATCTGCATTATGAAGCTCCTGTCGAAGAACAAAACTTTGCGACCTTGCTCGAAATGCTGAACACCATGCAAGTGTTGGAGGACGATGAAGAATACCAAAACCCGGTTGACCTGCTCTTTGAGGATTTAGGCAAGAAAAAGCCCAATTCCTTTGCCGTGCGCCAGTACAAGCTCTATAAATTAGCTGCTGGTAAGACAGCAAAGAGCATCCTCATTTCCTGCGGCGCACGGCTCGCACCTTTTGATATTCAAGAACTGCGCGATTTAACGATGTATGACGAACTGCAACTGGACACACTGGGCGACAAGAAAACGGTTCTGTTTCTCATCATGTCGGACACGGACAGCACTTTTAACTTCCTCATTAGCATGGTCTACACCCAGCTTTTTAACCTCTTGTGCGACAAAGCGGACGATGTGTACGGCGGCAAGCTGCCTATTCATGTGCGCTGTCTGATTGACGAGTGCGCCAACATCGGACAGATTCCCAATCTGGAAAAACTGGTGGCGACCATCCGCAGCCGTGAGATTTCGGCTTGCCTTGTTTTACAGGCAAAAAGCCAGCTAAAGGCTATCTACAAGGACAATGCCGATACCATCATCGGCAATATGGACAGTCAGATTTTCCTCGGCGGTTCGGAACCCGGTACGTTGAAAGACCTGTCTGAAATGCTGGGCAAAGAAACGATTGATGCGTTCAACACATCGGACACGCGCGGAAACTCACCATCTTACGGCACAAATTACTCCAAATTGGGTCACGAATTATTAAGTCGAGATGAGATTGCTGTGCTGGATGGTAGCAAGTGCATTTTGCAGCTGCGCGGTGTGCGGCCTTTTCTTTCGGACAAGTACGACCTGACCCAGCATCCGAACTACAAGCTGACCTCTGATTACAACCCCAAGAACACGTTTGATATTGAAAAATATCTGAACCGAAAAACAAAAATCCACCCCGGTGATGAGTTCATCGTGGTGGACGCTGATTCACTTCCGCCTATCTGATTGGGTAGGTGGCTATTTTTACCATCGGTCTGACAGGTACACCAGAAAATCAACTCTGCTGCGGCTATGCGGCATAAAATGATGGGATTTCAGGTGTGTACAAATGACCAAAAACGCTTTATAATAAAGGAGAAAAGACTATGGAATTCTTCAACAGTGCTATCGAAGTTCTTCAGACTCTGGTTGTCGCTCTGGGTGCTGGCCTCGGCGTTTGGGGGGCGATCAATCTGCTGGAAGGCTACGGTAACGACAATCCGGGCAGCAAAAGTCAGGGCATGAAACAACTCATGGCTGGCGGCGGCGTGGCGTTGGTCGGCATTACCCTCATTCCTCTGCTGAGCGGCCTGTTCGGTTAAGAACAGCGGGCGGCGGTTGCCGCCCGGTACATATTATAATAAGAAGCACCATAGTCACCATCTTATCTATAGAAGGTGAAGCAGATGCGCGAGATTTTACTGTATCACGGTAGCAAAGAGGAAGTTGTCTATCCTGAAATCCGTATCACACGGTATACAAAAGACTTTTCATGGGGATTCTATTGCACGAACAATTATCAGCAAGCCTACCGCTGGGCAGACCGCCGCTCCGCATATGGTATTGTGAACATTTACCGCTATGTAGAGAATCCTGAGCTGAAGATTCTGCGCTTCCCGGAAATGTCGGATGAATGGCTGGATTTTATTGCAAAATGTCGTGCAGGCGAAACCCATCCCTACGATATTGTAGAGGGGCCAATGTCTGACGATACGATTTGGGATTACGTCAACGGCTTTACTTCTGGTCAAATCAGCCGCGAAGCATTTTGGGCATTGGCAAAATTCAAACACCCGACACATCAGATCAGTTTTCATACAGCCAATGCTCTGCGCTGTTTAACATTCGAGAGGAGTGAACACATCCATGACGGAAAAACAGATGAATGATATTTTTTATGTATGCAGCCTGATCGAATACATTGCCCGCAAAACAAAGAACCATCGGCAGGATGTGATTCGTTGCTTTTCCAAAAAGGACATTGAGCGTCAAATTTATGATGCCGAGGTAAACCACTGCCTTTCCTTTGAACAGGTTTCGGAAGAACTGATTGATTGGTTTAACATCCCGGACGGTAATTTTGATACCGTAGCCGAGTGCCGCTACGAAGTTCCTTCCGCAACTTCCATCGGGATGCTGTATCAGGGATTGGTGCTGTCCACCATGAAGAACGATGATGCAGCACAGGCGATCATTGATGTTTTCTCTTCGTTCATCACAGATGAGATTTCCGACTTCAATTCCAATGTCTATTATACCAACCCCGATTATCTGCGCTGCTCCTATCTGGAGGGCAAGATGCTTGCTTAACTGAATTATTTTTCTATGCCGATTGCCAAAAGCAGTCGGCTTTTTTGTTTCCATAGCACGATTTTTCACCACGCCAACCTGCTGCGGTTTGCAGTTTTTTGAACAGTGTCTGCCAAAATCGTGCTTTTGTTTTATCCACCCATCAACGAAAGGCGGTGCTATTATGCAGCTTCTGACCCACATTATTTTTGTTCTGAACCTTCTCAAGACCCTTATCAATCACTTCACCTAAAGGACGGTGACTGCTGAATGGAAACCGTTCTCAAAGCCATAGCCGACTGGATAAAGGGCATCCTAACGGCGGGCATCATGTCAAATTTGTCCGGGCTGTTTGATGCCGTAAATGAACAGGTCGGTGACATTGCACAGCAGGTCGGCACACGCCCATCGGCCTTTGAACCGCGTGTTTTTGCGATGATCGAATCGCTTTCCCGGAATGTGGTTCTGCCTATCGCGGGCATCATCCTGACCTTTATCGCCTGTTACGAGCTGATCGAGATGATAACCCAGCACAATAACATGGCGCAGTTCGAGCCTGCGCTCATTATGCGCTGGATCTTCAAAACAGCAGTGTCGGTTTGGTTCATCTCCAACACATTCGATATTGTGATGGCGGTGTTCGACCTGACGCAGAAAGTCGTGTCCGATTCCAGCGGCATCATTGCAGGAAATACCCGTGTCAACGAGATTGGCCTGTCCATGCTGGAAGCCAGTCTGATGCAAATGGATGTCGGCCCGCTGTTCGGGCTTTTCCTGCAATCGTTCTTCATTGGCATCACCATGAGGATACTTTCAATCGTCATTTTTGTTATCGTGTACGGGCGCATAATCGAGATCTACTGCATGGTGAGCCTTGCGCCGATTCCCATGGCCACATGGGGAAACCATGAACAATCGCACATGGGACAGAACTATCTGAAATGCCTGTTCGCGCTGGGATTTCAGGGATTCCTGATTTTGATTTGTGTTGCCATCTATGCCGTGCTGATACAGAACGTGGCGATTTCCGGCGATGCCATCGGCTCCATCTGGAGCATTGTCGGCTATACCGTCCTGCTCTGCTTCAGCTTGTTCAAAACCAGCTCGGTCACAAAAAGTGTGCTGGGCGCACATTAAAAGGGGGTGTGAATTTTGGCCGCATATATTTCCGTTCCCCGCGACTTGACCAAGGTGAAGTCAAAAGTAGCTTTCAACCTGACAAAGCGACAGCTCATCTGCTTCGGAACGGCGGCACTGATTGGAGTGCCGCTGTTTTTCGTTCTCCGGGATTCTGGTGGCAATACTGCCGCCACCCTCGGCATGATGGCTGTTATGCTCCCGGCGTTCTTTCTCGGTATGTACGAGAAAAACGGACAGCCTTTGGAAAAGGTGCTGTCGCACTATGTTCAGGCGCGATTTCTGCGTCCGAAGATTCGACCGTATCAGACCAACAACTACTATGCACTGCTCATGAAAGGAGGCGTGACCCATGCCGTTTTGGAAAAAGACCGATAAGGGCGGCAAGAAAAAGCCGCCGAAGCCCGCTGTTCCCCGGACAGCGCAGCAGTCCATCCCCATGCAGCGGATGTTCGAGGATGGCACCTGCCGGGTGAAACCGAACTACTACACCCGTACCATCCAGTATCAGGACATCAATTACCAGCTTGCCCAGCAGGAGGACAAGACTGCGATTTTCGAGGAATGGTGCAGTTTTCTGAACTTCTTCGATTCCAGCATCAAGTTTGAACTGTCCTTTGTGAACATGGCAACGGACAGCACAGAGTTTGAGAAGAGCATCCGCATCCCTTACCAGCGGGATGGCTTTGATGATGTTCGCGCCGAGTATTCTCAAATGCTGCGCCAGCAGCTTGCCAAGGGCAATAATGGTCTGACCAAGACCAAATTTATCACCTTTGGCGTTGAGGGTGAGAGTATGCGGCAGGTCAAGGCACGGCTCGACCACATCCAGAACGACCTTTTGAACAACTTTCACAGGCTGGGTGTGCAGGCCAAGCCGCTGAACGGTGCCGAGCGGCTCAAACTCATGCACGATATGTTCAACATGGACGGTTCCAGCAAATTTCATTTTGACTGGAAAGACCTTGTGAAAAGCGGCCTTTCCGTCAAAGATGCCATTGCACCCACGGTTTTTGCGTTTAAGAACAGCCGCACTTTCCAAATGGGTGGCATCTACTGCGCCGCCAGCTTCCTGAGTATCACGGCCTCTGACATCAGCGACCAACTTCTGAAAGATTTTCTGGACATGGATTCCAGCCAGATTGTCACCATGCACATCCAGTCGGTAGACCAGAACCGTGCCATTAAAACAGTCAAGCGCACGATCACCGAACTTGACCGCAGCACCATTGAGGAACAGAAAAAGGCCATCCGTTCCGGGTATGATATTGACATTCTTCCGTCAGATTTGAAAACTTACGGCAGGGATGCCAAAGCCTTGTTAAAGGAATTGCAGTCGCAGAACGAGCGAATGTTTTTGGTGACATTCCTCGTTCTGAACACCGGGCGCACGGAGCAGGAACTGGAAAACAACATCTTTCAGGCCAGTTCTATTGCGCAAAAGCATAACTGCAATCTGTGCAGACTGGACTACCAGCAGGAGCAGGGTCTTATGTCTTCTCTGCCGCTGGCTGACTGCCAGATCGAGATTCAGCGCGGCCTGACTACCAGCAGCACGGCCATTTTCATTCCGTTCACCACACAGGAGCTTTATCAGTCTAGCAAGGAAAGCCTGTATTACGGCCTGAACGCGCTTTCCAACAACCTCATCATGGTGGACAGAAAAAAGCTAAAAAATCCGAATGGCCTTATCCTCGGCACTCCCGGCTCCGGCAAAAGTTTCTCGGCAAAACGTGAAATCGCCAACGCATTTCTCGTGACAGACGATGATATTATTGTGAACGACCCCGAAGGCGAATACTCCCCGCTGGTGAATCGGCTGAAAGGTCAGGTTATCAAAATCTCGCCCAACAGCACCCAGTTCATCAACCCGATGGACATTAACGCCAACTATTCAGAGGAAGATAACCCGCTGTCCCTGAAAGCAGACTTTATTCTTTCCTTGTGTGAACTGGTGGTCGGCGGCAAGGAAGGTCTGCTCCCGGTGGAAAAGACGGTCATTGACCGTTGTGTCCATTTGATCTACCGCAAATATTTCGCTGATCCCTGCCCGGAGAATATGCCGATCCTTGAGGATTTGTACAATGCCCTGCTCCAGCAGGATGAAAAAGAAGCCCATCATGTTGCCACGGCTCTGGAAATCTACGTCAAGGGCAGTCTGAACCTGTTCAACCACCGCACCAACGTGAACGTCAATAACCGAATTGTCTGCTATGACATCAAGGAACTGGGCAAGCAGATGAAGAAGCTCGGTATGCTCATCGTGCAGGATCAGGTCTGGGGGCGTGTCACTGCCAACCGCAGCAGCGGAAAGTCCACCCGATATTATATGGATGAGATGCACCTCCTCTTAAAAGAAGAACAGACTGCGGCTTATTCCGTGGAGATTTGGAAGCGTTTTCGCAAGTGGGGCGGCATCCCGACTGGATTAACGCAGAATGTCAAAGACCTGCTTTCTTCGCGTGAAGTCGAGAATATTTTTGAAAACTCGGACATGATTATCATGCTCAATCAGGCCGCTGGCGACCGTCAGATTTTGGCAAAGCAGTTGAACATCTCGCCCCATCAGCTTTCCTATGTGACCCACTCCGGCGAGGGCGAAGGGTTGCTGTTCTTCGGCAATGTCATTCTGCCCTTTGTTGACCGTTTCCCGACTGACCTTGAACTCTACCGCATTATGACCACCAAATTGGGTGAAGTGTCGGAGGGTGCGCAGAAATGAGCAATCCAAAGCTGAACTTCAAAGATGATTCTTCTGCAAAGAAAACCCGTTCTCCCCCGAAGAAAGCGAGGGTCGAACAGTCCACGCCCAAAAAGAAAAAACTGAAACTTGATGCAGACAAGGCCGCAGAGAAAGCCCAGCACTTGCGTTTTGGCAAAGCAGAACTGACCCCGGACGAACTGAGCCGTTTGAGCAAGGCGCAGAAACGCGAGATGTTCACTGCTCATGCCGCCCGGTCTGCGGCGCATCGGGAAATCGACCAGTACGAGGGAGATAATGTCGGTGTGCAGGCTCTAAGCGAGGGCGAAAAAACTGCCGGGAATGTCAGGGACATTTCCAAAAGCCGCTATGCCCGGAAGCTGAAAAAGAAAGCCAAGATGCAGGGCAAGAAGAAAACTTGCACCACAAAATCTGCCGCACAGGAAGCAACTGCGGCACAAAATGCAGGTGCATCCGGCACCAGCGAGGGGGCTTCCAACTGGCTCTCCCGATGGAAACAGCGGCAGGAAATCCACAAGAACTACTATGCTGCTGCCCGGTCAGGCGGCACAGCGGCGCAGACTGCTGGCGGCAAAAAGGCTGCATCCAGCAGTGCATCTGCGGCACGGTCTGGCGTAGAGCAAGTGGTGGACAAGGGCAAAAGTGTAGTCAGCACTGCAGTAAACGGCCTTATGACTGCGGCGAAAAGCAACGCGCACGTTCTGGTGATCGTGGGCGTTTTTGTTTTGCTCATTCTTATGGTCATGTCGGGCTTTTCCTCCTGCGGCATCCTCTTTTCGGGCGGCACACAGGTGTCCGGGCAGACCATCTACACCGCCGAGGACAGAGATATTCGCGGTGCAGAGCAGGACTACAAGAAGCTGGAAAAGGAACTGGACAAGAAAATCAAGCGCACTCCGCAAGACCATCCGGGCTACAACGAGTATCAATACCATCTTGACCCCATCGAGCATGACCCATGGCAGCTCACATCTTTCCTGACTACCCTGTATGATGATTACACCCGGTCAGAGGTGCAGGGCAAGCTGAAGGAAATCTTCAAAAAGCAATATAAGCTAACGACATGGGTGGAGGTGCAGATACGGTACAAAACCGTGTGGGTCATCAGTCCGGCTGGAATCCCGGTTCCTACGCAAGTGCCGTATGAATACAAGATTTTTCACACCAAGCTGGAAAACAAAGGTCTGGAGGTCGTTATCCGCGAAGAACTGACCGAAGATCAGTGGAAGCGGTACGAGATTTTTCAGGATACGCTGGGTGGTCGGCCATACCTGTTCAACGGTGGATTGCCGCCCGGTGGCTCAGATGGCTCCGGCACACCCGGCATCGACTATACCGTTCCTGCGGAAGCACTGACTGACAGCGAGTTTGCGGCCATCTACGAGGAAGCAAAGAAATACGTTGGCACACCCTACGTTTGGGGCGGTTCCACCCCGGAAACGGGCTTTGACTGCTCCGGCTACGTCTGCTGGGTCTACAATCAGAACGGCTACGATGTTGGCCGTACCACTGCCAACGGCCTATGGAACAAGTGTCAGCACATTTCCGAAGCAGAAGCGAAACCCGGTGATCTGGTTTTCTTCAAGGGAACGTATGACACCCCCGGCATGAGCCATACCGGGATTTATCTCGGCAACGGCATGATGGTGTCCGCTGGCGACCCCATCAAATACGCAAATATCCACTCGTCCTACTGGGAGAAGCATCTCGCAGGATTTGGACGGCTTTCAAAATGAAATGGAGGGTTTACTATGAGCGAAAAACTGGAAAAACTGCGCGCAATGCTCGAAAAAGAGAAAGATCGGCGCATCAAGCTGAACAACCGCATCGAGATTCTGGAACGGAGGATTCAGGAGGCCGAAGCCGCCGAAGTGAACGAGATGGTGCGCACCGCCAAGGTCACACCGGAGCAGCTGGCTGCACTGTTACGGCAGTCCGCCACTTCCACCCCGAACCCGGCTGCTTTGGCCGCTGTGGGCGCAACTTTCGACAAGGAGGATGATTCGGATGAAGTTTAAGAGATTTGGCGCACTGCTGGTGTCGGCGGTGCTGTGCATCGGCATGGCAGCTCCCGCTTTCGCCTTTGAGGGCGATTCCACCCCGGTGGAACAGCCTGTTCTGCCGGAAATCGTGGAGGAAGATACTGTTACCATCACGGATGAGGAATCCGGCGCACTGACCCCGGAGGGCAATCTGACGCTGGTGGACGACTACTACACCAATTATTCGGACGGTTCCGGCCAGCAGTTCATTACGCTTGTCAGCAAGTCGGGTGCGACTTTTTATCTGGTCATTGACCGAAACAGCAAAGGGGCGCAGACCGTCCACTTTATGAATCTGGTGGACGAAGCAGACCTTTTGGCTCTGATGGAAGAAGATGCTGCCGATGCTTATACCGCTGAAAAAGAAGCTGCGGCAAAAGCTGAACAGGACAAGCTGAAAGCCGAGGAAGAAGCCAAGAAAGCCGCAGAAGAAGCAGAGAAAGCGGCGAACGCACCCAAAGAAAACAAGGTCACAAAGTATGCTGCGGCGTTTCTCGGTGTCATTGCCCTGATCGCACTGGCGGCTGGCGGCGGTTTCTATTTCTTCATCCAGCAGAAGAACAAGAAGCAGGCTGAAAAAGAAGCCATTGACCCGGATGCAGACTATACAGAGGATAAGGGCAGCTTTGAGATTCCCCCGGAGGATGATTCCGATGAAAACACTTCTGAGGAACAGGACGTGACACCCATCTGATTTTAAGGCGGCGTTCTGCCGCCTACATATCGAATCCGAAACAGATTGGAGGGATTGTTTATCGCAAAATTGATCGTGACCGAAAAACCATCCGTTGCCATATCTTACGCCAAAATTTTAGGTGTGCATGGGCGGCAGGATGGCTACCTTGAGGGCAACGGCTATCTTGTAAGTTGGTGTGTCGGGCATCTGGTGGAACTTGCGCCGCCCAGTGCCTACGGGGAGCAGTATGTAAAGTGGAACATTGCAGACTTGCCCATCCTGCCGGAGAAATGGCAGTATCTGGTGTCTGCCAGCACCAAAAAACAGTTTGGCATCCTGAAAAAACTCATGCATCGGGCAGACGTTAATACTGTGGTGAACAGTTGTGACGCAGGACGTGAGGGCGAACTGATCTTCCGGCTGGTGTATGAGCAGGCCGGATGCAAAAAGCCTGTTTCCCGGCTGTGGCTGTCCAGCATGGAGGATTCCGCTGTCCGGGCGGGCTTTGCAAATCTGAAACCGTCAACAGAATATGATGCGCTATATCAGGCTGCACTCTGCCGGGAACGTGCCGATTGGATGGTCGGCATCAACTGTTCCCGGCTTTTTTCCTGCCTGTATTGTCGGCCTTTGGCGGTGGGCAGAGTAATGACCCCGACACTCGCCATGACGGTGGAGCGCGAAGCCGCCATTGCCGCCTTTGTGCCGAAAAAATTCTACACGGTGGCTCTGGAACTGACCAGCGGTTTTGTGGCATCCAGCCGCCGCATTTCTGAAAAAGCGGCAGCTGAAAAGCTGCTTGCGGGGTGCAGAGAGGAGATGGTGTCCACGATCCAGAAAATCACGCGCAAGGAAAAGGCCGAAAATCCGCCGCCGCTTTATGACCTCACCACGCTCCAGCGCGATGCCAACCGCCTGTTGGGATACAGTGCGCAGCAGACGTTGGACTATGTGCAGTCGCTTTATGAAAAACAGCTCACCACCTATCCGCGCACCGATAGCTGCTATATTGCTGACGAGGATGAGGAAATGCTGGAAGAGCTGGCCGAGGAATTGGAAGATTTTCTCGGCTTTGTCAGCGAGGATGCCGACGATGATGTTCCCCGGACGCGGCGCACCGTCAATCGGCAGAAAGTCACCGACCACCACGCTATCCTGCCTACTCGTAGTATGCTGCAAGCCGATTTGGATGCTCTGCCCAAGGGCGAACGGAACATTTTGAAGCTGATTATCGCCAGAACCTTGATGGCAGTCAGCAAACCTTTCCGGTATCTGGAAACTCTGCTCACCACCGAATGTGCAGGCGAAGAATTTACAGCCAAGGGCAAAGAGATTCTGGAAGAAGGCTGGAAAGCGGTGGAGCGCAAGGTTCTGGCCGATATTCTGAACCGCAAAAGGGAGTTCACTGCTCTGCCGCAGGTGGAGGAAAGTGAGTGCGGCATTCTCAATGCAGAACTGAAAGAGGGACAAACGTCCCCTCCGAAGCATTTTACCGAAGATACGCTCCTGCACTCGATGGAAACTGCCAGTGCGGACAGTATGCCGGAAGGCGTGGAGCGTCAGGGCATCGGCACTCCGGCCACTCGTGCCGCCACCATCGAAAAGCTGGTACAGAAAGGCTTTCTGGAGCGCAAGGGCGACAAGAAAACAAAGGTGCTGCTGCCCACCGACAAAGGCAAAGCCCTTATCACGGTGATGCCCGAAGAAATCCAGTCCGCTGATATGACCGCCGACTGGGAAACAAAACTGCTGCGCGTAGAGCGCGGCGAAATGGAGCCGGAAACATTTATGACTGAAATCAACGATATGATCTCCTCGCTGGTAAACACCACCGAGGCCGTGAAAGGAGCGAGTGCGCTTATGAAAAACAAAGTGATTGGTGTCTGCCCGAACTGTGGCAATTCCGTTGTGGAGCATGAAAAGGGGTATTTCTGTGAGAACCGCGAGTGCCGTTTCGTGCTGTGGAAAGATAACGCTTTCTTTAAGCGGCTGGGCAAGCGGATGGACGCTCATGTAGCGGACAGGCTGCTGCGGGATGGCCGAGTGCGCCTGAAAGACTGTAAGAGTTCCAAGGGCAAGACCTACAATGCTACTGTCCTGCTGTCCACCGAAGCCGATGGCCGCAGCAAGTTTTCGCTGGAATTTGAGGGTGGCCGCTGATGGAGCAGAAGAAGGAAGCAATCTACCTCATCAATGATGAACGCTATCTGCACCTCCGGGAGAACGGCGCAGGTGTCGGCTTTGCTACCTATAATAAGGTGACGGGCGAACCTCTGGAAAGCGGGCAGATCTCCGAAAAAAATCTGCCGCCGGATGGCAGGAACATGATGTCTGCTGCCCGGAACTGGTATCTGTTTGAACTTTCGGACGATGACCGTAAGGCCATCCAACTTGAAAGCGTAAAAATCCTTGAAACCATCCCGCAGGCTGGCATCGGCAGGCGGCGTATCTGGGAACCCGAAACGATACCGCCCGATATTCGGCTCATCAACAGCTATTACGACGATCTTCACCGCGTTCCTGATGGTGGTGTGATTCAGGTGGACTACCCGGATGGCCGTAGTTTTACGTCACGGCTGGAATATCTGGACGATTACCATTTTGACATGGGTGGTCTGGGCAATGTGTTCCACATCTGCCAGTTTGCTGAGGTGATGGAACGCAATGGAGCCGACTATTACCCAGAGATTCAGACACAGGATGAACAGGGCGCATGGGAATTGGGCGGCAAGGGTTATCTTGCCATCCAATCTACCGATGAGGGCTGGAACTACACCATTTACCACAGCGACTTCTCCGTGATGGATGGCGGTCAGGTCGATGCCCCGGAACTGACGATTCAGGAAGTCCGGGAGCAGATTCTGGAAGCGCACCACATGGAAAAAGGTCGGCGGCTGTTGCAGGATTATGATTTTGTGATGGACAGAGCCGCAGAAGCTGAAAAATTGGGGCTGAACCAGCGGCACTCTACGCTGGAAAAGCTGGCTGCTCTTGCTGGCACAAAAGAAAAATGCGATGCCCCGGAGTGCAGCCCTATCGGGTGCAGGAAAGCGAGGGATGCTCATGAACTTTAATGGTGAAGAACTGATGCTGATGATCCTCTACAATCCCGGCACCCGGCTGGGGCTGATGCAGGAGCTGCGGCTCATGCAGTGCTACCTGATGCCCGATGAAACCGCCCTGCGAGAATTGTCCGAGCAGGTCATTGAAAAGCTGAAACTTATGACCGATGCTGAATTTGCCGAGTTGGAATTTCCGCTCGACTAAATTTTTGCCGCCGCTTGGCGGCATACATATCCTCTTTTGTAATGGCAAACAATATGGTATAATTCAAATGATATAGCTATTTCATAGCCAATCTATATGGAGGATACTATGACTGACGAAGAACGCGAATCCAAACAAGGCTCTATTGATATCAGAAAATTGCCTGGATATGAAGTCAATATTCGTTTGACTTCATTTATAGATGCCATTTTAGTGTGTAATGCCAATGCCGTAAGTTTCCGAAAATGGCACGATAAGATAAACACCCCTGCTCTTGTGGTGATGCTTAAGGAACCAGCAAATTATTCCCTACGCCATGAAACCAATCTCGAACTTCAGCGACAATTTTCAAATTTCTTGATGTCAGCATTTGCAGTAAGAGATCACTGGTATGCACTCAGAAATGAATATTACATCGGCACAGCAGTGAATGAAAAAATAAACGCGTTCACAAGTGAAACGTTTGGAAAAAATGAGTTGGCATCTTTTATGCACGATTTCAGAAATTATATTACCCATAAAGGCTATCCACTAGTCAGTCAAACATTTTCTGAAAAAGATCATCGCCTTATTAACGATGTCCGTTTTGAAAAAGAGCAATTATTAGAGTACAAAAAGTGGTCTACACTTTCAAAACAATATATAAACCGTATCGAGAATAGCATTAGCCTTATTAGTTGTGTTTCGGAATATTCGGAAATTCTCAGGCTCTATTATTATACTCTCGTTAAAATGCTCGAAGAGTGGCATAAAGAAGATCTTTCATTACTCAAACACTATAAAGATTCATACGGCTTAAAAATCAACATCGTTCAAACAAAACTCCCTCAATAAAATATATTCGTATGCGAGTGGTATCGACCACTCGTTTTTTATTTTTACAAAAAATGAAAGGAGGAACGCCATGCCAAATAAAACGCAAGAATACCTCAACCTTGCCCAGCAAACGGCAAAAGAGCTGACTCGGTATTGGGAAAACTGGACGGACTACCTGACCACTGCATCCCGGCTGTACAAGTACAACTATGCAGACCAGCTCATGATTTACGCCCAGCGGCCTGATGCCACCGCCTGCGCCAGCTTCGACCTCTGGAATGATCGCATGAATCGCTATGTCCGGCGCGGCTCCAAAGGCATCGCCTTGTTAGACCAGTCCAGCAGTGTGCCGCGTCTGCACTATGTTTTTGATGTGAGCGATACCGGGGTGCGCCGCAATTCTCGTGACCCGGAGGTGTGGCAGCTCGGCCCCGATCTGATGCAGCCTGTGTCGGAAATGCTTGCCAGAGAATACGGTGTCCATCACGAAAACCTCGGCCAGCAGATCGCGGATGTTTGCGGCAAGCTGGTGGATTCCTATTGGGATAACAACAGCGGTGACATTCTCGACATCGTTGACGGTTCTCTCCTGATGGATTATGATGAAGCCGGACAGGAGTTCCAGTTCAAAAGTGCCGCCGCAATCAGTATCACCTACACTGTTCTCGAACGCTGCGGCTTTGAGCCAGCGGGACATTTTGACCGGGACGATTTTCAGGCCATCTTCTCCTTTTCAACTCCTGCCGCCGTGTATGCGCTGGGCACCGCAGTCAGCGAATGTAGCCGGGACGTGCTACGCAACATTGAAAGAACCGTAAAAACAACAATCCGCCGCCGCAATGTAGAAAGGAGCCAGTATGAATATGAGCAGCCGGAACGTGACCTACTCGACCATCGGGGACTACCAGCTCCCGAACCTGACCCTGCCCCAGCAGGAGAAAGCACTGGGCAAGTACGGACGACTGCGCCGGACTTACCTGATGAAGCATCGCCCGGTGCTGTACAACTCGATGCTCCTGTCGGGGACTCTGCATCCGCACCTGCTGGAAGTGGAGCAGACCGCAGAGAGCCGGATGCACCAGACCATGCAGGAACTGCTGAAACAGAACCCGGCTCCGAACAAGGAACAGCATCAGATGGAGTGGGTGCAGCACATGAACAGCCTGAAAGCACAGGCCGAGGAGCTGGTGATGAACGAGCTGATCTACAGTTAAGTTTCTTCGATGCCCACATTCCCACCGAAGCCGAACAAATTGAATCCATCGACCAAGCGGAGAGCGAAAAATCGCCCTCCGCTTTCTCTTTGTCACAGGCCGAGATCGAAAATGCGCTGCGGAGAGGTTCTAACTTTGAAAACAGCAAACTTCGCATCTGGAAAATTTATCAGCTCCAGCCTGACCGAAAACTCCGGGCAAAAGCTCTTGCGAAAGAATATGCCCCAAACGGACCCGGCGGCTCCTCGCACACCTATCTGGACGGAAGCAGCGGTTGGCTCGATCATGACAGCAAGGGGCTGACATTTGAACACTATCCCGACCATCAGAAAACGCTCCTCCGCTGGAATCAGGTTGAAAAGTATATCGACCTGATGATTCAGTCTGACCGCTACCTGTCGGACAAAGAGAAAAGAACCATTGAGTTTCCCCTTGAGCTGAACGCCGCCAGTGCTGCCGAATACACGGCATTAAAGGAACAGTACCCGGACACTCTTGTTGGATTTGAAGCCGGCGGCAATTTTATGTTCTATGGAGAAGATGCCGTAAAGGTTTCCAAAATCATCAATGGTATCTTGCTCACTGAAAAGACTGCACTAGGTGAAGTTAAGGTTTCCGGCTTTTCACCTAGCTTATGGGCGAGAAAATCAAAAGAATTGTGGTCTGCGGGCAACAACGTCTACCTTGCCGGGTTAAGCGAGAATGGCACTCACCATCAGACCAAGTACCTGCGCAAAGAGGATTATCTTCCCATCGGCTCCGTTATCAATATGGATGGCCGGGAATTTCGGGTTGACGGGGTGGATTTTGACAAGGGCAAAGTTTCCTTGCAGGATATGGCTCTGGCCGATGTACGGATGCCGATTTTCCGAGAAGAATCGCTGTCTCTTGTCCGGGAATTGTACGAGCAGCAGGATGAAGCCCTTGATGCTGCTCCCGAAAAGGCAGTTGATTACAAGGTTGGCGATTCCGTTGTTGTAGACCTTCCCACCAAAACCATCGAAGGTACAATCGGCTATGTTGGCGAAACCGATGTGCGCATCGACACCAGTGCGCAGGGCTATTCGTGGAGCAACGAGGTGCTGAACAAGCAGCAGTTCGAGGACGGTTTGCGGCAGGATGAGCCTACGCCTGATGAAAAACTGGACAAGTTGCCTATCTCTGTGGAGATCAACGGCGAATGGCAGACATTCCCGGATGCAGCCGCCGCAGACGAAGCCTTGAACGTTGAACCTGTGCCGGAAGCTGCCGGAAACTTCCACATCACGGACGATCATCTGGGCGAGGGCGGCGCAAAACAGAAGTACGCCCGGAATATTGCAGCTATCCGTACGTTGTTCCAGTTGGAGCAGGAGCAGCGTGGAGCCACTGCCGAGGAACAGGAAGTGCTTGCACAGTATGTCGGCTGGGGTGGTCTGCCGGATGCGTTTGACCCGGACAAGAGCAACTGGACAAAGGAATACACGGAACTGAAAGGTCTGCTCTCCGAGGATGAATATGCCGCTGCCCGTAGCTCTGTTCTAAACGCCCACTACACCAACCCTACCGTGATCCATGCCATCTACGATGCAGTGGAGCGCATGGGTTTCCGCAGCGGTAACATTCTGGAGCCGAGCATGGGCGTGGGCAACTTCTTCGGGATGCTGCCAGACACCATGCAGGACAGCCGCTTGTATGGTGTGGAACTGGACAGCATCACAGGCCGCATTGCGCAAAAGCTCTACCCGGAAGCCAGCATTAAAGTTGCCGGATTTGAAACTACTGACCGCCGCGACTTCTATGATCTTGCTGTGGGTAATGTTCCCTTTGGCCAGTACCGGGTAAACGACAAGGCTTATAACAAACTTGGTTTCAGCATCCACAACTACTTTTTCGCTAAGACCATCGACCAAGTGCGTCCGGGCGGCATCGTGGCATTCGTCACCAGTCGCTACACGCTGGACAGCAAAGATTCTTCTGCCCGCAAGCACATTGCCGAACGTGCTGATCTGCTGGGTGCTATCCGTCTGCCGAACACTGCGTTCAAAGCAAACGCAGGAACAGAAGTCGTCAGCGACATTATTTTCCTCCAAAAACGTGACCGCCCTATCGACCATGAGCCGGACTGGGTGCAGCTTGGCAAAACGGAAGATGGTTTTGCCATCAACCAGTATTTCGTAGACCACCCGGAGATGGTGCTGGGTGAACTGACTTCCGAAAGCACCCAGTATGGCCGGGAGGAATGCACTGTGCGTCCCATCAAGGGCGCAGTGCTGGTGGACCAGCTTGCAGAAGCCATCCAGCATATTGAGGGGCAGTTCACGGAAGTCGAGGTCGAAACACCAGATATTGCGGATGCTGAAAATGAGCGGCACATTCTCCCGGCTGACCCAGATGTGAAGAATTTCTCTTACACGGTGGTTGATGGTGAGGTGTATTATCGGGAAAATTCCGTCATGACACAGGTGGAGCTGTCCGACACCGCCAAAGGCCGTGTGACCGGGATGGTGGAGCTGCGGCAAATCGTCAATGAGTTGATCGACCAGCAGCTGAACGACTACCCGGATGCCGACATTAAAGCAACGCAGGAAAAGCTGAACACTGCCTACGATGCTTTTTCCGCCAAATATGGCTTGTTGAATGACCGCAAAAACGGCAGATTATTTGAGCAGGATTCTTCTTACTATCTGCTGTGTTCTCTGGAAAATTTGGACGAGCAGGGGCAGCTCAAGAGCAAGGCGGCGATGTTCACCAAACGCACCATCCGCCCAGAACGCACCATCACCAGCGTGGACACTCCCACGGAAGCCCTTGCAGTTTCCATCGGAGAGCGTGGCCGGGTGGATTTACCCTATATGGCAGAGTTGCTCGGTACTCCCGGCGAGTATGGGCGCATCACCAGCGAACTGTCCGGTGTGATTTTCAAAGACCCCGGCGCAGACCCCACCGACCCGGAAGCGGGCTGGCAGATGGCAGACGAATACCTGTCCGGCAACGTCCGGGCAAAGCTGCGCATGGCACAGCTTGCCGCCGAAACCAACCCGGAGTTTGCGGTCAATGTCACCGCACTGGAAAAGGCACAACCGAAAGACCTTGAAGCGTCCGAAATTGATGTACGGCTGGGTGCAACATGGCTTCCGCCCGAAATTATTCAGAAGTTCATGGCAGAAACGTTCCAGATTCCCTACTATCTGCGCCATGCAGTCAAGGTGAGATATTCTCCCTATACCGCAGAATGGCGCGTTGAGGGCAAGTCGGCTATGGGCAGAGGTGACATTATCTCCTCCGAAACCTACGGCACATCCCGCGCCAACGCCTACAAGATTCTGGAAGACACACTCAACCTGAAAGATGTACGCATCTATGACACCATCGAAGATGAAGAAGGCAGACTGAAGCGCATACTGAACAAAAAGGACACCATGCTGGCACAGCAGAAACAGCAGGTCATCAAAGATGCTTTCGCCAACTGGATTTGGCAAGACCCTCAGCGGCGCATTTCGCTGGTGCAGCAGTACAACGAGTTGTTCAACAGCAGCAGACCGCGAGAGTACGATGGTTCCCATATCCACTTTGTCGGTATGAACCCGGAGATCACCCTCCGGGAACACCAGCGCAATGCCATTGCTCATGTGCTTTATGGCGGTAATACGCTACTTGCACACGAAGTGGGAGCGGGCAAAACATTTGAAATGGCGGCCTCCGCAATGGAAGCCAAACGGCTGGGGCTGTGTCAGAAAAGCCTTTTTGTCGTTCCCAACCATCTGACGGAGCAGTGGGCTTCGGAGTTCCTGCACCTTTATCCCAATGCCAAGCTGCTGGTGGCACGGAAAAAGGATTTTGAAACAGCCAACCGTAAAAAATTCTGCGCCAGAATCGCCACCGGGGACTATGATGCAGTCATCATCGGCCACAGCCAGTTTGAGCGTATTCCGCTGTCTTATGAACGGCAGGAGCGCATCATTCAGGAGCAGATTGATGAAACGCTTGCCGCCATCGAGGAACTGAAAGCCAATGCTGGCGAAAATTTCAGCATCAAGCAGATGGAAAAGACCCGCAAAACACTGGAAACCAAGCTGGAAAAGCTGCGCTCCGATGAGCGCAAGGATGATGTTATCACCTTTGAGCAGTTGGGCGTAGATAGGCTTTTTGTGGACGAGTCGCATTTTTACAAGAACCTTTTCCTCACGACAAAAATGCGCAATGTCGCAGGATTATCCACCAGCGAAGCGCAGAAATCTTCCGATATGTTCGGC
>CAKSWG010000011.1 GCA_934511465.1 uncultured Faecalibacterium sp. | reverse complement strand
CTTGTGCGCAAGGACGAAAACAGCGCCTACAAGGTGGGCTGGATCGCACTGATCGGCATTCTGCCGCTGCTGGGCGGGGCGCTGTATCTGGCCTTTGGCAACAAGCGCCCGGCCAAGCGCCTGCGCCTGAAAATGCAGGCGGTGGACGATGCCCACAAAAAAGACCTTGCGCAGGTGCCGGGCATACTGGACGGCTTGGACACAGGCGGGCAGGGGCAGAGCCGCTATGTGGCAAAGTACGGCCCGTACCCGGCATGGCAGAACACCCGCACGCAGTATTTTGCCTGCGGCGAGGCCATGTACCCGCAGCTGCTGGCCGATCTGGAAAAGGCGGAAAAAAGCGTCTTTCTGGAATTTTTCATCGTGAGCCATGGGAATATGTGGCATGGCATCGAGAAAATTTTGCGCCGTAAGGCTGCGCAGGGCGTGGATGTGCGCCTGATCTACGACGACTTCGGCAGTCTGCTGGGCCTGCCGGCCGATTTTATCGTGCGCATGGAGCGGGCGCGCATCCGGTGCATCCCCTTCAACCCGGTGGTGCCGCTGCTCTCGCTGGTGATGAACCACCGTGACCACCGCAAGATCGTGGTGATCGACGGCACGGTGGCCTACACCGGCGGCGTGAATCTGGCGGATGAGTATATCAACGCCGAGCAGCGCTTTGGCTACTGGAAGGACGCTGCTTTGCGCATAGAAGGCGATGCTGCGTGGAATTTCACCGTGATGTTCCTCGATTTCTGGAATGCCTTCCGCCCCACGGAAAGCGACTACGGCGCCTTCCGGCCTGTGCCGCCGGCGCCGCCGGTCAATGACGGCATTGTGCAGCCCTACGCGGACAGCCCGCTGGACGAGGAGCCCATGGCCGAGACGGTGTACCTGAACATCCTTGCGCAGGCACGGCAGTATGTCTATATCTACACGCCCTACCTTGCCGTGGGCGAGGAGATGCTGGACGCGCTGAAAAACGCTGCCAAGCGCGGGGTGGACGTGCGGCTGGTGCTGCCGGGCATCCCGGACAAAAAGCTGGTGTTCCGGCTGAGCCGGTCGTACTATCTGCCGCTTTTGCAGGCGGGCGTGCGCATTTTTGAGTATACGCCCGGCTTTCTGCACGCCAAGTGCTGGGTGAGCGACGACACCACCGCCGTGGTGGGCAGCATCAACATGGATTACCGCAGCCTGTTTCTGCACTTTGAGTGCGGGGTGCTGCTGCAAAAGTGCAGCGCCGTTGCCGCCTTGCGGGACGATGTACAGGCCACGCTGCCCCGGTGCCGCGAGGTGCAGGTGACGGACTGCCGCACCAGCCTGCCCGGCACCGTGCTGGACAGCGTGCTGCGCCTGCTGAGCCCGTTGATGTAAAAAAGACGATTTAGAATTGTCTCCGCTTCGCTCTGACATTTTAGCGGAAAAATATTTTTATATTTGGGTTCCAGAAAAATCTGCGGATTTTTCTGGAACCCTTTTTCACGGGAGGGATTGTAACGGGACAATGCATCTGCCGACGCTGGTTCCCTGCGGGAACGTTCGCGCGGCGGAATAAGGTGATCTGCTGCGCGGCAGCCGCAGGCTGACAGCAGCAATATGCCGGTTGCCTTTACGACCTCCATTCGTGAAAAAGTAAATTGGAAAAATCCGCAGATTTTTCCAATTTACAAAGTTATAAATAATGATACATTAAATATTGTCAGAGCGGCAGCGGAGACAATTTCAAATTGTAATGCGTCATAAAATCACGCGCTCCGGGCAAACTAGCCCCAAAGCCCCTGCACCGGGGGCAGGGAAGGGAGCGTTTATCGTATCATGAAAAAGATATCTCGCACGGTCTTTGGCTGCACGGTGGCTGCGGCCCTGCTGTTTACTGCCTGCGGCAGGGCCGACTCCGGCTCGTCCGGTCCATCTGGCAGCATGGGCACCGGCGGCAGTTCGCAGACGGGCCAGAACGCTGCGTGGCGCACCGGCCTTGGCATTGTGACCCATGCCGCCGGTGAGGACCGCACCGGCAAGGTGAATACCATCGCCGCAGCCGTTCTGCTGGACGCCGAGGGCAAAGTGGCGGACGTGATGGTGGACGAGGTGGAGATCTCGGTCACGGGGGATGGCACCGGCAAAGTGACCATGCCCACAGACTACCGTACCAAGCGCCAGAAAGGCGATGATTACCCGCTGGCGGCGGTGTCCTCGCTGGAAAAAGGCTGGACCGGGCAGGCAGACGCCTTTGGCAATTACCTCACCGGCAAAACGCCCGACGAGGTGAAGAAGCTTGCCACCGACGACGACGGCAGGCCGAAGGACGCCGACCTGCTTTCCACCTGCACCATTGCGGTGGACGGCTACCGTGACGCTGTGGTGCGTGCCTGCGAGAACGCCAAGGCGGTGGGCTCGGCCCGCGGCGACCGTGCCGTGCTGGGCGTGGCGGTGCGCAATGACACCAAGGAGCTGACGGCTACCGATGATCGGGACGTGACCGCGCAGGTGGAGATCACGGTGATGGCCCTGACACTGGACGCCGATGGCCGTGTGACCGGTGCAGCGGCGGATGTGGCCGAACCTGCCCTTACCGTAAGTGCGGACGGCACCGTGTCGGCACCGGAAACGGTCAGGACCAAGGTGGAGCAGGGCGACAGCTACGGCATGCGCGGCGCGTCCGGTCTGGACAAAGAGTGGTACGAGCACAGCGAGGGCTGGTGCAATCACCTCAAGGGCAGGACCCGTGCCGAAGTGGCGTCCATCCCGGACGATGGTTCGGACGCCGACCTTGCGGCGCTGTGCACCATCTCGGTGACGGAGCTGCAAAAGGCGGCGCTGGCAGCCTTTGCGGAAGAGTAACGGCTTTGGGCGGAGCGCCGCCGCTGACACCCACAGAAAATGCAAAACCCGGCAGACGATGGCCTGCCGGGTCTTGTGCTGTTTGTTTTATGCTTCTCCGTCCTCGTAGCCCACCATCAGGCCGCCCAGCTCTGCATAATAGCTGCACAGGCCGCCGCATTCGCTCACGTCGATCTGCGCACCCTCAAACACCGCATGCAGCATCAGCTTCAGGCGCTTGGCGGCTTCCGGGTTGCCGCAGTGGGCAATGTGCACCTTGCCGCTGGCAAAGCCGCGGCCTTTCATCTCCAGCACGATGCGCTCCAGCGCGCCGTGCTCGCCGCGGGTCTTGCACAGCACGTCCAGCTCGCCGCTGTCGCTGGCCTGACCGATGACCCGGATGCCCAGCATCCGCGCCACGGCGGCCACGGCGGGCTTCACGCGGCCATTGCGGGCAAGGTTTGCCAGCGATTCCAGCGAGAACAGCAGATGTGTGTGCAGGCGGTAGGCCTGAATGGCTTCGCAAATGGCGTCGAACTCCATGCCGCTTTCCACCAGCGTGTGCAGTTTTTCGGCCAGCAGGCGGCATTCCGGCCCGGCAGAAAGGCTGTCCAGCACGAACACCTTTGCATCCGGGCGGGTCTCCTTGTACTCTTCCGCCGCCAGCAGCGCGGCATTGTAACTGCCGGACAGCGTGCCCGTGATGGTAACGACGAACAGCTGCTCGGCCCCCTCGTAGGCGGCCAGCCAGTCCGCCACATTGGGGCAGGAGGTGCTGGTTTTGCCTTTATAGGTGCGCAGCGCTTCCGCCATGGCTACGGCGTCCAGATGGCCGTCGTCCCGGTATTCCTGCTCGTCGGTGACGATCTTCAGCGGCACGCAGGCAAAGTCGGCACCCGGCATGGCATAAAGGTTTGCGGAAGAATCCACAACGATCCTGGTTTTCATATACATCCACTCCTGCTATATTGTAGGAGGACAGGCTGTTTTTGCGCACTGCCCTCCGGGTTTTCGGTCCATTGCAACTATCATATCAGTTTTTCAAAAACCTGTCAAGGCATTTCAAATATTCTTTAAAAAGTTTTTGATACCCGGTTGACCTTGCCCGCAAAATCGTTTATACTGGATATCGTTAAGTTGACCGATCTCTCACCGGCGCAGTGCATTTTGCCGCCGGGCAAGCCTTGAAGATTCCGCTATGAAAACTGAGACCAAGCGCCGCGTTGCGGCCTGCGCTGCCGGTTTTGCCCTGCCCCGGTATGCCGAACTCCCGCAGGTGGGGCTGTATCTGGACCAGACTGTGCAGTATGTGAACGGCTGCTTCCGCACCTTCTGCGGCGTGGAGCTGACCCCCTCCATGGTGAGCAACTACGTCAAAAAGGGCATTCTGCCGCATCCGGTGCGCAAAAAATATGGCCGGGAGCAGATCGCATCGTTGCTGTACATCGTGGTCTCCAAAACGGTGCTTTCCATGGAAAACATCGATACATTGTTTAAAATGCAGCGAGAGCACTACTCTGCGGAGGAAGCCTACAACACCTTCTGCTGTGAGCTGGAAGCCTGCCTGCCGCTGGTGTTCGGCTGCCGGGCCGCTGCCCCGCTGCCCACAGAGGTGAACGACGAGCGGATGCTGCTGCGCAGCACCATTCTTGCGGCGGCGAACAAGATGTATCTGGACTGCTGCTTCAACGCCCTGCGGCAGGAGGAAAATCTCTGGGATACCATTCTGCCGGACCTTGCATGAGGACGATTTAGAATTGTCTCCGCTTCGCTCTGACATATTTAAGGTAATAATATTTTTATGATTTGTAACTCCGGAAAATCTGCGGATTTTCCGGAGTTACTTTTTTCACGGGAAGGAGTCGTGGAGATTAACGGCATCTGCTGTCGCTAGCTCCCCTATGGGAGCATCCGCGCCAGCAGGTAAAATGCACCGTTGCCCGCATGGCTCGTCGCGCAAGCGATTCTAAATCCGAGAAGCGAAAAAAGCGCAGAGATAGTGCCGAAGGCACAGCTACAAGCTTTTTTGTGCTTCGAGTTCTGCTTTGGGGTTATTAGGGGCGTGTAGCCCCTAGTTTGCAACGGCGACGACCGCTGCCTGCGGCAGAAACAGGGAGGAGCTGTTGGGGCCGCGGCCTGTAGGATGCGAGTGCCGCCCAAGGCACGAAGCAGACGCAGGGAGCCGCAACCCGTCGCCTCCCGCGCCTCGAAAGTAGCGGAGACCTTGCCGCGCTGAACACGCGGCATTTGCTTCGCAAACCGGTCTGCGGCTTAAAAGCCCCACTGGGGCTTTCATGCCCTGCGGGCACCGCCGTCCTTTCTGGTTCTCTTTTGGCACGCAAAAGAGAACGTATCCGGCGGCAATGCTTTTTGCAAAAGCCATTAAGCTTTAAATACCCGACTGCGCTCTGCGCAGGAAGCATTTACTTTCATCTTTTCTTTGTGTTTTGCCCCTGTTTTCCTCCTTTCTGCCAGTTGCAGTTTCTATTGCGATTTTTGCAAAAATGCAAGCAAAAACACCCGTCTGCGTTTGTTTTGAGCGGACGGGTGCTTTTTTGTTTCACACTTTTTCAAGTGCCGCCATCCACAGAAAACAGTGGATAAAAAGTACACACTGTTTCTCCTGCTTTCTCTGCGTTATGCTGGTTGCAAAGCAAACCACGATCGGCATAAAAAGGAGAAACTATGGACATTGAACTTGGCCGCGGCTATGTAGCCTTCCCGCGCGGATTGACCGACTGGGAATGGTACACCGAACCCAATACCGCCCGGCTGTACTTTCACCTGCTGCTCACCGCAAACTGGAGCCGCAAGCAGTGGCAGGGCATCACCATCCAGCCCGGCCAGATTGTGACCAGCGTTGCACATCTGTCTGCACAGACGGGAATGTCCATCCATCAGGCCCGGACAGCACTGGAGCACCTGAAAGAAACCGGCTATGTGGCGATCCGAACCACCCCAAAATACAGCGTTATTACGTTGAATGATTACATGTGCATCACAGGGCTTGACAAACTGAACGGCAAACCGGCTGACACGCAATTGGCAGACGGCTGGCAGGCTCCCGGCAAGCAGACGGCAACAACTCTACCATCAATACCATCACAACCAGAATTACCATCAACATCCGGCGGGACGACGCCGACGAGCGAACATTCTGTTGTTTTTACGGAGTACGAAGCGAACATCGGCACGCTTGCGCCGCGCTGTAAGGCAGAGCTGGCGGATTACGCCCGGAGCCTTGGCGACGAGGTGACATGTGCCGTGCTGCACAAATGCGGGGACCTTGGCGGGCACAGCTGGGCCTATGTGCGCAAGGCTCTGGAAGATGCCGCCGAGCTGAGATGCCAGACCGCGCAGGACTATCAGCGGCGCGCACCCATCGGCGGGAGCCGGGCCAAAGGCACCCGTGTAGACCGCGAAACACCCAGCGGCAGCGACTGGCTGCAAAACGCGCCTTTCGCCGAAGACCGCTGATAAAAAGGCAATAAAAAAAGCTCCCCCTTACGGGAGAGCCTTAAAGTTTCTTCTTTCATGTGCCGCGGCACACATCATTTGCGGAGCAAACATCATTGCGCACGCACATCATGCCGCAGGTGCATCATTCATCAGGTGTCCTGCAATTCGCCGCGGCTGGCGGCCTTGAGGTATGCAAAGATGAAGCCGTCCAGATCGCCGTCCATCACGGCGTCCACATTGCCGGTCTCGTAGTTGGTGCGGTGGTCCTTGACCATGGTGTAGGGCATGAACACATAACTGCGGATCTGGTGGCCCCAGGCGATCTCGTTCTGCACGCCCTTGATGTCCTCGATCTTATCCATGTGCTGCTGCTTTGCGATCTGATACAGCTTTGCCTTCAGCATTTCCATGGCGTAGTCGCGGTTCTGGAACTGGCTGCGCTGGGTCTGGCAGCTGACCACGATGCCGGTGGGCTTGTGGATCAGACGCACGGCAGAAGAGGTCTTGTTGATGTGCTGGCCGCCGGCACCGGAGGAGCGGTACACCTGCATCTCAATGTCCTCCGGGCGGATATCCACCTGAATGGTGTTGTCCAGCTCGGGCATCACTTCCAGCGAAGCAAAGCTGGTCTGGCGGCGGGCGTTGGCGTCAAAGGGGGACACGCGCACCAGACGGTGCACGCCGTTCTCGCTCTTGAGCAGGCCGTAGGCATTGGCGCCCTTCACCATCATGGAAGCGCTCTTCATGCCGGCTTCGTCGCCGTCCTGATAGTCCAGCACCTCCACGGTCATGCCGTGGGCAGCAGCCCACTTGTTGTACATGCGGTACAGCATCTCGGCCCAGTCCTGCGCCTCGGTGCCGCCGGTGCCGGCGTGGAAGGTGAGGATGGCGTTGCTGTGGTCGTACTCACCGTTCAGCATGGTCATGAGCTGCAACTCATCCACGGCCTTGCCCACCGCGTTCACGGCTTCCTCGGCTTCGGGGATCATGGCGGGGTCGTATTCCTCGTCCAGCATCTCCAGCATGGTCTCGGCGTCGTCGTACAGGCCTTGCAGCTTTTCAAAGCGGCTCAGCTTGCCCTTCAGGTCGCCCACCTCATCAAAGACCTTTTTGCTCAGGTCGGCATCATCGTAAAAGCCGGGACGGCTCATGGTGTGCTCCAGCTCCTGCACGCGCTTGCGGGAGGCATCGATGGCCAGAGCCTCTTCCAGGTCCTTGACCGCCTTGCCGTAATCGGCAAGCTGCACCTTCAGTTCGTCAATCGTGATCATTCTCTAAGTTCCTCTCGAAATACTGATAAAAAGTAAAGTCTTTTATACAGGGCAGCATCCTCGCCCTCTCCGTCATTGCTTACGCAATGCCACCTTGTTCCCCTTCTGGCACTTCGTGCCATCTCCCCCGGCCGGGGGAGGCTGTCAAAGAGAGAGGCTTTGGCAGTCCACGCAAAGTTTCCGGTTTTGCCAAGGGCTCTCCCCTTGGGAGAGCTGTCGAGCAACGCGAGACTGAGAGGGCGAGCCAGTGTCCCAAAAGACACAGTTTATACACAGATACTTCATTAGTATACCGAGAATCTGTGTTAAAGTAAAGGGGCAAATGGATTATTCTGCTGGAATTTTGAAGATTTTTGCCTTTCCTTTTCCCGCTTGGGGGAGTATAATACCAGTATGAACCACACAACAGGAGGAAATCATGCCGAAATATTATGGCTGTCCCTGCGAAGGCTGCGGCAGGCCGCTGGCGCTCACCGATGATATCGTGGTGTGCCCGGACTGCGGCGCACCCTATCACCGTGATTGCTACGAAAAGCTTGGCCGCTGCATCCACACGCCCGCCCACGGCGCAGGCTACGAATGGAAGTTCCCGTACAAAGAAGAAGAGCTGCGCACCTGCCCGGGCTGCGGCGAGCGCACCCTGCGCACCGAAGCGCGCTGCCGCTGCTGCGGTGCCGTGCTGCCGCCGGAGAGCCAGTGTCCGGAGCCTGCCGCACGGGACGCTGACGGCCCGGAGGATGGCCGCTTTGACTACGACGACTTCTACCGCCAGTATCAGCAGACCGTGGAAGAGCCCACCCGCCGCAACGTGCAGGCCGCCTTTGGCAAGGAAGAGCTGATCGACGGCATTCCCTACAGCGATTGGAACGCCTACATCGGCAAGGCTGCACCCGTCTACCTGAACGACTACAGCCGGATGGAACTCCAGCACACCAAGATCTCCATGAGCTTTGGTGCACTGTTCTTTGGGCCGTTCTACTTTTTCTACCGCAAGGCGTGGAAACCGGCGTTCGGCTTTCTGGCGGCCGAGCTGGTGCTGGCCATCCCCACCGTGCTGGGCTTGATGCAGGCCTCCGGCAGCGCATGGACGGCGGGCCTTGGCACCGGCACCGTGGCGGTGCTTTCGCGCATTGTAAGCGTGCTCAGCTTTGTGCTGATGCTCTTCCGCACCCTGTTTGCCAAGTGGCTGTACCGCAAAAGCGCCGCTGCGCGCATCCGCCGCATCCGGGCCGAGTTCCCGGACGCAAACCAGCGCCGCGTCGTTCTGGCTGCACAGGGCGGCGTGAGCATTGCTGCCGTGATCGGTGCAATGGTGCTGCTGATGGTGCTGGGCGCCTGTGTCACCCTATTCATGGGCCCCGACATCGAGGCTCTGGCAAGCCTGATCTGAACCAGACGCATCGTCCGCCGCGGCGGATACTTTGATACAAGGAGAACTGAATCATGAAGAAAGTCACCAAGGCTGTTATCCCTGCTGCGGGTCTCGGCACCCGTGTGCTGCCCGCTACCAAGGCCATGCCCAAGGGTATGCTGCCCATCGTGGACAAGCCCGCCATCCAGTATCTGGTGGAAGAGGCCGTGCGCTCCGGCATCACAGATATCCTCATCATCCTCAGCCGCAATCAGGGCATCATCGAGGACCACTTCGACCGCAGCCCGGAGCTGGAGGCAAAGCTTTCCGTGCCCGGCAAGGAAAAGATGCTGGAGCAGTGCCTTGGCATCTCCGATCTGGCCAACATCATGTTCGTGCGCCAGCACCAGACCTTGGGTCTGGGCCACGCCGTGAGCATGGCAAAGGCCTTTACCGGCGACGACCCGTTTGTGGTGATCTACGGCGACGATGTGATCTGGGGCGAGGACCCGGTGTGCGCCCAGCTGATCCGCGCCTACGAAGAGTTCGGACGCCCGGCGGCAGGTGTTTCCGCCGTGCCTTGGGAGGATGTGAGCCGCTATTGCAGCTTAAAGACCACCCCCATCCACGACAACTACTTCTTTGTGGATGATATGATCGAAAAGCCCAAGAAGGGGCAGGAGTTCAGCAACTATTCCATTCTGGGCCGCGTGCTGCTGACCCCGGAGATCTACGACATCCTTGCCCGCACCAAGCCCGGTGCAGGCGGCGAGATCCAGCTGACCGACGCCATGGCCGAGTATGCCCGCAGCTACGGCGGCATGACGGCAGTGGAGTTTACCGGCAAGCACTACGACATGGGCAACAAGCTCAAGGTGGTGGAAGCGCAGGTGGAGCTGGCGTTGCAGCACCCGGAGATCGGCGAAGCGTTCCGCGCATACCTGAAAGAGTTCTGCAAGACGCTGTAAGGATTTGAAATCGTCTCCGCTTCGCTCTGACACTATTTAATGTAATATTATTTTTGATATTTGTAACTCCGGAAAATCTGCGGATTTTCCGGAGTTACTTTTTCACGGGGAAGGGGAGTGCTTCCCGTGCAGAGCGTTTTCGCGTGGGGGCAGGCTTGATGCCTTTTGCAAAAAAGCATTGCCGCCGGATACGTTCTCTTTTGCGTGCCAAAAGAGAACCAGAAAGGACGGCGGTGCCCGCAGGGCATGAAAGCCCCAGTGGGGCTTTTAAGCCGCAGACCGGTTTGCAAAGCAAATGCCGCGTGTTCAGCGCGGCAAGGTCTCCGCTACTTTCAACGCGCTGGATCCATGAAAAAGGGGCTGCACGCCCCTTTTAACCCCAAAGCAGTTGGGCTCCATACAAAAAATCCAAGTCGCTTCGCTAGAGGATTTTTTGTGTTCCGCCGATTTTAAGTCGCTTACGCGACAAAACGTAAGAGCAACAGCATGTTTTCATGCTGACGCGAATGCTCCCGCAGGGGGCTGGCGTCAGCAGATGCAGCTTGCCGTTACGACCCTTCCCGTGAAAAAGCAAACAAGCCAGCCCCGCAGGGCTGGCTTGTTTGCAATATTAAAAATATTGTTACCTTAAATATGTCAGAGCGAAGCGGAGACATTTCTAAATCGTATCCCCTCAAAAGAAAAAACACTTTGTGCAAAATGTGCAAGAAACCGCTGCCAAAACGGCTCTTGCATGTCAAACTGCAAAAATTCTCGTTTTCCTCTTGCCAAACGGCGGCAAACGCGCTATTCTATAGTCACGGTTTAACACTTTAGCATGATAAAATGCTAAACCGAGAGGGAACATCTTTTGGGAAATAACGAGGGAGGAAACCTGTTATGAAACGTATCGTCTCTGCATTTCTGGCCGGTGCCATGGCACTGAGCCTTGCCGCCTGCGGCGGTGCCGCATCCACTTCCGCCGTGGCATCTTCTGCCGCTTCCGGCAGCGCAGCCGCATCCCAGACCGCCGCCGGCGATCTGGACTACATCAAGGGCAAGGGCAAAATGGTGATCGGCTACACCGTCTACGAGCCCATGAACTACACCGATGCGGACGGCAACTTTACCGGTTTTGATACCGAGCTGGCCACCGCCGTGTGCGAAAAGCTGGGTGTGGAGCCGGAGTTCGTGGAGATCAACTGGGACACCAAGGTGGTGGAGCTGGACGCCAAGAGCATCGACTGCATCTGGAACGGCATGACCCTGACCGACGACATCATGGCCAACACCGCCACCACCAAGGCCTACGCCAAGAACGCACAGGTGGTGGTGGTGAAGGATGGCACCGATTATGCTTCCACCGCCGATCTGGTGGGCAAGACCGTGGTAGCCGAGGCCGGTTCCGCCGGTGAAGCCGCCATTGAGGGCGACGAGAACCTTGCACAGGCCGATTACGTCTCCAAGAGCGTGCAGACCGACTGCCTGATGGAGGTTGCCGCAGGCACCGCCGATGCCGCCGTGCTGGACCTGACGCTGGCCAACGCCATGATCGGTGAAGGCACCGACTACGCAAGCCTCAAGATCGTGGACGAGTTGAACGCCGAGGAGTACGGCGTGGCCTTCCGCAAGGGCAGCGATGCCGCCGCCGCTGTGGATGCCGCCTTTGACGAGCTGAAGGCGGACGGCACCATGCAGGCTCTGGCCGACAAGTACGATCTGGCTCTGGCCGATTAAGCATTTACATTTAAAATGAGTGGAGCGCCCCCTGAGCGGGGCGTTCCCTTTGTTAAAAACGGATGGATGGGTGTGTTTTTGTGTCTGTGATCCTTGGGCGTCTTTCCGGCGCGTTCCTGCTCAACTGTGAGCTGTTTGCCTTGACCCTGCTGTTTGCGCTGCCGCTGGGTCTGGTGGTGGCCTTCGGCTCCATGAGCCGGTGCAAGCCGCTTTCCGGCGCAGTCAAGACCTTTGTGTGGGTCATTCGCGGCACGCCGCTGATGTTGCAGATCATCGTCATTTATCTGGGCCCGGGCCTGCTGGGCATGAATAACCCTTGGCCTTCCGGCTCCGGTGGACGTATGGTGGCGGCGGTGGTGGCCTTTGCCATCAACTACGCCTGCTACTTCTCGGAAATTTACCGCGGCGGCATCGAGGCCGTCCCCAAGGGCCAGACCGAAGCCGGTCAGGTGCTGGGCATGACCAAGACGCAGATCTTTTTCAAAGTGACCCTGTTGCAGGTGGTCAAGCGCATTCTGGCCCCCATGGGCAACGAAGTGATCACCCTTGTCAAGGACACCTCGCTGGCAAACACCATTGCCAACAAAGAGATCATCATGATGGCCAAGGAGTACAGCGCAAAGGGCCTGATCTGGCCGCTGTTCTCCACCGCCATCTTCTTTCTGGTGTTCGTGGGCGCGCTGACTCTGCTGTTTGGCTGGGCCGAAAAGAAACTGGATTATTTCCGCTGATGAAAGGGAGGAAACAACATCATGGCATTGCTTGAAGCCTCCGGCATCGGCAAAAACTTTGGCGACACCAAGGTGCTCAAAGACATTTCGCTCAACCTTGAGCAGGGCGAGGCGCTGGCCATCATCGGCTCGTCCGGCTCCGGCAAGACCACCCTGCTGCGCTGCCTGAACTTTCTGGAGCGGCCGGACACCGGCATCATCAAAGTGAACGGCGAGACCATGTGGGACGCCGCCGACCCCGCCACCCAGCGGGAGAGCGAGGTGCGCAAAAAACGCCTGCACTTTGGCCTTGTGTTCCAGAACTTCAACCTCTTCCCGCAGTACACCGCCTTGCAGAATGTGATGCTGGCGGGCGAGCTGCTGGCCAAGGAGCGCCCGGACTATAAGTCGAGCAAAAAGGCCATCCACGCCCAGCTGGAGCAGCAGGCGCAGGAGCTTCTGGCCCAGATGGGCCTTTCTGCCCGGGCGGGCCACTACCCGCACCAGCTTTCCGGCGGCCAGCAGCAGCGTGTGGCCATTGCCCGCGCACTGGCCCTGCACCCGGACATCCTCTGCTTCGACGAGCCCACCAGCGCCCTTGACCCGGAGCTGACCGGCGAGGTGCTGCGGGTCCTGCGCGACCTTGCGGACCGCAAGACCACCATGATCATTGTGACCCACGAGATGCACTTTGCCCGCGACGTGGCCGACCGCATCCTGTTCATGGACGGCGGCGTGGTGGTGGAGCAGGGCCCTGCAAAGCAGCTCATCGAGCACCCGCAGGAGGAGCGCACCAAGCAGTTCCTCGCGCATTACGAAGAATGACCGCGATCTCCCCGGAGAGACTTTCTTTCCGGGGCTTTTTTTGTTATAATGATAAAAACAGAGGAGGAATGGATATGACGGCAAGGCGGGAACGGGCTCTGCGCAATGCAATGGCATCAGCAAGAATGGAGGGCCTTACGGTTTCGAAGCAGACAGAACAGGATTGCCGACGCTATCTGGAAGGTAAAATCGACACCGATACGCTGGTAAAGGAAACGCTGAAACGGTATCATGAGCAGCTGCCGGAAGCACGGAGGGAATGATGGGGTATTCCTGACACAGCTGGCCGGGCAGGCCGGGTATCAACTGGACTTTGCCTGTGTTGACAAAGATGAACTGATGATCGCAACAATCTACGCCGTGCAGGGTGTTGAAGAACCGCTGAAAAAACTGTTTGCCCGCATCGTGCAGGAATAAACGGACCGCACCTCGCAAAATGCCCAATTCTTGCGGCAAAAGTTCGGAAATGTTGATGCAATGCAAATCTTGTAAAACCCGCGTCGGTCCGCTATAATACCATTCATGAATGAAACCAACGTCCTGCCCTTTCCGGCAGGACGTTTTTCACGGTCAAAATTACGAAGATACGCTTTTTGAATGCGAATGGATTCCCGGTTTCCCTGCGGGGAGGAGGATTTTACACTATGACAAAGGATATGACTCAGGGCAGCCCGCTCAAGCTGATCCTTGCATTTGCGGTGCCGCTGATGCTGGGCAGTTTGTTCCAGCAGTTCTACAATCTGGCCGATACCATCATCGTGGGCCGCTTTGTGGGCGTGGAAGCACTGGCCGCTGTGGGCAGCGTGGGCGGTTTGAATTATCTGGTGCTGGGCTTTGTGAACGGCATCGCCTGCGGCTTTTCCATCCCCATCTCGTGGACCTTCGGCGCCCGGGACTACAAAGAAATGCGCCGCTACACGGCCAACACCGTGTGGCTGTCCATCGGCTTTGCGGTGGTGCTTACCATCGTCACGGTGGCACTGACCCGCTCGGTGCTGGTGTGGACCAATACCCCGGAAAACATCATCGACCTTGCGGATATCTACATCCGCACCATCTTCTGGGGCATCCCGTTCACCCTGCTTTATAATGTCACCAGTGCGCTGATGCGTGCGCTGGGCGACAGCAAGCGCCCGCTGTATTTTTTGCTGGTGGCGAGCTTTTTAAACATCGGACTGGACCTTGTGTGCATCATCGTGTTCAAAATGGGCGCGTTCGGTGCGGCCTTTGCCACCGTGTTCAGTCAGGCGGTAGCGGGCCTTGGCAGTCTGCTGTACATCCTGCGCCACTACCCGGAGCTGCGCTGGAGCAGGGAAGAGGGCCGCTTCAGCCTGACCCACTGCGCAAAGCTGTGCAGCATGGGCATCCCTATGGGGCTGCAGTGCAGCATCACGGCCATTGGCAGCGTGGTGCTGCAAGGTGCCGTGAACGGCCTTGGCAGCGACATCGTGGCCGCACAGACCGCCGGCAGCAAGGCCGCGCAGTTCCTCAGCGTGCCGCTGGAGAGCATCGGCACCGCCATGACCACCTACGCCAGCCAGAACATGGGCGCAAGGGACCTTGGCCGTGTGGACCGCGGCGTACACACCGCCCTCGGCATTGGCTGCGTGTACAGCGTGGCGTCCTTCCTCATCCTGCGCGTGACGGATAAGCTGCTCATCGGCCTGTTCCTCGATGCGGGCGAGACCGCCATCATGGCCAACGCCCAGAGCTTCATCTTCTGGAACAGCGTGTTCTACATCCCGCTGGCAGTGCTCATCATCTACCGCTACACCATTCAGGGGCTGGGCTTCTCCGGCCTTGCCATGTTTGCCGGTGTGGCCGAAATGGTGGCCCGCGCCATGGTGGGCTTCTGGTTCGTGCCGCTGTGGGGCTACTTTGCGGCCTGCATCGCAAACCCGGTGGCGTGGTTCTTTGCCTGCTTCTTCCTCATTCCGGCCTACTTTGTGGTGCGCAGAAAGCTGCAAAACGAGAAGGACCTCGAGAAGGCGTAACGATTGAAAATGGCCGCCGCGTGCGCTTTGGCCATATTTAGCGGAAAATTATTTTTTATTTGTAAAGCTGGAAAATCTGCGGATTTTCCAGCTTTACTTTTTCACGGGAAGGGGCCGCAGCGGCAAACGGCATATTGCTTGCGCTGGCTCCCTGCGGGAGCATCCGCGCGGCAGGCCCCCATGCGCCGCAGCGCACATCATTTTGCAAAGCAAAACATCATCTGCGCCAGCAGACCTCATGCCGCAGGCACATCATTTATTTACAAATCCCGCCAAAAGCGTTATACTACTTATGATTGTGCAATGGGACAGGAGGTGAGCGCATGGCAGAGCTGGAGCAGATCGAGGGTACCGTGGAGGACATCATCTACGAAAACGAGGATAACGGCTACACGGTGTTTGAGGTGTCCGGCGGCGGGGTGCTCACCGTGGTGTGCGGCACCGTGGGCGAGCTGCACGCGGGCGAGAGCGTGGTCTGCCGCGGTCGGTACGAGAACCACGCCACCTATGGCCGTCAGTTCCACGCGCAGGAGTGCGAGACCGACATGCCCAAGGATCTGGAAGCCGTGTACGCTTTCCTTGCCAGCCGGTCGCTGCCCTACATCGGGGCCAAAACGGCGGATAAGATCATGGACCTGTTCGGGGCCGAGGCGCTGGAGGTGATCGCCAACGACCCGGCCCGGCTCACGCAGGTGCCCGGCATCTCGCCGGACAAGGCCGACCGCATCCAGCAGGAGTTCAAGCGCATGTTCGGGATGCGGGAGCTCATCGCCTATCTGGCCCAGTTCGAGATCAGCCCCCGCAAGGCCATGGAGGTGTTCCGCACCTTTGGGCCTTCGGCCATGCAGGCCATTGCGGCAAACCCGTATCTGCTGTGCGGCGAGCCGTTGCAGCTGGATTTCCGCCACGCGGACAGCATTGCCCAGTATTACCACATGGAGGGCGACTGCGCCCAGCGGCTGGAAGCAGCCCTGCTGCGCACCCTGCGCCACAACGCGGGCAACGGCCACACCTGCCTGCCGCGCGCGCAATTGCTGGAAACGGCCTCCAATTTCATCCATCAGCCGCCGGAAAAGCTGGCCGCCGCTCTGGACGAGTGCATCCGCACGGAAGAACTCTGCATAAAAATGTTCGACGGTGTGCCGTACATTTATCTGCCGGACCTGCTGGCGGCGGAACAGGATATCGCCAGCCGTCTTGCCATGCTGGCGCGGCGCGGCAAAAACACCGCCCACGGGCTGGACAAAAACATCCAGATCCTGGAGCTGACGCAGGGCTTTGCCTATGCGCCGCTGCAAAAGGAAGCCATCCGCAAGGCCATGACCGAGAACTGTCTTGTGCTCACCGGCGGCCCGGGCACCGGCAAGACCACCACCGTCAACGCCATTTTGCAGCTGCTGGAGGATCAGGCGGAGCGGGTGGCCCTGTGCGCGCCCACGGGCCGCGCCGCCAAGCGGCTCAGCGAGCTGACCGGCCGCAAGGCCAGCACCATCCACCGCCTGCTGGAGGTGGACTACACCGGCGGCGTGGTCAGCTTTATCCACAACGATAAGAACCTGCTCAAGTGCGATGTGGTCATTCTGGACGAGATGAGCATGGTGGACGTCAAGCTGTTTCAGGCCCTCATTGCGGCGCTGCGCTACAGCTGCCGCATCATCATGGTGGGCGACGCCGACCAGCTGCCCAGCGTGGGCCCGGGCAACATTCTGGGCGAGGTGATCCGCTCGGGGGTGGTGCCCACCGTCAGTCTGAACGAGATCTTCCGGCAGGCGGCGCGCAGCCTGATCGTGGAGAACGCCCACCACATCATCAGCAGCGAACCGCTGAAAAAGGGCGGCAGGACGGACGATTTCTTCTTTCTGGAAACGGACGGCGACGCGGCCCAGAAGCTGGTGTGCAGCCTTGTCACCACCCGTCTGCCGCGCAGCTACGGCTTCGACCCCATCCGGGACATTCAGGTGCTGTGCCCCACAAAGCTGGGCCCCACCGGCACGCAGGCGTTGAACGTGGAGCTGCAAAACCTGCTCAACCCCGAGCAGAAGGGCAAGCCCCAGCTGCAAAGCGCGTCCAGGGTGTTCCGCGTGGGCGACAAAGTGATGCAGGTGCGCAACAATTACGAGATCGTCTGGAACCGCATCGGCGGGGAACAGGGCGTGGGCGCCTACAACGGCGACATTGGCATCGTGGAGAGCATCAACACGCGGGACCGCTCCATGGTGGTGCGCATGGACGACAAGCGGCTCATTTATCCGGCCGAGAACCTGAGCGAGCTGGAGATCGCCTACGCCATTACGGTGCACAAAAGTCAGGGCAGCGAGTTCCCGGCGGTGATCCTGCCGGTGGCGCAGGTGCCGCCGCGCCTTTGCTACCGCAACCTGTTCTACACCGGCGTCACCCGTGCACGCAGATTGTGCATCGTGGCGGGCCGCCGGGATGTTGTGAACCGCATGATGGGCAACATCCGCCAGAACCTCCGCTACAGCGGCCTGTGCTGGCTGCTGCAAGCCGAACTGCCGCCAGAGCAGATGGAAGCGGAGGAAGGATAAAATGATGTGCCTGCGGCATGATGGGCTGACGCGATGATGCGGAATGATGTGCGCTGCGGCGCATGAGAAAACTCCTTCAGTCACCTTTGGTGACAGCTCCCTCGGAGAGGGAGCCTCTGGCGAAGAGGAAAAGCTTTCTGCACTGCCAAAGCCTCCCTCATTGAAGGAGGTGGATGCGAACAAAGTGAGCAGACGGAAGGAGTCCAAAACCGGTATACTTTTTGCCGCAACTATGCTATACTGTAAAATGGTATGATTTCCGGCCTGCACAGGCGGGCCGTTGCTACGATAGAGGAACCAGAGAAAGGAACAGAGATCTTTATGGCACAGAACGATATTGGTATCGATCTTGGTACCACCACCATCATCATTGCACAGGCAGGGCAGGGCGTCGTGCTCAACCAGCCCAGCGTTGTGGCAATGGATACCCGCAAAAACTCGGTGCTGGAAGCCGGTGATAAGGCCCTTGCCATGGTGGGCCGCACGCCGAACTATATTTCCGCCATCTTCCCGCTGAAGGACGGCGTGATCAGCGACCACACCATGACCCGGGAGCTGATCTGCCGCTTTGTCAAGCAGGTGTACAGCTCCCACATGGTCAAGCCCCGGGTGGCCGTCTGCGTGCCCGCCGCCATCACCGGCATTGAGAGCGATGCCGTGGTGGAGGCCGTGGTGGCCGCCGGTGCCCGGCAGGTGTACCTGATCGATGAGCCCATTGCCGCGGCCCTTGGTTCCGGCATCGACATCACCCAGCCGGAAGGCCGCATGATCATTGACATCGGCGGCGGCACCACCGATATCGCGGTGCTGTCCCTCGGCGGCAAGGTCAAGGCCACCAGCGTGCGCGTGGCCGGCAACCACTACGACGAAGAGATCCTCAAGTTCGTGCGCAACAAGTACAGCGTGGCCATCGGCCAGCGCACCGCCGAGGAACTCAAGAAGAATGTGGCCTGCTGCCCGCAGAAGGCCGATTTCCACGAGACCATGGAGATCAAGGGCCGCAGCCTGCTCACCGGCCTGCCGGTGCGCGTGAATGTCTCCACCGACGACCTGTACGACCCGGTGATGATGCTCAGCGAGCAGATCGGCACCGCTGCCCATCAGGTGCTGGAAAAGACCCCGCCGGAACTGGCCGGCGATATCTACCGCAACGGCGTCATGCTCACCGGCGGCGGTGCGCAGCTGCACGGCCTTACCGAGTACCTGAGCGAGGAGCTCAAGGTGGAAGTGACGGTCTCGCCCGACCCGGTGAACTGCGTGGCCCTTGGCACAGCTCAGAGCCTGAACATTTTTGATAAGCTGGAGACCGGCTTTGTGGATGCAACGCCCCGCATCGGCCGCCGCTGAGCCGGGCTTTGGCACGGCAAGCACCATTTCTCCATGCGGCTGAACAAAAGCGGCAAAAAGAAAATGTGTCTATTTTTATTGAAATAAATTGGGAAATAAGGTATAATGTTTCCAAATTGATTTTCTGCTGACGATGTTTGCATCCGACGCAGTATCCAAAAAACAGGAGGAAAACCATGGATTTAGGTTTTGACGTGGTCGTTACCATTACCGGCATCGTACTGGTGTTCTTGATCCTTATCCTGCTGATGGCCATCATCACGCTGGAAGGCAAGATCTTCGATTCGATGGGTACCAAGAAAAAGGCCGCAAAGGAAGCCGCCAAAGCTCCCGCCGCAAAGCCCGCTGCACCCGTGCAGCAGGCCGCAGCCGCTCCCGCTCCTCAGGTGGAAGAAGGCATTCCCGGCGATGTGGTCGCTGCCATTATGGCTGCGATCCACGCAATGGGCAACGGCAAGTACACCCTCAAGGCCGTGCGCCGCAGCAAGAACGGCTGGGGCAATGCGGGCGTGAATGACACCACCGCACCGTTTTAACAGAGGAGGAAGAGCATGACACAGTTTATTGATACTCTGGTCGGTATTTTCCAAAGTTCCGGCTTTGCACGCTTCGGCGAGCCGGGCGGCTACCTGTACGCGATCATGATCTGCGTGGGTTGCTTTTTGCTGTACCTGGCCATCGTCAAGGAATTTGAGCCGCTGATCCTGCTGCCGATGGCATTCGGCATGATCCTGGCAAACCTGCCCGGCAGCGGCGTCATCCACATGCAGTATTTCGTCGGTGACGGTCTGGAACACCCCATGTGGGTGGAGATCCTGAACAACGGCGGTCTGGCCGATATGCTCTACATGGGCGTTAAGCTGGGCATCTACCCGCCGCTGATCTTCTTGGGCATCGGCACCATGACCGACTTCGCCCCCCTGATCTCCAACCCCAAGAGCCTGCTGCTGGGCGCTGCCGCACAGTTCGGCATCTTTGGTACTTACATGGGTGCCCGCCTGCTGACCGCTACGGGTCTGGTGGATTTCACCCAGAAGCAGTCCGCTGCCATCGCCATCATCGGCGGTGCCGACGGCCCTACCGCCATCTTCGTCACCTCCCGTCTGGCACCTGAGCTGCTGGGCTCCATCGCCGTTGCGGCGTACAGCTACATGGCTCTGGTGCCCGTGATCCAGCCGCCCATCATGAAGGCACTCACCAGCAAGAAAGAGCGTACCGTCGTGATGAAGCAGCTGCGCACCGTCTCCAAGACCGAGAAGATCATCTTCCCGATCATGGTCACCATCATCGTTTCCCTGATCGTTCCGGATGCCGCCGTTCTGGTCGGTATGCTGATGCTGGGCAACCTGATGAGGGAGTGCGGCGTTGTGGATCGTATCCAGAAGACCGCCGGCAACGAGCTGATGAACATCATCACCATCTTCCTGGCGCTGTCCGTTGGCTGCACCACCTCTGCAAACACCTTCCTGAACACCCGCACCCTGTTCATCATCGTGCTGGGCCTGATCGCATTCTCCTTCGGCACTGCTGCCGGTGTGCTGTGCGGCAAGGTCATGTACAAGCTGACCGGTGGTCAGGTGAACCCGCTGATTGGTTCCGCAGGCGTTTCCGCTGTGCCTATGGCCGCTCGCGTTTCCCAGAAGGTTGGCCAGAGCGAGAATCCCTCCAACTTCCTGCTGATGCACGCAATGGGCCCCAACGTGGCAGGCGTGATCGGTTCCGCCGTTGCTGCTGGTATCCTGATCAACATCTTCGGCTAAGCGCAAATTAAAAAATGTTTTCCGCCCGTCGGTTCGCAAGAGCTGCCGGGCGGTTTTTGTTTTACGATTTGAAATGCCCGCCGCGTTCGCTTTGGGCATAAAATAAGGAAATTATATTATTTATTTCGTGTTTGTCGCAGCCCCGACGCTTGTCAGGGCAAAGCCCTTCCATCTGCTGGCGCAGAACGCTCGCCTGCTTAAAAGCCCCAGTGGGGCTTTCAAGCGGCAGAACGGTCTTGCGTTAGCAAGATGGAGGGGCTTCGCCCCAACAAGTTCCGCAGGCTTTTCGGAGTTACAAATTATAAAAATATTTTTTCCGCTGAAAATAGCCAGAGCGAACGCGGCGGCTATTCTCAATCGTTTTAAAATGTGGTATACTGTATTTTGATAGTATAAACAAAAAAGGAACAGGGGAAACCATGGCAACAGATCTCACACAGGAATTCTGCGCTCTGCGCGATACCTATATCGAAAAGCAGTTTGGCCGCCTGAACGATATGCAGCGGCAGGCGGTGTTCACCACCGACGGCCCGCTGCTCATTCTGGCCGGTGCCGGCAGCGGCAAGACCACCGTGCTGGTCAACCGCATCGCAAACCTCATCCGGTTCGGTTCGGCCCACGGTTCCAACCAGACGCCGCGCCCCGCCACGGAGGACGATATCAAGGCCCTGCGCAATGCCATCATGACCGGTACCGCCGCCCCCGGCTGGCTGGACGGCATGCTGCGCCAGAACGCCGTGCGCAGCTGGAACGTGATGGCCATTACCTTCACCAACAAGGCGGCAGGGGAGCTGAAAGAGCGCCTGCGCCGGATGCTGGGCGGCGAGGAAGGGGACGAGGTGTTTGCGTCCACCTTCCACTCCGCCTGTGTGCGCATCCTGCGCCGCTGGGCAGAGGAGATCGGCTACCCGCGCAGCTTTACCATCTACGATACCGACGACTCCCAGCGCGTGATGAAGGCCGTGTACAAGGACCTGAACGTGGACGATAAATTCCTGCCCGTCAAGGCGGCCATCAACCAGATGAGCCGCTGGAAGGATCAGCTCATCAGCCCGGAACAGGCCCTTGCAAACCCCGCCAAGGACACCAAAGGTGCCCTGACCGCCCGCATCTACGCGGCTTACGAGAAGCGCCTGAAGGAAGCCGGTGCCTTCGACTTCGACGACCTTATCTACCAGACCGTGCAGCTGCTGGCCGAGCACAAGGACGTGCGGGACTTTTACCAGAACAAATACCGCTATCTGCTGGTGGACGAGTATCAGGACACCAGCGTGGCGCAGTTCCGCTTGGTCAGCCTGCTCACCGGCCCGGAAAAGAACATCTGCGTGGTGGGCGATGACGACCAGAGCATCTACCGCTTCCGCGGTGCCACCATTGAGAACATCCTCAATTTCGAGCGCATCTACCCGGGCACCAAGACCATCCGTCTGGAACAGAACTACCGCTCTACGTCCAACATTCTCAACGCCGCCAACTGCGTCATCCAGCACAACACGGAGCGCAAGGGCAAGACCCTGTGGACCAGCAACGGCGAAGGCGACAAGGTGCAGGTGTACACCGCCGAGAACGAGCAGGACGAGGCCAGCCACATTGCGGATGTGATCGGCCAGCACCTGAAAGAGGGCGGGCATCTGGCGGACCACGCCATCCTGTACCGCATGAACGCCCAGTCGGCCCCCATCGAAAGCTACTTTACCCGCGCAGGCATCCCCCACAAGATCGTGGGCGGCCAGCGCTTCAACGACCGCAAAGAGGTCAAGGACATCCATTCCTACATGTCCATCGTGGCAAACCCGCGGGACGATGTGCGCCTGCGCCGCATCATCAACGAGCCTGCCCGCAAGATCGGTGCCACCACCGTGGAGGTGATCGCCGATCTTGCCGGGCAGGAGGGCGTGAGCATGCTGGACATCATCAGCCGCGCCGACCAGTACGCAAAGCTCAGCCGCGCCGTGATGCCGCTGCTCAAGTTCTGGCAGATCTACCAGCGCCTGCAAGACTCGCTTGAGACCCGCACGCTGGACGCATTTGCCGCCGATGTGATTGAGCTGACCGGTTACAAGGCCATGCTGGAAGCGGACGCCGCCAAGGGCCACGAGGACGCAGCGGACCGCTTGCAGAACCTTGGCCAGCTGGTGAACAACGTCAAGAACTACTGCGACCAGCACGGCGAGGAAGCCACGCTGGAGGGCTACTTGGAGGATATCGCCCTCATCAGCGATATCGACAGCTACAATGAGAGCGCCGATCAGGTGGTGCTCATGACCATCCACTCCGCCAAGGGGCTGGAGTTCCCGTATGTGTTCCTCATTGGCATGGAAGAGGGCGTGTTCCCCAGCGAGATGAGCAAGTATTCGGAGGCGGACCTCGAAGAGGAACGCCGCCTTGCCTACGTGGGCATCACCCGCGCCAAGAAGGAGCTGTACATTTCGAGCAGCGTTTCCCGCATGCTCTATGGCCGCACCCAGCGCAACGAGCCCAGCCGCTTTTTGCGGGAGATCGAGCCGGAGTACATCGAGGAGACCCGCAGCCCGGTGCTGGAACAGCGCGCCCGCTTTGGCGGCTGGGGCGACAGCTCCAGCGACACCGTGCCCGGCGGCGCATCCGGCTACTCCGGGCCTTCCGGCTGGGGCCGCAGCGCCGGCGGTTATGGTTCGGGCGGCTATGGCGGCGGCTACAGCGATCGCAGCGGCTACCTGAACCGGGACTACAACGCAGGCGGGAGCCGGGGCTTTGGCGCTTCTTACGCAGGCCGCGGCAGCACTTCCGGCGGTCAGGGCTCCGGATACGGCGGGCGCAGCACAGGCAGCAGCGGCTATGGCTCCGCCTACAGCTCTGGAAATTCTGGCCGGAATATGTCAAAAAATACTGCAAAGCACATCTTCTTTACAGGAACGCCGGCAGCAAAACCGGCTGCAAAAGGCCCCAAACACTACGAGCCCGGCGACATTGTGGAGCACAAGGTGTTTGGCCGTGGTCAGGTGGTGGCCGTGAAGCCTGCCGCCGGAGACCAGATCGTGGAGATCAACTTTGAAAAGGTGGGCATCAAAAAGACCATGGCCAATTTTGCGCCCCTCACCAAAATCACTGCGGAGGAATGACACATTTATGATGACTGTTCGTTTGATCGCCCATACCCCGGAACCGGAAAAGGTGGTGGCCGCAGCGGCAAAGCTGTGCTATTCCGACGCGCACATCACCGACCTGCTGGACGGCCTGACCGAGGAAAAGACGGCAAAATTCCTGACCATGCTCAGCGACCTTGGCCACGCCAGCCCCATCGAGCATGCCAGCTTTACCTTTGGCATCGAGGGGGTCAGCCGCACCCTGCTGGCCCAGATCACCCGCCACCGCATCGCATCCTTCAGCGTGCAGAGCCAGCGCTACGTGCGGCTGGACGATTTCCGCTATGTGGTGCCGCCGGAGATTGAAGCCATCCCGGAAGCAAAGGCAGCCTTCCTTGCCAGCATGGAAGAGGACGCCAAGCGCTACCTCGACCTTGCCCACAAGCTGGAAGAGGGACACACCGCCCGCCTGATGGCCGAGGGAATGCCCGAAAAGCAGGCCCGCGCCAAGGCAGGCAAGCAGGCCAATGAGGATGCCCGCTTTGTGCTGCCCAACGCCTGCGAGACCAAGATGGTGGTCACGATGAACGCCCGCAGCTTGCAGAACTTTTTCCACCTGCGCTGTTGCAGCCGTGCCCAGTGGGAGATCCGGGAGCTGGCCGAGCAAATGTTTGCGCTGGTGTACCCGGTGGCACCGCACATTTTTGCAAAGTCCGGCCCGGCCTGCGTCAGCGGCCCCTGCCCGGAAGGCAGGATGTGCTGCGGCAAAACCGCTGAGGTACGTGCAAAATATGCCGCCCTCAAAGAAGGAGCAGCCGTATGAGCAAAGGCAGACTGATTGTCATGGAAGGGCTGGACGGCAGCGGCAAGGCTACGCAGGCAAAGCTGCTGGCCGCACATTTGCAGGCACAGGGCCTTGCCGTGCGGGAGGTGAGCTTCCCGGACTATGCCAGCGATTCCAGCGCGCTGATCAAAATGTATCTGGCCGGGCAGTTCGGGGAGAAGCCCGACGATGTGAACGCCTATGCGGCGTCCAGCTTTTACGCGGTGGACCGCTACGCCAGCTATAAAAAGGACTGGGGCAGCTTTTACGAGGAAGGCGGCATCATCATCGCCGACCGCTACACCACCTCCAACGCGGTGCACCAGTGCTCCAAGCTGCCGCCGGAACAGTGGGAGAGCTTTCTGGGCTGGCTGTTCGATTTTGAGTTCCGCCTGCTGGGCCTTCCCGCGCCGGATGCGGTGATCTACCTGCAAGTGGACCCGGCGGTGAGCCAGCAGCTCATGACCGCCCGCTACCACGGCGACGAGAGCAAAAAGGATGTGCACGAAAAGGATACCGAGTACCTTGCCCGCAGCCGCCGCGCCGCAGAGTATTGCGCGGCGCACCTCGGCTGGGCCGCCGTGCACTGCACCAAGGGCGGAACCATGCGCGGCATCGAGGAGATCCAGACCGAGGTGCAGAGCATCGTGACAAAGAAACTGGAACAATAACGCGCGGAGAGGGCTGTGTGTCGGTAATTCCTCCGCGGACAGCCCGGGACCCAAGTCCCGCCCCAACGCTTTGCGCCGGGGCCCCACCTCCCGGAAGTCCTTGGAGAAACTCCCGACACGCAGCCGGGAAGCGGCGTTCCAACATAAAACTTGAGAAGAGGGGGCATCCTGACAGATGTATCGTCTGATGCAGCCGGAAGATAAGCCGGCGGTGCTGGCTTTGTGGCAGAGCCAGCGCAACGAATCCGAGGAATTTGCCAAAAAGGCCATCGAGCAGTTTGCGGGCGAGCAGAATGTCTATGTGGCCGAAGAAAACGATGTGATCGCCGCCGTGGCACTGGCGGTGCCGGTCACGCTGCAAGGCCGCGCGGGCACCTATTTGTATGGCCTGTGCGGCGAGGGCAGCCTGATCTTGGCGGGCCTTGTGGACCACCTGTGCGCCCAGCAGAAGCTGCGCGGTGCAGGCTTTACGGTGGCGGTGCCCACGGGTGCCGCGCAGGCTGCGCTTTTGCAGGACAAAGGCTTTGCGTGGGCGTTTGCACTGCGGTGCCTGCCCCGGGAAGTGGAGCGCAACCTGTGGAGTCAGGCGGAGTTTGACTCCGTCACCGCCAAAAAGCTGTGCGAGCTGCGGGAGCGCTTCTGGCCCGACACCGTGCAGCTGAGCCCGGAGCGCATGGCCGTGGTGCTGGGCGACCTCTACTCCGCCGGTGCCACCATCGTTTCCAGCGGCCACGGCTACGGCGTCTACTTCCGCAAGGAGGACACCCTTTATTTCGTGGAGCTGCAAGCCGACAATGACCGCGCTGCCGAAGTGCTGATGGAAGCTGCCCGCGAGAAGGAAGTGATCGTGGAAAAGGCGGTGCTCACCGTGGGTGCAGCCCAGCCGCTGTTCCTCGGCGAGGGCACGAGGCAGGATTACGGCATGATCCGCTTTGACGCCGAACCCTTTGACGTGACCGAAAGCTACATGCGCTTGATGCTGGAAAACTGAGATAAAAGGAAGGTGCTTATGGCACACGAAAAAAACACCCGCAAAAAGGGCGGTGTATGGAAGGTTTTGCTGGTGCTGGCGGTATTGCTGGCGCTGGCCGCCGGTGCGGCAGGTGTGTTTGCATATAACGAGATCAACGGCAACGGAAAACCCGGTGCCGAGGTGACTGTGAGCATCCCGCAGGGCAGCGGTGTTGCCGCCATCGCAAACCGGCTCAAGGACGCGGGGGTGATCCGCTCGGCCCGGCTGTTCCGCTGGTATGTGGGGCACAAGGGCGCGGCCAGCAAGCTGCAATATGGTGATTTTACGTTGCAGACGGGCGCATATTCATACGATGCGCTCATTGCGGCCCTTTCCACCTATGCCAAGGCGGAGACGGTGCGCGTGACCATCCCGGAGGGCACCACGGCCATTGCCATTGCCCAGAAAATGGAAGCTGCCGGCCTGTGCAGCGCCGAGGCGTTTCTGAAAGAGGCCAACGAGGGCGATTTCAGGGAATATACCTTCTGGCAGTATGTGCCGGACGATGCCGACGCGCCGGACCGGTTTATGAAGTGCGAAGGCTATCTCTTCCCGGAGACCTACGAGTTTTTGAAGGACGATACGGTGCATAACTATGTGGCCACCTTCTACGCCCAGTTCGACGCACAGATCACGGATGAAATGTACGCGGAGCTCAAAAAGCAGGATATGACCCTGCCGCAGCTCATCACGCTGGCATCTTTTGTGCAGGAGGAAGCCGGCAACACGCAGGATTCCAACGTGGCGCAGGTGTTCCGCAACCGTCTGGCCGAAGGCTCGCCCTACCCCCGCCTGCAAAGCAACACCTCCAGCTACATCCAGAGCGACAGCGACAACAATTACCTCTGGAACTGGGTGGCACCTTACTATGGCGGCTGGGATAACATCCCGGAAAACATCGTGGCTGCGTATGATACCTACAGCTGCAAGGGCCTGCCTGCGGGGCCCATCTCGAACCCGGGCCTTGCCGCCATCAAGGCCGCGCTGCACCCGCAGCCGGATGAGGAGGCGAAGGACGCCTATTTCTTCGTTACCGATCTCAAGGGCAGCTACTACTATGCCCGCACCCTGAGCGAACACAACGCCAACTGCCAGAAGGCAGCGGCGGTGAATAGGTCGCTGAATGCTGGAAGCTAAAGTCGAATAGAAAGCGAAATTTTATAACGTACCGATAATTCCCAGTTTCCCGTTAACGTCCTCGCCCTCTCAGCTTCACTTCGTTCAGCAGCTCTCCCAAAGGGAGAGCCTTTGGCAAAACCGGAAAGTTGACCGTACTGCCAAGGCCTCTCACTTTGGGGGAGGTGGCATTGCGAAGCAATGACGGAGAGGGTGAGCCGCCAAGACCTGAGAAGGAGAACTTCCCGAAAGAAATAAAAATTCGGTATTCATTAAAAGAGAGGAATTTGAATTATGCTGCAAATCCCGGAACTGCTGGCACCGGCAGGCGATCTGGAACGCCTGCGCTATGCCATCAACTACGGCGCCGATGCCGTTTACTGCGGCCTGCCCGAATTTGGTATGCGGTCTGCACCGGCCAACTTTACGCCGGAACAGCTGGCCGAAGGCGTCATTTACGCCCATGCCCGGGGCCGCAAAGTCTACCTGACCATGAACACCCTGCCCACCAACGAGGAAGCCGACCGCCTGCCCGACGCCATCAAGGAGGCCGCCAAGGCCGGCGTGGATGCCTTTATCGTGGCAGACCTTGGCGTTCTGGATGCCTGCAAGACCTTTGCGCCGGAGATCGATGTGCACATGTCCACCCAGACCGGCATCACCAACTGGGCTGCGGCCCGCGCCGCCTACAACATGGGCGCAAAGCGCGTGGTGCTGGCCCGCGAAATGACCTTGCAGGACATTGCCATCCTGCGCGATAAAACGCCGCCGGAGCTGGAGATCGAAGCCTTTGTGCACGGTGCCATGTGCATGAGCGTCTCGGGCCGGTGCCTGCTTTCCAACTACATGGCGGGCCGCGACGCCAACCGCGGCCAGTGCGCCCAGCCCTGCCGCTGGAAGTATTACCTCAGCGAGGAGACCCGTCCGGGCCAGCTGTACGAGATCGGCGAGAACGAAAACGGCAGCTATATCCTCAACGCCAACGATATGTGCACCGCGCCTTTCATCGACCTGCTGTGCAAGGCGGGCGTGGACAGCCTGAAGATCGAGGGCCGCGCCAAGACCTTCTACTATGTGGCCAGCGTCACCGCCGCCTACCGCAAGGCGCTGGACGCCTACTTGGCCGACCCCGCCAACGACAACTTTGAGCTGCCCGCCGAGGTGTACGAGGAGCTTACCCGCACCAGCCACCGCCACTACTCGCCGGGCTTCTACTTTGGCCGCGAGCAGGCCCGGCAGGCCACCGACAGCGCCACCTACATCCGCGAATGGGAGTTCGTGGGCACCGTGGAAGGCTGGGAGAACGGCGTGGCATCCTGCCAGCAGCGCGGCAAGTGGAGCTTGGGCGACCGGCTCGAAGCCCTCTGCCCGGATGGCCGCAGCATCCCGCTCAGCCCCGAATGGATCGCAAACGAAGCCGGTGAGCGGGTGCAAAGCACCCCCCACGCCATGGAAAAATACACCATCCCTGCGCCGGAGCTGCCGCCCATGAGCCTGCTGCGGCGCAAAACGGTATAAGGAGACCAAAATGGAAGCAAAACGCCTGTGTCCCTACTGCCTGCATCCGCTGCCGGAAGCGGCGCAGAGCTGCCCGCGCTGCGGCAAAGCCTTTGCGGGGGCAAACCCGCGCGGCACGCTGCCGGTGGGCACTGTGCTGGCCGGGCGCTACACCGTAGGGGAGCTTGTGAGCATGGACGGCGAGGGCATTTTGTACCGTGGCGCCGAGAACTTGGGCGGTTTCCGGGTGACCATCAAGGAATACCTGCCCGTCACCCTCACCGCCGAGCGCACCGCAGGCAATGTGCTGCGCCCCAAAACCGGCAGCGAGGTGCTGTTCAAGACCACGCGCATGGATTTTGCGGACCTGTACCGCTCCATCCAGCGCATTACCCCGGCTACCGGGCTGGAAGCCGTGCTGGACGTGGTGGAGGAAAACAACTCCGTCTACGCCGTGCTGGAAAATCTGGGCGGTACGCCGCTGGACCGCTGGCTGGAAGACCATGTGGGCACCGTCCGCCCGGAAATTGCCTGCGCCATGCTGCAACCGGTGTTTGAGGGCGTGGCCGCCATGCACAAGATCGGCCTTGTGCACCGGGGCATCTGCCCGGAGAACATCCGCGTGATGGAGAACGACCGCTGCCGTCTGGCGGGCTACGCCACGGTGGGCCTGCGCACGGCGGGCAGCGGCCTGCACGAGCAGCTGTACGAGGGCTACTCGGCCCCGGAACAGTATTCCACCGCAGAGTTCGAGGGCCGCTACACCGACGAATACAGCCTTGCGGCAGTGTTTTACCGCATGGTGTGCGGGCAGGCCCCGGTGCCCGCCGCGCAGCGCATGGTGTCGGACTCCAACCCCCGTGCAAAATCGGTGAACGGCAGCCTGCCGCTGTACGTTTCGCAGGTGTTGCAGCTGGGCCTGCGCCTGCGCCCCATGGAGCGCATCCAGACCGTGCCGCAGCTGTATCAGGCCCTTTCTTCCAAGGAATACACCGCCGAGCTTACCCGCACCATGAAGCCGGAAACACCGGTGCGCGCCGCCCAGCCGGAGCGCCGGGAGCATCTGCTCAGTTTAAAGGCACTGCTGGCGGGCATCGTGATCCTGCTTTCCATCCTCATCCTGCTCACGCTGTGGAGCGTGCTGGGCCAGAACCGGGGGCAGACGCCTGCATCGCAGCCTGCATCCGAACCGGCCAGCAGTGAGGTGCTGGAACCTCAGAACCTTGTGCCGAACTTTGTGGGCATGGACTACGCACAGGTGCAGAACAACCGCGAGTACACCGGCATGTACCTGTTCTACGTCACTGAGGAATACAGCGACACCGCCCCGGCGGGCCAGATCATGCAGCAGCAGCCGGATGCAGACACGGTGCTCAAGGCGGGCGAGACCATCCGGCTGGTGGTCAGCAAAGGCCCGCAGATGGCGGAAATGCCCAACATCATCGGCTTTACGCAGGATGCGGCGGTGCAGACACTGCAAAGCAGCGGCCTGATCGCCAGCTGCTTTATGGTGGTGAACGATGGCTCCTATGCGGCAGGCTGTGTGGTGCGCACCAGTGAGGAGCCCGGCACCCGGGTAGAGGTGGGCACTGTGATCACCGTGTATATCGCGGCAGACCCCAGCGTGCAGATCACCGTCACGCCGGAGGAGCCCGCCGTTACCGAGCCCGCAGCAGAGCCGGAAACGCCGGCCGCGGATGCCGCCGACCCGGCGGTGGATACGGATTGACGAGGAAACTCCTTCAGTCTCACTTCGTTCGACAGCTCCCTCAAGGAGGGAGCCTTTCCGCACGGAAAAGTTTTTCGCTTCAGTGACAAGCTGGGAGCAGACAAAAGGAATTTGGTTGCTGCTAAAAGAAAGTGAGTATACGTGTCGTTACCTTATCAGGAAAAACTTATTCCTCGTGCAAGAAAATTGCGAAAGAACGCCACAAAGTATGAAAATCATCTCTGGTATGACTTCTTGAATCGTTATCCGATTCGTTTTCAAAGGCAGAAATCTATTGATTCTTTCATCGCAGATTTTTACTGTCATGCTGTGAAATTAGTGGTAGAAATAGATGGTTCACAGCATTATGAAGAACAAGGACTTGAAAGAGATCATGAACGTAGTGCGATTCTGGAACAGTATGGAATTCAAGTGATTCGATTTTCAAATTTGGATATTGAACACAATTTTGAAGGAGTTTGCATTGCAATCGATTTGGCGGTAAAAGAGCGAATGGAAACGATTAAAGAGGACGAAAGGACTTGAGAGCTCTTCTTGTCCGTTATGCAACCACCCTCAAAGAGGAAACTTGACCGCACGGAAAAAGCCTCCCTCCTTGAGGGAGGTGGCTTTGCGAAGCAAAGACGGAAGGAGTTCCCATATCAATCAACACAAGCAGAAGCGGGAGTCTTTTCAGGCTCCCGCTTCTGCTTGTTTAGGATAGGAAAGAGAATGGCTTGGTAAAAATGCGGCTGCCGCCTTACGGAGCTTACAGGTTGGTGTAGCCCATCAGGTAGCGGTCAACCTCGGCGGCGCAGTCACGGCCCTCGCGCAGGCCCCAGACCACAAGGCTCTGGCCGCGGCGCATATCGCCGCAGACGAACACCTTTTCCACATTGGTCTTGAAGCTGTGGTCGGCCACATTGCCGCGCGCGGTCAGCTCCACGCCAAATGCATCGGCCACGTAGTTCTCGCAGCCGGTAAAGCCTGCGGCGATGAACGCCAGCTGGCAGTTGTAGGTAAATTCTTCGCCGGTGGGTACCATGCTGGTGCGGCCGGTCTCAGGGTCACGCTGGGGCTTCAGGTAGCTGATCACGGCACCGGTCAAGTTTCCGGCATCGTCCTTCAGAAACTCCTTGACGGTGGTCTGGTAAACGCGGGGATCCTTGCCGAACTTGGCAAGGCACTCGGTCTGGCCGTAGTCCACCTTCAGCACCCGGGGCCACTCCGGCCACGGATTGGAAGCCGCGCGCTCCTTGGGCGGCTGAGGCATCATTTCCAGAGCCACCAAGTCGGTGCAGCCCTGCCGCAGGGCCGTGCCCTGACAGTCGTTGCCGGTGTCGCCGCCGCCGATCACCAGCACGTTTTTGCCCTTTGCGTCAATGGCCCTGCCGTCCGCAAACTGGCTGTCCAGCAGGCTTTTGGTCACGCTGGTCAGGTAGTCCACCGCAAAGTGCACACCGTTTGCGTCGCGGCCCGGCACATTCAGGTCGCGGGCCTTCTTGGAACCGCAGCACAGCACCACGGCATCGTAGCCGTTCAGCAGCTCTTCGGCAGCAACGGCCCCGCCCACATCCATGTTGGTGCGGAACTCCACGCCCTCGGCCTGCATGATCTTGATGCGGCGTTCGATCACGGCCTTGTCCAGCTTCATGTTGGGGATGCCGTACATCAGCAGGCCGCCCACGCGGTCGGCCCGCTCAAACACGGTCACGGCATGGCCGCGCTTGTTCAGGTATTCGGCCACCGAAAGGCCGGAGGGGCCGCTGCCCACCACGGCTACGCTCTTGCCGGTGCGGGAGGGCGGCGGTGCGGCGTGCAGCCAGCCCTTGGCGTAGGCCGTCTCAATGATGGCGTGCTCGTTCTCGCGCACGGTCACGCTGCTGCCGGTCACATCGCCGCAGGTGCAGGCCGCCTCACACAGGGCAGGGCACACCCGGCTGGTGAACTCCGGAAAACGGTTGGTGGCCATCAGCCGGTGCATGGCCAGCTCCCATTTGCCATGGTAAACAAGGTCGTTCCACTCCGGGATGAGGTTGTTCAGCGGACAGCCGGAGGCCATGCCGCCGATCATCATGCCGGCCTGACAGAAGGGAACACCGCAGTCCATGCAGCGCGCGGCCTGCGTCTGCTGCTCCTCGCGGGAGAGCCAGACGTGAAATTCGTTAAAGTTTTCAATGCGTTCCAGCGGCGGCACATCCGTGCTGGTTTTGCGCGTATAATCGATAAATCCTGTTGTCTTGCCCATAACGCTGCCCTCCTTACTTCTTCTTCTGCACCGTGTAGAATGCTTCGATCTGCGCCTGCTCGCCGTCCAGACCGCGCTCCTCAACGGATGCGATCACGCGCAGCATGCGGTCGTAATCGTAAGGCAGAACTTTTTTGAACTTGGGCAAAAATTCGCTGAAGTTGTCCAGGATCTCCTTGCCGCGGGGGGAGCCGGTGGCTTCTACATGCGCACGGATAAGCTCTTTCAGGGTAGCCACGTCGTACTTGTGCTCCACGGGCTCAAGGCTTACGGTCTCCTTGTTCACGCGCTGGTAGAAATCCCAGTTCTCGTCCAGCACGTAGGCGATGCCGCCGGTCATACCGGCTGCAAAGTTCTTGCCGGTCTGGCCCAGCACTACCACGGTGCCGCCGGTCATGTACTCGCAGCCGTGGTCGCCCACGCCCTCCACAACGGCGGTAGCACCGCTGTTGCGCACGGCAAAGCGCTCACCGGCCACGCCGGAGATAAAGGCCTTGCCGCTGGTGGCACCGTACAGCGCCACGTTGCCGGTGATGATGTTCTCTTCGGGCTTGAAGGTGATGCCCTTGGGCGGGCGCACCACGATCTTGCCGCCGGAAAGGCCCTTGCCCATGTAGTCGTTGCAGTCGCCCACAAGGTCCAGCGTCAGACCGCCCGGGATGAAGGCACCAAAGCTCTGGCCGCCTGCACCCACGCAGTGGGCGGTGTATACATCGTCCGGCAGGGTGTTGCCGTATTTGCGGGTGATCTCGCTGCCAAAGATGGCACCAAAAGCACGGTCGGTGTTGGAGACGTTCAGCTCCACGCTCTGGGCTGCCTTGCTGTTCAGTTTGAACTTCTTCATCAGCACCTTCATATCGAGGGTGTTTTCCAGATGGAAGTCGTAGGTGTCCTCCTTGACAAAGTGGACATTGCTGTTCTCAATGGCAGGGTTGTGCAGGATGCAGTCAAGGTCCATCTTGGCGGCGCGGCTGCCGGATGCGGCAGGCTTGACCCGCAGCAGGTCGGTGCGGCCCACCAGCTCGTCGATGGTGCGCACGCCCAGCTTTGCCATGTACTCGCGCAGCTCTTCGGCCACAAAAGTCAGGTAATTGATGATGTATTCCGGCTTGCCGCGGAAGTTCTTGCGCAGCTCCGGGTTCTGGGTGCAGATGCCCATGGGGCAGGTGTCCAGATTGCACACGCGCATCATCACGCAGCCTTCGGCCATCAGCAGGGTGGTGCCAAAGCCGAACTCCTCAGCGCCCAGCATACAGCTGATGGCAACATCGCGGCCGGAGAGCAGCTTGGAGTCGCTCTCAATGCGCACGCGGGTGCGCAGGCCGTTCAGGATCAGGGTCTGGTGGGTCTCGGCGATGCCCAGCTCCCACGGCAGACCTGCGTGCTTGATGGAGGTGCGGGGTGCTGCACCGGTGCCGCCATCGTAGCCGGACACCAGAATGACCTGTGCGCCGCCCTTGGCAACACCGGCAGCGATGGTGCCCACGCCTGCCTCGCTCACCAGCTTGACGTTGATGTTGGCATTGCGGTTGGCGTTCTTCAGGTCATAGATCAGTTCTGCAAGGTCCTCGATGGAGTAGATGTCGTGGTGCGGCGGGGGAGAGATGAGGCCCACACCGGTGGTGCTGTGGCGTGTCTTTGCGATCCACGGATACACCTTGGCACCGGGCAGGTTGCCGCCCTCGCCGGGCTTTGCGCCCTGTGCCAGCTTGATCTGGATCTCCTCGGCGCTCACCAGATACTTGCTGGTGACGCCAAAACGGGCGGAAGCCACCTGCTTGATCTTGGAATTGCTCTCGCTGTGGTAGCGCTCCTCGGGTTCGCCGCCCTCGCCGGTGTTGCTGCGGCCGCCCAAGCGGTTCAGCGCAATGGCAATGGTCTCATGGGCTTCGCTGCTCAGGGCACCGTAGCTCATGGCCGCGCCCTTGAACCGCTTGACGATGCTGGACACCGGCTCCACTTCTTCCAGCGGAATGCCGCCGTTGGGGTCAAAGTTGAAGTCCAGCAGGCTGCGCAGGTGCACGCCGTCAGCGCCCATGTTGTCCACCGTGCTGGTAAACTGCTTGAAGGCAGAGTAATCGTTGGTCCAGCAGGCTTTCTGGAACAGATGGATGGTCTGCGGGTTGAACAGGTGCTCTTCCTTGCCGCTGCGGAACTTGTGAGCACCGCTGTCGGCCAGCTCCATGTTGATGTCCAGCCCCAGCGGGTCGAAGGCGGCGTTGTGCTGGGCTTCCACATCGGCCTGAATGTCCGAAAGGGCAATGCCGCCCACACGGCTCACGGTGCCGGTGAAGTATTTGTCGATGACGTCTTTGGAGATGCCCACTGCCTCAAAGATCTGGCTGCTCTGGTAGCTCTGGATGGTGGAAATGCCCATCTTGGAGGCAATCTTCACGATGCCGCCCAGAATGGCGTTGTCGTAGTCCTCCACGGCTGCGTAGTAATCTTTATCCAGCAGCCCCTCGTCGATGAGCTGGCCGATGGTCTCGTGTGCCAGATAGGGGTTGATGGCGCAGGCACCGTAGCCCAGCAGGGTGGCAAAGTGGTGCACCTCGCGGGGCTCTGCGCTTTCCAGAATGAGGGCCAGCGCAGTGCTCTTCTTGGTGCGGATGAGGTACTGCGACACGGCGGAAACAGCCAGCAGGCTGGGGATGGTCACATGGTACTCGTCCACATCGCGGTCCGAAAGGATGATGATGTTCGCGCCCTCTTTGTAGGCGCGGTCCACCTCCAGAAACACGCGGTCAATGGCCTTTTCCAGACTGGTGTTCTTGTAGTAATTGATGGAGACCGTAGCGACCTTAAAGCCGGGCACGTTCATGTATTTGATCTTGAGCAGATCGGTGCTGGTCAGGATGGGGTTGTGCACCTTGAGCACCTTGCAGTTCTCGGGCTTATCCTCCAGCAGGTTGCCGTGGGCGCCGATGTATACGCTGGTGGAAGTGACCACCTTTTCGCGGATGGCATCGATGGGCGGGTTCGTCACCTGCGCAAACCGCTGCTTGAAGTAATTGAACAGCGGCGGGTGCTGGTTGCTCAGCACGGCAAGCGGGGTGTCGGTGCCCATAGCGCCGGAAGGCTCGGCACCGGCCCGCGCCATGCTGAGGATCATGGTGTTCACGTCCTCGTATTTATAGCCGAACACCTTTTGCAGGCGGGTGAGCTGGCTACCGGTGTAGCTTTCCACCTTCACGTTGGGAATCTTGAGCTTTGCCAGCTCCACAAGGTTGCGGTCGATCCACTCGCCGTAGGGTTCGCGGCTGGCATAGAACTCCTTGAGCTTCTCGTCGTCCACCACTTCGCCCTTCACGGTGTCCACCAGCAGCATTTTGCCGGGACGCAGGCGGTCCTTGACCAAAATATTATCCGGCTCACATTCCAGCACGCCCACCTCGGAGGACAGGATCATGCGGCCGTCCTTGGTGATGTAGTAGCGGCTGGGGCGCAGGCCGTTGCGGTCCAGCACAGCGCCCATCACGTCACCGTCCGAGAACAGGATGGCGGCGGGGCCGTCCCAAGGCTCCAGCATAGTGGCGTAATACTGGTAGAAATCGCGCTTTTTCTGGCTGATGTTCTTGTTGTTCTCCCACGGCTCCGGAATGGTGATCATCACGGCCAGCGGCAGGTCCATGCCGTTCATCACCATAAATTCCAGCGCGTTATCCAGCATGGCAGAATCGGAGCCGGACGTGTTGATGATGGGCAGGATCTTGTTCATGTCGTCCTGCATGATGGAGCTGGAAATGCTCTCTTCGCGGGCCAGCATGGCGTCCGTGTTGCCCTTGATGGTGTTGATCTCGCCATTGTGCAGGATAAAGCGGTTGGGGTGGGCGCGCATCCAGCTGGGGTTGGTGTTGGTGGAGAAACGGCTGTGCACCATGCCGATGGCGGACTCGTAATCCGGGTCCTGCAAGTCGGTGTAGAACAGGCGCAGGTCGTGCACCAAAAACATGCCCTTGTACACGATGGTGCGGCTGGAGAGGCTGGGTACATAGGTGCCGTTGCTGGCCTGCTCGAACACGCGGCGCACGATGTACAGCTTGCGGTCAAAATCGATGCCCTTGCTCACCTTGGCGGGCTTTTTGATAAAGCACTGCCAGATGGCGGGCATGCAGTCGCGGGCCTTCTGGCCCACGGCGTCCGGGTTCACGGGCACCTTGCGCCATGCCAGAAACTCAAGGCCCTCTTTGCGGGTGACCACCTCAAACAGCTTCATGGCCTGTGCGCGCAGGTGCTCGCTCTGCGGGAAGAAGAACATGCCCACGCCATATTCACGCTCGTTGCCAAGGTTGATGTTCAGCTCCTCGGCAACTTTAGAAAAGAACTTGTGGCTGATTTGCAGCATGATGCCCACGCCGTCGCCGGTCTTGCCCTCGGCGTCCTTGCCCGCGCGGTGCTCCAGCCGTTCCACAATGGCCAGCGCATCGTCCACGGTCTGGTGGCTCTTGCGGCCCTTGATATCCACCACAGCGCCAATGCCGCAGGCATCGTGCTCAAACTGTGGATCGTACAGACCAAGGGTGTTTTTCTGCTCTGTAAAGTTTTCCATAGACTTTCCCATCCTTTATAAAATCCTCACCGGATGCGGCACCCTCCGCATTCTGACAAAAAAGAAAAGCGCCCCGCAAGGGCAGACTTTACCCTTGCGGAACGCCTTTGTTCCGGTACTTATTATTATAGCGGCTCGTGAAGAATCTTCAAGTGACAGCTGCACCAAATATAACAACAGCTTTCCACTGCTTCTTGTGCGAAACGCCGCGTACGGCGGTCAGTTGTAGCTATAGTGAGAACAGTGCAGGCTCAATGTCTGCCCAGAATGGCCTGCAGGTCATTTTCCGGCGTTGTTACGGCTTTTAAATCGTACTTTTGCTGAAGGGCAGCCACAACGACCGGCGAGAGGAACGGGGGCAGGGTTGGCCCCAGCCGGATGCCCTTGATGCCCAGCGCCAGCAGTGCGATGAGGATGCACACGGCCTTCTGCTCAAACCAGCACAGCACCAGCGAGAGCGGCAGCTCGTTTACACTGCAGCCAAAGGTATCGGCCAGAGCCAGCGCAATGCGGATGGCACTGTAGGCATCGTTGCACTGGCCCACGTCCAGAATGCGGGGCAGCTCCGTGCCGGGCACATTGCCCAAGGGCAGATCGTTCAGCCGGAACTTGCCGCAGGCCAGCGTCAGGATCACGGTGTCCTGCGGGGTCAGCTTGGCAAGCTGGGTGTAATACCGGCGGGAGGGCCGGGTGCCGTCGCAGCCGCCCACGAGGAAAAAGTGCCGGATCTTGCCGTCCTTCACCGCCTGCACGATCTCGCCCGCATGCTGGAGCACAGCCGTCCGCGCAAAGCCGGTGACGACGCTTTTGCCGCCGTTCATGCCGGGCACGAGGGTATCCTCTTTGTAGCCGCCCAGCGCCAGCGCCTTTTCGATCACCGGCGTAAAATCGCGCCCTTCCTCAATGTGCACGATGCCCGGGTACGACACCACCGAGGTGGTGAACACCCGGTCGGCGTAGCTCTCCCGCAGCGGCATGATGCAGTTGGTGGTAAACAGGATGGGCGCGGGGATATCCTCAAACTCGGTCTGCTGGTTCTGCCACGCCGTGCCAAAGTTACCCTTGAGGTGGGGGTACTTCTGCTTCAATTCCGGGTAGCCGTGGGCGGGCAGCATCTCGGAGTGGGTGTAGATGTTGATGCCCTTATCCTTGGTCTGCTCCAGCAGGCACTTCATGTCGTACAGATCGTGGCCGGAAACCACGATGAACGGACCTTTTTCAATGGTCAGCGGCACCTCTGCGGGCACCGGGTCGCCGTAGGCGCCGGTGTTGGCAGCGTCCAGCAGTTCCATGCAGCGGTAGCTGGCCTCGCCGGTCTTTTGCACCAGCGCCCACAGCTCATCCATGGAAAGCGGGCGGCGGATGGCAGCCAGTGCCGTGCAGAAAAAGCGGTCCAGCTCCGGGTCCACATGGCCCAGCACCCGGGCGTGGTAGTTGTAAGCGGCCATGCCCCGCAGGCTGAACAGCACAAAGCTTTTCAGGCTGCGCACATCGGCATCCGGCTCGTGCCAGAGCAGCTGCATGTCGTAGCCCGGCCCGGCGGCAGGGCAGGCGGCGCGCACCTTTGCGGTCAGCGCGTCCACGGCGGCGGCGTCAAAGTTCACGTTGGTGATGGTGGTGAACAGCCCCTGCATCAGCAGCATGCCCTGCGCGGCAGAAGGGGACTGCCCGTCCGCCAGCAGCTGCCCGGCGCAGGCGATCAGCGCCCCGGTGAGCCGGTCCTGCGCGGCGGCAGTGTCCGCCGATTTGCCGCACACGCCTGCGGCACCGGTGCAGGCCGTGCAGTTGGCCGCCTGCTCACATTGAAAACAAAACATCCGTTCGTCCATAGAATACTCCCTTTCCAGCAGAAGATACAGGGAGTATGGGCGATTGGAAACAGTTTTATGCAGCAGCAGAACTCCCTCAGTCTGCTTCGCAGACAGCTCCCTCAAGGAGGGAGCCTATCCGTGCGATGCCGGAAGGAGTCAAACAAAAAGGGCCGCGCCCAGCCGGACGCGGCTCCTAAAAATCAATAATCCAAGGGCAGATAAAGCGGAATGCATTTGTCCTCTCCATGCGAGGGACTAAATGCGATATCATCATCCAGATCGTCAAAGTCATGGTGACGGTAAAGCCGCTCACCGGCGGCAGAGGACGCAAGCGTGACAAAAGAAACACCAACTTGCGTATTGCGGAGTGCTTCAATGCGGCTCAGGCATTCTTCCAGCAAAACGTCGCCCCAATACAGATGAACGCCGGAAGGTGTTGTGGCCTGCAAACGATGCTGGAACTTTTCGTCAATTGCAAAATAGCCGATGTGTACCGCCCCACCGATTTTGTAACGACAGCCATCCTCGATCTGGTCCAACGCGCCGCAGCAGATGTTGTAGTAGCCAACGATGCTCTCCGCATTTTCAGAAAGAAAAACATAAGTTTTACCAATGCCGGCATCCATTGCATCTGCGCTGCGAAGAAATTGGTTCAGATAAGAATTTCCGCAATCAAATTTGTTGGCAAGCGGTTGTAATTCCGTGGTAAACGGGCGCACATCCAGCATTATTTTCGGGCCTCATTGATGTGATAAACGATCTTGCCATCGGCTTTTTCTTCTACAGAGAAGGTATGGGTGCGGCAGTAATTGCGGATCTCCATGGCTTCCTGCGAGGGAACACGCTTCTTCAGGATCTTTTTTTTGCTGCAAAAAGTTCCATTGTAAGGTACCGTGTAATTCATGCTGTGCACCTCCTGAAATTATTCTTACTTTTATTATAGACGATAAAACGTATTTTGTCAAACAAAAAGAGCCGCGCCCAGCCGGACGCAGCCCTTTGAAAATGCTATGAAAATTAGTAGGTGATGCCCTGTGCCATCATGGCGGTAGCAACCTTCAGGAAGCCGGCGCAGTTTGCACCCACCATCAGGTTGCCCTCGGAACCGGCAGCCACAGATGCATCGTAGGAAGCGTGGAAGATGCCCTCCATGATGCCCTTCAGCTTGGCATCCACCTCTTCGAAGGTCCAGCTCAGGCGCTCGGAGTTCTGGCTCATCTCCAGACCGGAGGTAGCCACGCCGCCTGCGTTGGAAGCCTTTGCGGGTCCGTACAGGATGCCGTTGGACAGGTAGACCTCGATGGCCTCCGGGGTGCTGGGCATGTTGGCGCCCTCGCACACGACGGTGCAGCCGCCCTTCACCAGAGCCTCAGCGGACTCCTTGTTGATCTCGTTCTGGGTTGCGCAGGGCAGGGCGATGTCGCAGGGGACAGTCCAGACCTTGCTGCAATCTGCAACATAGGTTACACCCTCGTGGGTCTCGGCGTACTCCTTGATACGGCCGCGGCGCACTTCCTTCAGATCCTTGACGTAAGCCAGATCAATGCCGTTGGGGTCGTAGACATAGCCGTTGGAGTCGGACATGGTGACCACCTTGGCACCCAGCTGGGTAGCCTTCTCGCAGGCGTAGATAGCCACGTTGCCGGAACCGGAGATGACCACGGTCTTGCCCTTGAAGCTGTCGTTGCGCATGCACTTCAGAGCCTCAGCGGTGAAGTAGCACAGGCCGTAGCCGGTAGCCTCGGTACGGGCCAGAGAACCGCCGAAGGTCAGGCCCTTGCCGGTGAGCATGCCGCCCTGGAAGCTGTTGGTCAGGCGCTTGTACTGGCCGAACATGTAGCCGACCTCGCGGCCGCCGACACCGATATCACCGGCGGGGCAGTCCACGAACTGGCCGATGTGGCGGTACAGCTCGGTCATGAAGCTCTGGCAGAAGCGCATCACTTCCATGTCGCTCTTGCCGTGGGGATCGAAGTCAGAGCCGCCCTTGCCGCCGCCCATGGGCAGGGTGGTCAGGCTGTTCTTGAAGATCTGCTCAAAGCCGAGGAACTTCAGGATGCCCTGATTGACAGAGGGATGGAAGCGCAGGCCGCCCTTGTAGGGGCCGATGGCGCTGTTGAACTGCACGCGGTAGCCGCGGTTCACCTGCACCTTGCCCTGATCGTCCACCCAAGGCACACGGAAGGTGATGATACGCTCCGGCTCCACCATGCGCTCGATCAGGCCGGCCTTCTCGTACTCGGGGTGCTTCTCCACGACGGGCTGGATGCTCTCCAGCACCTCGCGCACTGCCTGCAAGAACTCGGGCTCGTTGGCATTGCGCTTTTCCAGACCTTCGTAAACGCGCTTCAGGTATTCATTCGTCAACATAGTAGAATACTCCTTTTCCCAATTACTCTATAAAATTTGAAAAAGACGGAAACCACCCTGCCCGCCGCACAGCGGGCGCGTCCCCTCAAAGTTTCCGGGCGCTTCCGGATTTCCGTTTTTACACCAGCAGCCCATGGCAGAGCTGCTTTCGCTTTATTATTATAAAGCCTTGTTTGGAGATTTACAATAGAGAGAAAGCAGAAAATGTTTCAAAAAAACAGATGAAAAGTTGAAACCACTTCACAAAACGAAAAATAAAAGCGAAAAACCGCACAGAACCTTGTTTTTTAAAGCGGAAAAGAATGTCTTTTGAAGGCTTGAGCCCCTCAAAAGGCAGAATGAAAATTTACATTCCGGCAAGAATACCTTCCACAGACTGGATAAAAGGCTCCATGTCCGTGAACAGGACTTCCACGATGATGGTCCAGTTGATGCCGTCATAATCGTGGACGAGACGGTGTCGCAGACCGGCCACCATATTCCATGGCATAGCGGGATAACTGGCCTTAAACTCGCTGCTGAGCTGGTAGACCTGCTCACCGATGTTGTAAAGTGGCGTGGTAACGGCCCACTGTGCAAATTCGTCTTCCAGCAGCAGTTCCGGCGTGATGCCGCGCTGCTGCATCTGGGCAGAAAGATTCTCCCAGGTGGAAACGATCTTTTTGAGCCGCTCTTTGTCAGACTTTTTCAAGCAATGCGCACCCCTTCCTGCATGACGGTTTCGTAGAAAGGCGTGCCAACATTCAGCTCCCGGAGCTCAAATGCATCAACGTCTTTGTGGGTCAGCTGGCGCAGTTCTTCGCCAAAGGAAAAAATATCCCGCGCACGGAAATTGACACCGCCCACCACCACAAGGTCGATATCCGAGCTGGCGGTAGCTTCGCCCCGCGCATAGGAGCCGAACAAAAGCGCATACTCGGCGTGATATTTTTTCAGCAGAGCCCGGATCGCAGTTTCGAGTTCAGAACGGGTAAGAACTTCCATATGCACACCTCCTGTCGGTCTTTCTACCATTATTGTACCATGCAGCCAAGAAAAAGCAATAAAAAACCTCCGCAGGGTGTCCAAAATGACCCGGCGGAGGGAGAAATTTACTTCTTCAGCAGCTTCTCGCAGGCATCGGCGGCACCTTCCAGATACTCGCCGCCGTAGGTCTCGATCATGCCGGCATCGGACAACTGAGCCAGCTGGGGATCGATGGGGCACTTTGCCAGCACAGGCAGGTGATGCTTTGCGGCCACCTCGTCCACATGGCTGTTGCCGAACACATTGATGTGCTTGCCGCAGTCGGGGCAGACGATGTAGCTCATGTTCTCCACGATGCCCAGCATGGGCACCTTCATCATCTCGGCCATGTTCACGGCCTTGGCCACGATCATGCTCACCAGCTCCTGCGGGCTTGCCACCACCACGATGCCGTCCACCGGCAGGCTCTGGAACACGGTCAGGGGCACGTCGCCCGTTCCCGGAGGCATGTCCACGAACAAAAAGTCTACGTCCTTCCACACCACATCGGTCCAGAACTGCTTCACGGCACCGGCGATCACCGGGCCGCGCCACACAACGGGGTCTTCCTCGTTTTCCACCAGCAGGTTGATGCTCATGACATCGATGCCCATGCGGCTCTGCAGGGGCCAGCAGCCCTTGTCGTCGGCCATGGCGCGGCCATGGATGCCGAACAGCTTCGGGATGGAAGGGCCGGTGATGTCGGCATCCAGAATGCCGCAGTGGTAGCCGCGGCGCGCCATGGCGCAGGCCAGCAGGGCGCTGGTCATGCTTTTGCCGACGCCGCCCTTGCCGGACACGACGCCAATGACCTTTTTGACGCTGCTGTTGGGGTTGGGTGCATCGTGCTTGGGCGCTGCATCGCGGGAAGAACATGCTGCCCCGCAGCTGGAGCAGTCATGGGTGCATTCTTCGCTCATTCTCTTTTTGCGCACGGCGGGCGCGGGACGCTTGCCGTGTGCTTCCTCCTTGATAGAATACGGCTGGGTGAGCCGCCCCTTTACTATACCATAAAAGTGCGCGGGAAACAACCCGCCGCGCCGCTCGTCTTTTTCAGAGCGCAGGCGCATAGGCTGGAAGGAGAGACCAGAAACGTCAGGAGGGGGTGCGCCATGCGGCAGAGCTATTTGAAAAACGCGGCGCTGCTTACCGGGTCGGACGTGGTGCTGCGGCTGGCCGGCATGGGCCTGCGCATCTGGCTGGCAAACGAGCTGGGCGGCGAGGGCATGGGCCTGTATCAATTGGTGCTGGCCGTGTATTCGCTGTTCGTCACGCTGGCCACGGCGGGCGTATCGGTGGCGGCTACCAGGCTCATGGCCGAGGAGTTCAGCGGCCCGGACTCTCCCCGCGGTGCAGCCCGGGGCATGCTGCGGCGTCTGCTGGCGGCGGGCCTTGCACTGGGCCTGTTTGCCGCGGCGCTGCAGCTGGCTGCGGCAGGGCTTGCGGCGCAGTGGTGGCTGGGCGATGTGCGCGCCGCCGGAGCGTTGCGCATCTCGGCACTGGGTATGCCGTGGATGGCGCTTTCTGCGGTGCTGCGCGGCTTTTTCGTTGCCCGGCGGCATGTGGCACCCAACGTGTTCAGCCAGCTTGCCGAGCAGGCGGTGCGCATTGCGCTGGTGGCGCTGGCCCTTACCCGCACCGAGGGCCTTGCGGTGGGCGTGCGCTGTATGCTGGTGCTGGGGGCCACCGCCGTCAGCGAAGCGGTGTCCGCGCTGTGTATGCTGGCCTTTTACCGGCGGGATGCCCGCAGCGCCTTTGCGGGGCAGAGGGCCCGCCGTCCGGCAGACCCGGCCCGCCGCCTGTGGGACATTCTGTGGCCGGTGGAGGGCGGGCGGGTGCTGGCCAGCGCCCTGCACACCGCAGAAAACATGCTGGTGCCCGCCTGCCTTGCGGTGTATCTGGCGGGTGCGGGCGGACGCGGCGCCGCGCTGGAGCAGTACGGCGTGCTCAAGGGCATGGCCCTGCCGCTGCTCACCTTTCCGTTTGGGCTGCTGGGCAGCCTTGCGGTGCTGCTGATGCCGGAGATCACGCAGGCCCACATTCTGGGCCAGACCAAGCGGCTCAACACGCTTTTGGACCGGATGCTGCGGCTCACCGGGTATTTTTCGGCATTGGCGGGGGCACTGTTCTGGGTGTGGGGCAGGCCCATTGCCCAGCTGCTTTACCGCAGCGCAGAAGCCGGGTTTTATCTGGAAACGCTGGCCCCCGCCATGCCGCTGATGTATCTGGAAAGCATGGTGGACGGTGCCATGAAAGGGGTGGGGGAGCAGAAGGCCGCGTTCCGCTACAGCGTGTGGGACTCCATCCTGCGCATTGGCGGGGTGGTGGTACTGCTGCCGCGCTTTGGCATGAAGGGCTTTCTGGCAGTGATCCTGATTTCCAGCCTGTACACCTGCATTGCCAACACCGGGCGGCTGTTGTTTTCCAGCGGCACGCGGTACGCTTTCCGCCGCTGGCTGGGTGCGCCTGCTCTGGCGGCGCTGCTGGCAGCAGGGGCGGGTGCTTTTTTGAAAGGGCTGCTTGCGGACGGCCTGAGGTCGGAACTGCCCATGCAGCTGGCGGCTCTGGGGGCGGGCGGCTGCATGACGGCGGCAGCATTCCTGCTGGCGGCATGGCCGCTGGGGCTGGGAGAGGAAGTGAAAGCTCTCCGGACAAAAAGCAGGCAGCCTGCTGCGGGGCGCACCCGCGCCGGATGAGGGGGGATTTAGGGTAAAATACTGCTGTCCTGCGCCCTCATCAGCCGCCTGAGGCGGCAGCTTCCCGCAAGGGGACGCCTTTCCTGCAAATTTTCTGGACATTCCCTGCGCTTCTGAGTATAATATAAAGATAGGGCTGTCCGGTGCGCCGGGCAGGCCGGAACGCCGGAAGCTCCTTCCGGCAAAAACAGCGGCGTTTTACGCCGTGTGCAAAAAGAGGACTTTTTTGTGAAAGATAAAAAGAACACGCCGCAGGTGCTTGCGCGCCGGGCGCTGCTTGTGCTGCTGGATGCAGCCATTGTTGCATTCAGCTTTTATTTTGCGCTTCTGCTGCGGGCAGACGGAGCAGTGGAAGCCGCCTGGTGGCCGCATAACCGTGAGCTTCTGTACGAAAATCTGCCATGGATCGTGGCGGTGTACATTGCCAGCTTTCTGTTCAGCGGGCTGTACTCCGTACTGTGGAAGTATGCCGGTGAACGCGACCTGATGCGTCTGGCGGCAACGGTGGCTGTGCCCACTGTTATCGTCTACGGTGTCAACCGGCTGTTCATCCACGGTGTGCTGTTCAACTCTGCCAACTGCATGGCAGCAGTGCTCATCTTCCTGCTGGTGGGCGGCAGCCGTCTGGCATGGCGGCTGTTCCTGAACCACCCGCTGGGCGAAAAGCTGCGCGGCTCTGCTAGCAGAGACCCCAACCGGCCCGTGATGATCGTGGGTGCAGGAGAGGCCGGTGCATGGGCCATCAACGTGTGCAAGTCCAATAAGGAATACGGGCATGCTGTGGTGGCGGTTGATGACGACCCCGCAAAGCTGAACCAGACCATCCACGGGGTGCCGGTGAAGGGCACGCTGGAGGATATCCCGGAGCTGTGCAATCGCTACGGCATCCACAGCATCATCATTGCCATCCCCACCCTGAAGGGCAGCAAACTGAACCATGTCATCGACCTGTGTGTCAGCACCCATTGTGCGGTGCAGCTGCTCAGCGACCCGCAGCTGGTGGGCAGCGGCGCACCCCAGCAGGGAGCCTTCCGCGAGCTGAACCCGGCGGATTTCCTTTCCCGCGATGAGGTGACGCTGGATACGGATCAGATCTCCGGCTACCTTACCGGCAAGACCGTTCTGGTCACGGGCGGCGGCGGCTCCATCGGCAGCGAGCTGTGCCGTCAGGTGATGCGCTTCAAGCCCGGCAAGCTGCTTATTTTTGATATCTACGAGAACTGCGCCTATGAGCTTTTGATGGAGCTGCAGCAGAAGTACGGCCGGGATATCCCGGTAACGGTGCTGGTGGGCTCCATCCGGGACAAAAAACGGCTGGACGAGGTGTTTGAGACCTATCACCCCACGGTGGTGTTCCACGCGGCGGCTCACAAGCATGTGCCGCTCATGGAGGTGAGCCCTGCCGAGGCCGTGAAGAATAATGTTCTGGGAACCAAGAACCTTCTGGTGAGCGCCAGCGAGCACGACGTGGAGCGGTTCGTGCAGCTTTCCACCGATAAGGCTGTGAACCCCACCAGTGTGATGGGCTGTACCAAGCGCATCTGCGAAATGCTCATCCAGACCTTTGCGGGCAACACGGATATGAAGTGTGTGGCTGTGCGTTTTGGCAATGTGCTGGGCAGCCACGGCAGCGTCATTCCGCTGTTTGAGGCCCAGATCAAAAAAGGCGGGCCTGTCACCCTGACCGACCCCAACATCGAGCGCTATTTCATGACCATTCCGGAAGCAGCCCAGCTGGTGCTGCAAGCGGGCGCTCTGGCCGAGAGCGGCAACATCTACGTGCTGGACATGGGCGAACCGGTCAAGATCATGGACCTTGCCAAGCAGCTCATCCGCTTTTACGGCTATGAGCCGGGCGTGAACATGGAGATCAGGATCGTGGGCCTGCGCCCGGGCGAAAAGCTTTACGAAGAGCTGATGATGGACGAGGAGCAGGACAAGATGCGCCGCACCCAGCACAACAAAATTTTTGTGGCATCGCCCCGCAACATCGATCTGGCCCTGTTCTACGAACAGCTGCAAGGCCTTGCCGCAGCGGCAGAGCACAACGATGAAGGCGTGGTGCGCCAGCTGGCAAAGATGATCCCCACCTTTACGCCTACCCGTGAAAATTTGAAGCTGTGAACTCCCCCAGTCTGCTGCGCAGACAGCCCCCTCAAAGAGGGAGCCTGTCCGTGCGGCAAAGCCTCCCTCATTGAGGGAGGTGGCATCGCGTCAGCGATGACGGAAGGAGTTTCAACCAACGTCACTGCGGCACTGGGCCGCGTGCATATAAAATGAGAGGGATGTTACTATGGAAAAGAAACCGTTTCTGACCGAGGCGATGGCGCAGGAGATCATTCAGGATGTGCCCACGCCGTTCCATGTCTACGATGAAAAGGGCATCCGCGAGAATGCCCGCCGCATCAACAAGGCATTCAGCTGGAACAAGGGCTTCAAGGAATATTTTGCCGTCAAGGCTCTGCCGAACCCTGTCATTCTGCAAATTTTAAAGGAAGAAGGCTGCGGCGTGGACTGCTCGTCCCTCACCGAGCTGATGCTCAGCGAGGTGTGCGGCTTCTCCGGCAGCGACATCATGTTCTCTTCCAACCAGACCCCCGTGGAGGATATGAAGAAGGCTTACGAGCTGGGTGCCTACATCAATCTGGACGATGCCACCATGGTGGAATTTCTGGACCGCGTGGCCGGTGTGCCGCAGAACATCTTCTGCCGCTATAACCCGGGCGGCACCTTCAGCTTGGGCGAGAGCGAAGAGGGCTTTCAGGTGATGGACAAGCCCGGTGACGCCAAGTACGGCATGACCGAGGAGCAGATGATCGAAAGCTACAAGAAGCTGGCGGCCAAGGGAGCCAAGAACTTTGGCATCCACGCCTTCCTCGCTTCCAACACCATTTCCGATGAATACTACCCGGAGCTGGCCGGCATCCTGTTCCAGCTGGCAGTCCGGGTGCAGAAGGCCACCGGCGTGCACATCGGTTACATCAACCTGTCCGGCGGCGTGGGCATCCCGTACCGCCCGGAGCAGACCGAGAACGACATCATGGCCATCGGTGAGGGTGTGCGCAGGAAGTTTGAGGAGATCCTTGTGCCCGCCGGCATGGGCGATGTGGCCATCTTTACCGAGATGGGCCGCTTTACCACCGGCCCTTACGGCGCACTGGTGGCAACGGCCATCCACGAGAAGCACATCTATAAGGAGTACATCGGTCTGGACGCCTGCGCGGCCAACCTGATGCGCCCGGCTATGTACGGCGCTTACCATCACATCACCGTGCTGGGCAAGGAGAACGCCCCCTGCGACCACATGTACGATGTGGTGGGCGGCCTGTGCGAGAACAACGACAAGTTCGCCATTGACCGGATGCTGCCCAAGATCGACATTGGCGATATCGTTTATATCCACGACACCGGCGCACACGGCTCGGCCATGGGCTATAACTACAACGGCAAGCTGCGTAGCGCCGAGGTGCTGCTGTGCGAGGATGGCACCCACCGCCTGATCCGCCGCGCCGAGACCCCGCGCGACTACTTTGCAACGCTGGACTTCCTGCCCCTGATGAAGCCGCTGTTCGAGGACTGACCCTCTCCGTCAGATCCTGCCGGTACCGACAGCTCTCCCGAAGGGCGAGCTTCTGTATGTGAATAAAAACAAAGTTCGAGGTACAACAGATGTTTTTTGGTTTTCAGCTCACTCTTGGCCTGATGATGGTATTCTACGGCTACTCGGTCATGAAAAATCCCCGTGTCTGGGGCGATCAGGGCCGCCGTGCCGTCAAGCCGGAACACTTTGAGGAGTATTGCCGCCAGAACGGCCAGTTCTTCCTGAAGGCGGGCTGTGTGGTGGCGGTGATCGCCGCACTGGATGCGCTGATCACGCTGGATACCCTGCTGTACGCGCTGCTGTACCTTTTCGGCCTTGCCTTTGCGTTTTATCCGCTGGTCAAATGGTGCCGCGAGAACGAGGGCTTCAGCTGGCCTTGGCCCCGCGTAAAGAGCGAGAAAAAGCGCATCAAGGAGCTGCGCCGCGAACAGGAAGCGCAGCAAGCACAGAACAAAGACGAAAAGTAAAATATAGAGCAAAAAGCGGCTGCTGTACGGTAAAAGTACAGCAGCCGTTTTTTACAATTCATCAATGCTTTTTTGAAGCGTTTGATAAAACTGCCCCAAGTGATAACCATCGATGAACCGGTGGCTCACCTCAAGGCTCATGCCCAGCGTTTCGCGGCCGTTTTCCGGGACATACTTGCCCCATGTGATGCGGGGGATGGCGTCGTCTTTGTCAAAATCCCGCTCGTTGGTGCAGCTGGTCAGATCAAACCACGGCGTGGTGGAAATGTAGATCAGCGCGTCCGTCTCGCAGTCCTGATCCAGAAAGCTCTGCTGTGCTGCGCTCTTAGCTTTTGCGGCGCAGCAGAACTCGTCCAGCGTGCCGGTCTTGGGCAGTGTGACGATGTGGAACTGCTCACTGCCGGGCTTCAGGTCGGTCAGGCTGGGGATGCGCTTATCCAGAAGCCAGACCTCGCCGTCCCGGATGGTATAGCGGAAATTCACCACGCTGTTCACGGCATCGGTCACGAGATAGCCGAGGGCATAATAAAAGGAAATGCCGCGGGCTTTGGTGTAGGCATGGAGATTCGTCACGTCTACCCGGAAGGTGACACTGTAAAATGGCTGTGACACTCCGGAAAAGAACCGGAACAGCTCTGCCCGCGGCCACGTGGCTATGTCGATTTTATGCATGGTCGTTTTCTCCATCCGCATTGCTTTTATCCAGTGCATCGAACTGCTTTACGATCTGCGGGTCCTTCAGTTTGATCACCTTGCCGGAGAGGTAATGCAGGCTGTTTTCTTCCGGAATGTCCAGAAAGCTGACGCGCACGGCGCACAGGGCCTGCGTTTTGGTGCCGGTGCGCTCGTTCATCTTGCGGTTGCCGTATTTGATATCGCCCAGCACCGGCCGACCCAGATAGGCCAGATGGGCACGGATCTGGTGGGTGCGCCCGGTGATGAGGCCGATCCGGCACAGGGCAAAAGGCCCGGCGGTGCGCAGCACGTCCACATCCGTGATGATCTGCTTGCGGCGCTCGTCCTGCGACTGGTGGGCGTGGATGCTCACCTTGTTGTTCTTTTCGTCGTGCTCCCACCATGCGGTGAACCGGCCCGACTGCGGGATGCCCACCGTGATGGTGTAGTATTCCTTCTTGAGCAGGTCGGTGCGGATGATCTCGTTCATGTCCCGCAGGGCGGTATAGCTCTTGGCGGCGATCACAAGGCCTTCGGTGCCGCGGTCCAGCCGGTTGCAGATGCCGGGCTTGAAGCGGTTCTCACCGTGGGGGTCGTATTCGCCCTTCTGGGCCAGATACTGGGTAAAGGCGTCCACAAGGTTTGCGTCGCCGGTGCGGTCGCTGTGGCACAAAAGGTGCGTTGGTTTGTACAGCACAGCGATGTTTTCGTCCTCGTAGATCACGGTGACTTTGGGCTGGTTCTGCTTTTTTTGGGGCGCGGCCTTCTGCACCGGTTTTGCACCCTCCGGCGGGAAAAACTCGTCGTTGATGTACAGCTCGATCAAATCGCCCGTCTGGATGCGGTACTCCGGCGCGGCCTTTTTGCCGTTCACCTTTACGCGCTTGTTGCGGAAGCTCTTGTACAACAGGCTGGTGGGAAAATCGCGGGTCACGCTCTGCACAAAGCGGGAGAGACGAACGCCGTCGTCGTTGGCGGTTGCGGTATATTGTTTCATAAAATGGTTCCTCAAATCTCAAAATGTACCTTTATAGTAATACAGGCTTGGCCGCAAGTCAACGCGCAAACGCCCGGAGCAAAACATTTTTGCGCCAAAGCCTTGAGTTCCGGGTGCAAAATGGGTACTATTATAAGGAATATGCAAAAAGGAGTACCGGCAATGGCAGAACACAAACGGCATCAGGGACACCGCCAGCGCATGCGCGAGCGGGTGCAGAACTACGGGTTGGACAGCTTGGCCGAGCACGAAGCGCTGGAGTATGTGCTGTACCTTACCAACGCCCAGAAGGATACCAACGGCATCGCCCACGACCTGATTGACCGCTTTGGCGATTTTGCTGCCGTGCTGGAAGCCAGCGAAGAAGAACTGTGCACCGTGGAGGGCGTGGGCCCCGCCACCGCCCGGATGCTGCACCTGCTGCCACAGCTCTGCCGTTACTACAGCCGCAGCCGCACCAGCACCACCCGCTGCATCAAGACCACCGAGCAGATGGGCAGCTACCTGATGGCAAAGTTTGCATGGTCGGATTACGAGCGCGCCATGCTGGTCAGCTTGGACAGCCGCAGGCGGGTGCGGGCGGCGGTCTGGCTGCGGGAGGGCAGTTCCGACCGGGTAAGTCTGGACATCAAGGCCGTGGTGGCCGCAGCCATCAAAGGCGGCACCGACACCGTGGTGCTCTGCCACAACCATCCCAACGGCGCAGCGCTGCCCTCCATGGAGGACATGGACGCCACCGGCAGCATTGCGCGGGCGCTTGGCCTTGTGAACATCCACCTGCTGGACCATTTCATCCTGACCGATACGGAGTATTTCTCCATGCGGGATGCAAATCGTCTGCCCATCTACGATTTCAAAACGGGCACGCTGTTCTGGCCCTGAACGGCCAAAATAACAAAAAACTGTTTACATTATAAAACTGGTGTGCTATAATCGAAACGTAAAATACAACTGATTGTGGTTCTTTGCGCAGGGACCGGAGAGGAGAGGGAAGATGGCGGACGAAAAATTTGAACTGGTATCCTCTTACCAGCCCACCGGCGACCAGCCGCAGGCCATTGAAACACTGGTGGAGGGCGTGCAGCGCGGCGACCGCTGCCAGACCCTTTTGGGCGTCACCGGCAGCGGTAAGACCTTTACCATGGCCAACGTCATTGCAAAATGCAACCGTCCTACGCTGGTTCTGGCCCATAACAAAACGCTGGCGGCCCAGCTTTGCACCGAGTTCCGCTCCTTTTTCCCCAACAATGCGGTGGAGTATTTCGTCAGCTATTACGACTACTACCAGCCGGAAGCCTATATCCCCAGCACGGACACCTATATCGAAAAGGACAGCGCCATCAACGACGAGATCGACCGCCTGCGCCACTCGGCCACAGCGGCGCTTTCGGAGCGACGGGACGTGATCATCGTGGCCTCGGTGTCCTGCATCTACTCGCTGGGCGACCCCATCGATTACCGCAGCATGGTCATCAGCCTGCGGCCCGGCATGCAGATGGAGCGTGACGCGCTGTGCCAGAAGCTTGTTACCCTGCAATATGAGCGCAATGATGTGAATTTTGTGCGCAATAAGTTCCGCGTGCACGGCGATATCGTGGATATCTACCTTGCCTATATGAGCGAGCTTGCCATCCGGGTGGAGTTTTTTGGCGATGAGATCGACCGCATCACCGAGTTCAACCCCCTCACCGGTGCCAAGCAGAATGTGGTGAAGCACGTGGCCATCTTCCCGGCCAGCCACTACATCGTCAGCGCCGAGAAGAAGGCCGCCGCGCTGGAAAAGATCCGCGCCGAGTGCGACGCGCAGGTGAAGCAGTTCACCGCAGAGGGCAAGCTCATCGAAGCCCAGCGCATTGCCCAGCGCACCAACTACGACATTGAGATGCTCAACGAGGTGGGCATGTGCAAGGGCATCGAGAACTATTCGGCGGTGCTCTCCGGCCGCGCGCCGGGCAGTATGCCCACCACGCTGCTGGATTATTTCCCGGAGGATTTTCTGCTGTTTGTGGACGAGAGCCATGTCACCCTGCCGCAGGTGCGCGCCATGTACGGCGGCGACTACGCCCGCAAAAAGACGCTGGTGGAGTACGGTTTCCGCCTGCCGTCGGCCTTTGATAACCGCCCGCTCAAGTTTGAGGAAGTGGAGTCCAAGCTCAACCAGATGATCTTTGTTTCGGCCACGCCCGGCGACTACGAGCGCCAGAACAGCACGCAGGTGGCGCAGCAGGTCATCCGGCCCACCGGCCTGCTGGACCCGCTTATTTCGGTGCGCCCGGTGGAAGGGCAGGTGGTGGACCTGCTGGGCGAGATCAACACCCGCATCCAGCGGCACGAGCGCGTTCTCGTGACCACCCTGACCAAGAAAATGGCCGAGGATCTGACGGATTACCTCACCGAGCAGGGCATCAAGGTCAAGTATATGCACCACGAGGTGGATACCTTCGAGCGCATGGAGATCATCAAGGACCTGCGTCTTGGCTCCATTGATGTGGTGGTGGGCATCAACCTGCTGCGCGAGGGCCTCGACCTGCCGGAGGTGAGCCTTGTGGCCATTCTGGACGCCGACAAAGAGGGCTTCCTGCGCAGTGAGACCAGCCTGATCCAGACCATTGGCCGCGCGGCCCGCAACGCCGAGGGCCTTGTGATCATGTACGCGGATGTGGTCACAGACAGCATGGACCGCGCCATCACCGAGACCGAACGCCGCCGCGCCATCCAGATGGCCTACAATCAAGAACACGGCATCGTGCCAAAAACCATCGTCAAGGCCATTGCGGACAGCATCGAGATCAGCGATAAGGCCGAGAACGCCAAACGCAACACCCGCCGCATGGGCAAAATGGAGCGGGAAGCCGCCATCGAGCGCCTGACCCGCGAGATGAAGGAGGCGGCAAAGCTGCTGGAGTTCGAGCACGCGGCCTTCCTGCGCGACCAGATCGACCGCCTGCGCCGCGGCGAGAACCCCACCGTGGACTCTGCCGCTGAGACGGAGCGCAAACAAAACCATTCACAGACACAACGAAAAGGGAGAAAATACCTTGGCAAACGATAAGATCGTCATCAAAGGTGCCCGCGAGCACAACCTGAAAAATGTCAGTCTGACCCTCCCGCGGGAAAAGCTGATCGTCATGACCGGCCTTTCCGGCTCGGGCAAATCCAGCCTTGCCTTCGACACCATCTACGCCGACGGCCAGCGCCGCTACGTGGAGAGCCTTTCCAGCTATGCCCGCATGTTCTTGGGCCGCATGGACAAGCCCGATGTGGACGAGATCACCGGCCTTTCACCGGCCATCTCCATCGACCAGAAAACCACCAGCCACAACCCGCGTTCTACCGTGGGCACTGTGACCGAGATCTATGATTACCTGCGCCTGCTGTACGCCCGCGTGGGCGTGCCCCACTGCCCGGTGTGCGGTCGCGTGATCAGCCAGCAGACCGTGGACGAGATGGTGGACGCCGTGCTCAAACTGGACGAAGGCACAAAGTTTCAGGTGCTGGCTCCGGTGGTGCGCCAGCGCAAAGGCACCCAGCAGAAGGAGCTGGACGCCGCCCGCCGCGGCGGGTATGCCCGCGTAAAGATCGACGGTAATCTGTATGATCTGGACGAAGAGATCAAGCTGGAAAAAAACATCAAGCACACGGTGGAGATCGTGGTGGACCGCCTTGCCCTGCGCAAGGGCATCCGGGGCCGTCTGGCCGATTCGCTGGAGACCGCGCTGGCGCTTACCGGCGGCATCGCCGAAGTGGATGTGATCGGCGGCGAGTGCATGACCTTCAGCCAGAACTTTGCCTGCCCGGAGCACGGCATCTCCATCAGCGATCTGTCGCCGCGGCTGTTCTCCTTCAATAACCCGCTGGGTGCCTGCGAAAAGTGCACCGGCCTCGGCACCTTTATGCGGGTGGATGAGGAACGCATCCTGCCCAACCGGAACCTCTCCATCCGGGAGGGTGCCATCAAGGCCAGCGGCTGGTACTACGCCGAAGGCTCTGTGAGCGAGATGTACTACCTTGGCCTTGGCAAAAAGTACGGTTTCACGCTGGATACGCCCATCAAAGAGATGAGCACTGAGGCTGTCAACGCCCTGCTGTACGGCACCAACGGCGAGAAGATCGAGATGCACCGCACCAACGAGTTCGGCAGCGGCGTGTATTATAATACCTTCGAGGGCATCGTGGAGAATCTGGAACGCCGCTTCCGCGAGACCAACAGCGAGTGGATGAAAGAGGAGATCGGCAGCTTCATGTCCGGCGTGGAGTGTCCGGACTGCCACGGCAAGCGCCTGAAACCCGTGGTGCTGGCCGTGACCATCGGGGATAAGAACATCAGCGATTTCTGTGAAATGTCCATCCGGGACGAGCTGGCCTTCATCAAAGAAAATGAGCCGAACCTGACCGAAAAACAGCGCCAGATCGGCGGCCAGATCATGAAGGAGATCAAAAACCGCCTGCAATTTTTGCAGAGCGTGGGTCTGGATTATCTCACACTGGCCCGTTCCGCAGGCACCCTTTCCGGCGGCGAGAGCCAGCGCATCCGCCTGACCACCCAGATCGGCAGCGCCCTTTCCGGTGTGCTCTATGTGCTGGACGAGCCGTCCATCGGCCTGCATCAGCGCGATAACGATAAGCTCATTGCTACGCTGAAAGATCTGCGGGACCTTGGCAACACAGTGATCGTGGTAGAGCACGACGAGGATACCATGCGCAGCGCGGATTATATCGTGGATGTAGGCCCGGGTGCGGGCGTGCACGGCGGCGAGATCGTGGCGGTGGGGTCCGTCAAGGACATCTGCAAGGCGAAGCGCAGCATCACCGGCGATTACCTCTCGGGCCGCAAGCGCATTGCCGTGCCGCAGACCCGCCGCACCGGCAACGGCAATTTCCTCACCGTGAAGGGCGCACGGGAAAACAACCTGCGCAACATCGATGTGAAATTCCCGCTGGGCGAGTTTATCTGCGTCACCGGCATTTCCGGTTCCGGCAAATCCAGCCTGATCAACGAGATCCTGTACAAGACCCTCGCCTGCGAGCTGAACGGTGCACGCTCCCGCGCGGGCAAGTGCGATGGGGTAGAGGGACTGGAATTTGTGGATAAGGTCATCGGCATCGACCAGCAGCCCATTGGCCGCACGCCGCGCTCCAATCCTGCCACCTATACCGGCGTGTTCAACGATATCCGCACCGTGTTCTCCCAGACGCAGGACGCCAAAATGCGCGGCTACGGCCCGGGGCGTTTCAGCTTCAACGTCAAGGGCGGCCGCTGCGAAGCCTGCGAGGGCAACGGCATCCTACAAATCGAAATGCACTTTCTTCCGGATGTGTATGTGCCCTGCGAAGTGTGCAAGGGCGCGCGCTACAACCGCGAAACGCTGGAAGTGAAGTATAAGGAAAAGACCATCTCCGACGTGCTGAACATGACGGTGGAGGAAGCAGTGGTCTTTTTTGCCAATCAGCCCAAGATCGCCCGCAAATTGCAGACCCTGCTGGACGTGGGTCTTGGCTATGTGACCTTGGGCCAGAGCGCCACCACCCTTTCCGGCGGCGAAGCCCAGCGCGTGAAGCTGGCAAATGAGCTGGCCCGCCGCAGTACCGGCAAGACCGTGTATATCCTTGATGAGCCCACCACCGGCCTGCACATCGCAGACGTGCACCGCCTGATCGAGGTGCTGCAAAAGCTGGTGGACGCGGGCAATACGGTCATTGTGATCGAGCACAACCTCGACCTGATCAAGTGCGCCGACCATATCATCGATCTTGGCCCTGAGGGCGGCAGCGCCGGTGGCGAGATCGTGGCCGAGGGCACGCCCGAACAGGTGGCCGAGGTGCCCGGCAGCTTTACCGGTCAATACCTCAGGCCCCTGCTGGAAAAGGACAAACTGCTGCGTGCAAACGGGCAGAACCAATAAAGTGCGTATTTGCGCAAAAATCGGACTTTTTGCAAAAAATGCAAAGAAAATTGCAAAAATCAGTTGACAAAACCGCCGCACCCGAGTATAATATTTCATGTCGCCACGCTTCGGTAGGGAAGCGGCGGTCGATATCCGGGTGTAGCGCAGTTTTGGTAGCGCGCTTGAATGGGGTTCAAGAGGCCGTGAGTTCGATTCTCGCCACTCGGACCATAAATCCAACGATTTCACGTTAGAAATCGTTGGATTTTTTTGTTTATAGGCTGGCCTCATTTGGTTTTGACCACAATTTTGACCACAATGCCAACGATTTTATCTGGTCTAATTAGTGACGTTCCGTCCAATTTTCAGGCCGAAAACGCCTCACTGAACAACTGGATCGCACTCTGCCGAATGGATTCCTGAACAT
>CAKSWG010000010.1 GCA_934511465.1 uncultured Faecalibacterium sp. | reverse complement strand
ATGGGGATGATCTGCGGGTAGGCAAGGCCCACGTCCTCGCAGGCGCACACCATCAGACGGCGGCAGGCCGAGGGCAGATCCCCCGCTTCCAGAAGCCGTGCCAGATAATGCAGCGCCGCATCCGGGTCCGAGCCGCGCATGGACTTCTGGTAAGCCGAAACGATGTCGTAGTGGTCGTCGCCGTCCCGGTCGTACCGCATGGCCGTGCGGCGGGTGACCTGCTGGATCATCTCCAGTGTGATGTGCTTTTTGCCGTCCTCGATGGGGGCCGCCGTCACCGCAAAATCAAGACAGCCAAGCGCCTTGCGCAAATCGCCGCCCGCGCTCTCGGCCAAGTAGGCACAAGCGTCCTCGTCCATGCAAACGTCCGTGTTCTCCCCTTCCGAGAGCTTTTCCAGCGCATTGTGCAGCCCGCGTTCCACATCTGCCGCAGAGAGCGACTTGAACTCAAACACCGTGCAGCGGGACAGCAGTGCATTGTAAATGTAAAAATACGGGTTCTCGGTGGTGGATGCAATCAGCGTTACCGAGCCATCCTCGATGCACTCCAACAAACTCTGCTGCTGCTTTTTGTTCAGGTATTGTATCTCGTCCAGATACAGCAGGATACCGCCTGCCCCCGCCAGCGTGCCGATATCCTTGAGCACTGCCTTGATGTCGCCGGTGCCGCAGGATGTACCGTTGAGTTTGTGCAGGGTCATGCCGCTGTTCTCTGCAATGATACGGGCCACGGTGGTCTTGCCGGTACCGGAAGGGCCGTAGAAGATCATGTTGGGAATGCGGCCGCTTTCGATGGTGCGGCGGAACACCCTGCCCGGCGCCAGCAGATGCTGCTGGCCGCACACCTCTGCCAAAGTTTTTGGACGCAGCCGCTGCGCCAGTGGTTCGTTCATTGCGTTCCTCTCCCTCCATGCGGGGCCCGATCCCCTGCATTTTTCTATAGTATATCGCATTTTGACGGTAAGAGCAAGGTTTTATCTGAAAATCATTCTCAGATAATCTCCGACACTCGTTTACAAAAAACGCAAAACATGGTATTATCGTATCAGCCTTTTGGCAAAGGGAGTTGAGTGTATGCCTGTATGCAAAAAAGCGCCGGAGGACCTGACCGCAAAAAAGGCCTTGGCGCTGGAAGTGATCGACCGACTGAAAAATGAATATCCGGACGCCGGGTGCACGCTGGATTACAGCCATGCATGGCAGCTGCTTGTCAGCGTGCGGCTGGCCGCACAGTGCACCGATGCCCGTGTGAACATTGTGGTGGAGGATCTGTTTGCCAAATATCCCAATGTAGCCGCTCTGGCTGCCGCAGAGCCGGAGGACATCGAAGCCATCGTGAAGCCCTGCGGGCTTGGGCACTCCAAAGCGCGGGACATCTCGGCCTGTATGCGTGTGCTGCGCGATCAATACAATTGTCAGGTGCCCACCACCTTTGAAGAGCTGCTGGCCCTGCCCGGCGTGGGCCGCAAAAGCGCAAACCTCATTATGGGAGATGTATTTGGCAAGCCTGCCATCGTAACGGACACCCACTGCATCCGGCTGTGCAACAAGATCGGCCTTGTGGATGGCATCAAGGAGCCGCAGAAGGTGGAAATGGCCTTGTGGAAGATCATCCCGCCGGAAGAAGGCAGCGACCTGTGCCACCGCTTTGTGATGCATGGCCGGGCCGTGTGCAACGCGCGCAAACCGGAGTGCGAAAAATGCTGTTTGAAGGATATCTGCCGCTTTGCCCGGGAGAACGCCGGGCAGGGCGCAGAGCTTTAAAATTCAGGAGGTAAGTATTATGTTCGGTTTTATTTTTAGTTTGCTGATCGGCGCGCTGGCCGGTTACATTGCAGGCCGCATTATGGGCAGCGAAACTTCCACCATGCGCAACATCGTGCTGGGCATTCTGGGCGGTTTTGTGGGCAGCATCGTGTTCGGCCTTGTGGGCCTGAGCGCTACCGGCATCGTGGGCGAGGTCCTCGTTTCCGTCGTGGGTGCCTGCATCTGCATCTGGATCGGCCGCAAGCTGTTCAAGTAAGCGTTCTATGCACTGCCTGCCTTTTGAGGGCTTCTCAGAGGGCAGGCTTTTTTATCTTGTTCATTTTTCAGCGCAAAGCAAAATCCCCGAAAAGCCAGCCGTCAAGCCGCTTTTCGGGGATTTTATTTTGGAGCTACTGACCTGATTCGAACAGGCGACCTGCTCATTACGAGTGAGCTGCTCTACCAGCTGAGCCACAGTAGCAAACCTTTATGTTCTGCAACAGAAAATATTTTATCATATCTCGCCCGTACTGTCAAGCAGTTTTGCTTTCTTTCTCCTTTGGGCATCTCTGCCGCAGGCGGCACAACTCGCACGCCGTGATGCAGCACACTGCAAATGCCAGCAGCGCGCAGTCCAGCGGCACGCGGCGCATCACGATCACGCGTTCTGAAAGGGTGCTGAAGGTCTGCACGGCCTTTTCTGGCAGGGCCATATAAAACAGCGCCAGCGAGAGTGGCAGATGCAAAACGCGCGCCGCCAGCAGCGGCTTAAAGGAAATTTCGGCCGGACAGATGGTGCGAACCTGCAAAAGCACCGATATCCCCTGCATACTGAGGGCCGCACAGCACAGGCTGCTGGCCCAAAAGCCGGTGCGGGCCGCTAGGTCGCAGCCGGAACACACCTCCAGCAGCATGGCGGGCAGCACGGCCCACGCCCCGGGCAAAAGCGCGCCGCAGCCTGCCGCCAGCAGCCGGAAGTACAGCACAAAACCGCACAGTTTCAGGTAAGTTACCGTCGCCTGTGCCACCACTGCATCCAGTTTTGGGAGCGGCTGCTCTGCCGGGACCGCAGACAGCACAGGCTCCTGCCTGCCGTGCAGCCGGTTGAGCACCGCTGCAGCGAGATATCCCGCCAATACCTGTGCGGCAAACAGTCGCACGCCCAGCGCCCGGCTGCCCAGCATCTGCTGCCCTACCGTCAGGATGACGAAGGACGGCCCGGAACAGATGCAGGCCGGCAGCAAAGCCGACGCCTGCCGCGGCGTGAGCTGCCCGGTGCGCACCGCTTCGGATGCCGCCACCGCAGCCGGGGCAAAACCGCCCAGAAATCCAACGAGCAGCACGCTGCCCGCGCCTTTGGCCCGGATGCCGATGAGCCGCGCCACAGGCAGGAACGCAAAGCCCAGCAGCGGCCCGGCCCCGCTGCCCATGAGCAGCGCCGAAACGATCAGGAACGGAAACAGCGAAACCAGCAGCGGCCCGCCGCAGAGCACAAGGCCTGCGTGCAATGCTTCCGCACAGCGCTGCGGCGCGGCAAACACCAAAAACGCCGTGAACGCTGCCAGCGCCAGCAGTGTTCCCTGCCCGAATTTGCGGGTTCGATTCATAAGCCAGCCCTCCACATCCATATATATGTAGCAGTGTGCCGCAGCTAGCACTGCGGGATGGGAGGGAACAGCATGTCGGGCAAGCGCCAGAAACGGCAGCCGCCGCACCGCTGGCTGGCAGCACTGTTCCGCCAGCCGCCAAAGGGCTTTTACCGGATGCCAGCCGTCTACCAGAGCGGCGGCCGGATGGAGATCGAGCATTTCCGGATGATCGTGGCCTACGACGCCAACCGGCTGTGTTTGCAGATGCCGCGCGGGCGTTTTACGGTCTACGGCGACGATCTGAGAATCCTGACCCTGACGGCCAGCCGCCTGACCCTGTGCGGGCATTTTTTACGGACAGATTTTGCGGATGAATAGGAGGAGCAGATGGAACCGGTCAGACTTTGGGCCGCAGTGGTGTTCACCGCGCGCAACGGCAGCACCGAGGCCCTGCTGACAGCTGCGGCACAGCAGGGTGTGCACCCCTATGGCATCACTGCCCTGCCCGGCGGCTTCCGGGCGCACTGCGCTGCATGGCAGTACCAGCGCCTTGCCGCATTGGCCCGCAAGCATCATGTGCGGCTGCGCGTACAAAAAAAGCAGGGCTTGTATTTCCGCATCCGTCCCCTGCTGCACCGCACCGGGCTGTTTGCCGGGCTGGCGGTGTTTGTACCGCTTTTGCTGTGGGCACAGCAGTTTATATGGTTTGCGGACGCATCCGCTCTCACCACCGGACAGGCTGCCCGGGCCGCTGCCGTGCTGCGGGAAGTCGGCCTGCGACCCGGTGCGTTTGTGACCGAAGCAAACCTTACCGCCGGGGAGTACGCCTTGCTGCACAGCGGCGAGTTTTCATGGGCCAGCCTGAACTTTGCCAAAGGACGGCTGGAGGTGGAAGCCGCTGCTGCAAAGCCAAAGCCGGACATTGCTGCCGGAACGCTGCATGGCATCCGGGCAAAATACAGCGGCACGGTGGTGCGCACGAACCTTGTCAGCGGCACCATGCTGGTAACGCCCGGCCAGCAGGTGGAAGCCGGACAGGGCCTGATCGGCACGGCGCGCAGCGAGCGGGACGGCACCCTGATCTTTGCGCCCGCCGCCGGGACGGTGATTGCACAGTTTGCGTGGAGCGACACCCGGGCAGTGCCTTTGGAAGAAACCATTTTACAGCATACCGGAAGCCGCACCTCGGCTTACGAAGTGCTTTTGTTTGGCCGGGCGCTTTTGCTGCCCGCTGCGCCGGCGCCGGAAAATGCGGCTTCCATCACCCGGCATTTCCAGCCGGTGACTCCGCTGTTCGGCCTGCCCCTGCCCTGTTCCGTGCAGGAGGTGTGCCGGTACGAACAGCAGCCCCAAACGCTTCTGCGCACAGAAGAACAAGCGGCGGCGCTGGCCCGGCTGCAAAGCCTGCAAACGCTGTACGCTACCCTGCCGGATGCCGAAATTCTGGCTTGTAAAGAGGACCGCACCGTCAATGGCAGTGCATTGGATTATACTGTGACCTATACTGTGGCGGCAGATATTTGCGGGTGAAAACGACTTGAATTTTCTCCGCTTTGCTCTGATAGTATTCGCGGATATTTTATTTTTTCACGGGAAGGGCCCCAGCGGGCGGCGGCAGCAAAAACAAAACCGGCCAGAGAATTCGTCTGGCTGGTTTTGCAATGCACTAAATTATTTCAGCTGTTTTTCGCTGCTGCCTGCGCGTCATACTCCGCCAGCAGGTCGTTGAGGTCGTACTGGTACTTGCTGTGGCAGAAGTGGCACACCACTTCACAGTTCGGGTCCTCGTCACGCATCTTCACCAGCTCCTTGCGGCCAAGGCTGAACAGCATCTCCTTGGTGCGCTCGGCGCTGCAATCGCACTGGTAATGCACATCGCGCTCGTCCAGAACATTGGGTTCAAAACCGGCCAATGCCAGCTGCATCATGTTCTCGGGGGTCTTGCCCTCGTGCAGCATGGTGGTGACAGACGGCATGGCTGCGATATTTTTTTCCAGCTGATCGATCTCCGCGTCGGTGGCACCGGGCAGCAGCTGCACCATAAAGCCGCCTGCGCACAAAATGGACAGGTCTTTGTCCACCAGCACGCCCAGTGCCATAACGGTGGGCACCTGCTCGCTGTAGGCATAGTAGGCGGTCAGGTCCTCCGCGATCTCACCGGAGACCAGCGGCACCTGACCCACGGTAGGCTCCTTTTGCAGGCTGTTGTCGCGGATCACCGTGAGCACACCGTCTCTGCCCACAGCGCCGCCCACATCCAGATGGCCGTTCGGCTTTGCAGGCAGTTCCACCAAGGGGTTATCGATGCAGCCCTTCACGTTGCCGGTACCGTCGGTGCAGGCAATGACCACACCGGCAGGGCCGCCGCCGGACACACGCAGGGTGATCTTATCGCGGTCGTCCTTGAGCATGGAGCCCATCAGGGCTGCGCCGGTGAGCAGACGGCCCAGTGCCGCGCTGCAGGTGGCGCTGGTGGTGTGCAGCTTTTCGGCCTTGCGGACGATCTGGGTGGAGTCCACGCCGCAGAACACGACGCCGCCGTTCTCCGACAGGCCGCGGATCAGATTTGCCATAGGTTATTCCTCCAATTGTGTATACTGCTTGACTGCGCAGAAGAAATAGCGCTGGCTGTCCTCGGTCAGCGGGCCGAAGGTCTCGCCGTCGCAGACGCTTTCCAGCGCAAAGCCGTGCTTTTCCAGCGCAGTGCGGATGGTGTCAAGGTCGTAGGTGTACTCGTAGAACTGCTCGTGGAAGTGCTCGCCGGTCTCGTGGTAATCGATGTCCACGGTGATCTCCACACGGCGGTTGGCGGCATCGTAGTGGTTGCGCCATACACAGGCGGCATCCTCTTCCTCAAAGGTGAATTCGTTGTCGCCCAGCACGTTCCGATGCTTGTAGGGCGTGTTCATATCAAAGAGGAACGCACCGCCTTTTTCCATAAAGAAACCTGCGTTGGCAATGGCCGTGTCCAGATCCGGAATGTGGTTGAAGGTGTCAAAGGTGGACACTGCGCCCCGGATGGTGCCGTACAGGTCCAGCCTGAGCAGGTCCTGCCGCAAAAGCAGCAGTCTGCCGGAAAGGCCCAGCTGCTCGGCTTTGTCCCGCACAACGCACAGCATCTCCTCGGACTGGTCAATGCCGATCATATCATAGCCCGCCTGCGTGAGCATCAAAGTCAGCTCACCGGTGCCGCAGCCAAGGTCGGCCAGAATGCCATCGTGGATGCCGTGCTCCTCCAGCGTTGCGTGGATGTGCGCATACAGGGCATCGTAATCGGCCTCGCCGTTGAATTCATCGTAGAAGTAGGCAAATTCGTTGTAGGCCATGGTTTACTCCGCTTTCTCGTCCTCAGCTTCTACGGCAGCGTTCAGTACCGCTTGCAGCTCCGGGATGCCATAGCCGTTCTCGCCGCTGGTCAGCACCACCTTCTGGCAGCCATAGGGACGGCAGAGGTTTTCAAAGTCCTCCAGCGTCTTGGCCAGCTGGCTCTTTTTGAGCTTGTCGGCCTTGGTCAGGGCCACCACATAGGGGATCTGGTGATAGTGCAGATAGCGCAGCATCTGGAGGTCGTCGGCGCTGGGGGCATGGCGGCAGTCCAGCAGCTGCACCAGCAGGGTGTGGTGGCGCGGGGCCTCGAAGTAGCTGTTGATGAGGTCGTCCCAGCGTTCACGGTCCGCGTTGCTCACCTTGGCGTAGCCGTAGCCGGGCAGGTCCACAAAGTAGCAGTCGTCCACCGAATAGAAATTGATGGTAGCCGTTTTGCCCGGCGTGCTGGACACGCGGGCAAGGTTTTTGCGGCTGCACAGCTTATTGATGAGGCTGGATTTGCCCACATTGGACCGCCCCGAAAAGCTCAGTTCCGGGCGGTCGCTCTCGGGCAGCTGGCTGGAAATGCCGTAGCTGGCAATGAAATCAGCTTTGTTGTAATTCATGGAGCTTTCCTTTCTATCTGTGATAACTCCTTCCACCGCCGACGCGGTCCCCCTCCCTCGGAGAGGGAGGCCGAGCGAATGCGAGACGGAAGGCGTTCTTTTCCCCTCAGCACACCGCGCCGGGCTGGGGCTTTTCGGCGGCAGCGGGGATGTGCTTTTCCGCCGCCTTTTTCTTGGTGTGGGTGCGGCCCGCGGCGCTCTTGGCTGCATTGGGCTTGAGCAGGGCCGCGTTCAGCACCTGCGTCAGGCTCTGCATAGGCAGGAAGGTGAGGTTCTTCTTCACCTCGTCGTCCACCTCGTACAGGTCGGGCTCGTTGTCCTTGGGGATGAGCACCGTTTTCATGCCCTCGCGGTAGGCTGCCATGCTCTTTTCCCGCAGGCCGCCGATGGGCAGCACATTGCCGTGCAGGGTGATCTCGCCGGTCATGGCAACATCGCCGCGCACCGGGATGCCGGACAGGCAGGACACCAGCGCCGTGGTCAGGGTGACGCCTGCACTGGGGCCGTCCTTGGGCACTGCACCCTCCGGGGCATGGATGTGCAGGTCGCACTTCTTGAGCTTTTCCGGGTCGATGCCGTACTCGTCGGCGTGCACCCGCACCCATGTGACGGCCAGCTGGGCGCTCTCCTTCATCACATCGCCCAGCGAACCGGTGACAGTGATCTTGCCGCTGCCCTCCGGAATGACCTGCACCTCAATGGGCAGGGTCTCGCCGCCCACGCTGGTCCATGCCAGACCGTTGGCAACGCCCACCATGTTGGTGCGGTTGAGGAAATCGGGCTTGACGAAGCGGGGGCCCAGCAGCTGTTCCAGCATGGTGCCGGTAACGGACACGCTCTCCACCTCGCCGGATGCGATCTTGCGGGCACACTTGCGCAGCACACTGGTGATGGTGCGCTCCAGATTGCGCACACCGGCCTCGCGGGTGTAGCCGTCAATGATGCCATACAGAGCACTCTGGTTCAGGGTAACTTTTCCGGTCAGGCCGCAGGCCTTGAGCTGCTTGGGCAGCAGGTGCTTGCGGGCAATGTTGTATTTTTCCACACGGGTGTAGCTGGGCAGCTCGATCACGTCCATGCGGTCACGCAGGGGGCCGGGGATGCTGCCCAGATCGTTGGCGGTGGTAATGAACAGCACATGGCTCAGGTCAAACGGGATATCGATGAAATGGTCGTTGAAGGTGCTGTTCTGCTCCGGGTCCAGCGCTTCCAGCAGGGCTGCAGCCGGGTCGCCGCGGAAGTCGCCTGCCAGCTTGTCGATCTCGTCCAGCAGCATGAGGGGGTTCGCGCTCTTGGCGGTGATCATAGCGTTGATGATCTTGCCAGGCATGGCACCGATGTAGGTGCGGCGGTGGCCCCGGATCTCGGCTTCATCCCGCACGCCGCCAAGGCTGATGCGCACATACTTGCGGCCCAGACTTTCCGCGATGGAGCGTGCAATACTGGTTTTGCCGACGCCCGGAGGGCCCACCAGACAGATGATCTGGGCCTTTACATCCGGTGCCAGCTTGCGCACGGCCAGCGTTTCCAGAATGCGGTCCTTCACCTTTTTCAGGCCATAGTGGTCGCGGTCCAAAATCTGCTGTGCGCGGGCAATGTCCAAGTCGTCCACGGTAAAGGTGTTCCACGGCAGGTCAAGGCAGGTATCCAGATAGGTGCGGATGACCGTTGCCTCTTGATTGGACCCCTGCATCTTGGAAAGACGGTCCACTTCCTTGAGCAGCTTCTTCTCGCTGTCCTCCGCAAGGTGCAGCTCGGTGATCCTGCGGCGGTACTCGTCTGCCTCGGCGTGGGTGTCGTCGCCCTCGCCCAGTTCATCGCTGATGATGTGCAGCTGTTCATGCAGGTAGTAATCGCGCTGGTTCTTGTCCATGGACTCGTTGACCTTTTCCGCGATCTCCTTTTCAATTTTCATCACCTGACACTCACGGCGCAGCATTTCGATGAGCTTTTTCAGCCGTCCGTTCAGGGTGCCTTCATCCATCACGGCCTGTTTGTCCTCATAACGGAACAACAGGTTTGCGGGCATATACTCGCTGAGGAAAGCGGGGTCGTCGCTGGACACGATGGCAAACACAACGTCCTTGCCAAGACGCGGGTTCATGCCGAGATACTCGTCAAAGCCGGCCTTGAGGGCGCGCAGCAGCGCTTCGGTCTCCACTTCGTCCTCAGACTTTCCGGCGCGCACCGGTGCCGGGCGCACTTCCGAAAGCAGAAAATCGCCGCTGGTTTCCAGCTCGGTGATCTTGGCACGGTACTTGCCTTCCACCAGCACCTTTACAAGGTCCTCGGAGACGCGGAGCACCTGCTTCACCTCGGCTACCACGCCGTAGCTGAACAGATCCCCCTGTGCCGGGTCGCTGGTGTCCATGGACTTCTGTGCCACCAGAAAAACGTTGGAATTATTTGCCATTGCCCACTCCACGGCGGCAATGCTCTTTTCGCGGCCCACCTCAAAGTGGACAAGATTGTTGGGGAACACCACCAGACCCCGCAGGGCGATGGTAGGCAGATGCAGCGTTTTGCGCTCCACCTTGATGGTAACTTTTTCACTCATAGTGCAAACACCTCCCGGCTGCCGCACACTTTCCCTCGGCGGCAGCGCTGTATGCAAGAGATTCTATCATTCTAGTAGGTTGTTTCCTTATTATACTGATTTCCGGCCAAAATGCAACTGTGGTGCATGGACGGTTGGTTATTCTCCCCGTTTTTCCTGTGTACTGAAGCCCATTTTGCCCAAAGCGGGCAGCAGAGCCTTGAGGGTGATGGAGGTCAGTGCGCCCATCACAAGGCCCAGCACCAGCATGACCGGCGCATAGTACAGCGAAAGCGACGACGAAATGATCACGCCTGCGCCCAGCAGCTGGCCGATGTTGTGGGCCAGTGCGCCGCACACGGACAGGATGAACCACGTGGGCCGCACCGGCAGCAGGTAGTACAGCACCCACATCACCAGCAGGGACAAAAGGCCGCCGCACAGCGAGAGGAAGCCCGCCGTGAAGCCGGACACCAGAAACACGAACAGCGCCTTGAGCACATCCAGCACCAGCGCCTGCTTTGGCCCCATGAAAAACAGCGCATACATCACAACGATGTTGGCAAGGCCCAGCTTCATGCCCGGCAAAAGGCCCGGGATGGTGAGTGTGCCCTCAATGAACGAGAGCGCCATGGCCAGCGCAAACAGCAGGCCGGAAAGCGCAATGCGGCGCGTTTTTTCATAGCTGCGTCGGTTCTTTGGCATCCTGCACGCTCCTTTACTCTTCGGTCTGGCTCTGCTCGTAGCTTTCCTGCTCTTCCATGGCGGCTTCCCATGTGGCAAACAGCTCTTCCTGATGGAAGCGCAGGTCGCTCAGTTCGTCGCTCTTCTGGCGCAGCAGGTCCGGGTCGTTGTACACCTCGGGGGAGTTGATCTCGTTGTCCAGTTCCACCTCGCGGGCACCGCAGGCTTCCATCTCGTCCTCGCAGGCTTTGATCTTGGCCCGCAGCTCTGCGCGGCGGCGGCGCTGCTCCTTGCCATAGCCGATCTTGGAGGGCTCCGCGGCCTTCTGCACGGCAGGGGCCGGGGCACTGCGGCCCATCAGGGCGTCGTAGCTGGGGTAGATCGTGGCTTTGCCATCCTCAAGATAAAGGATGGGGCAGGCAAGGCTGTTCATCAGGTGGCGGTCATGGGTGACCAGCAGCAGCGTGCCGGTGTAGGCCATGAGGGCCTCGGTGAGATTTTCACGGGTATAAATATCCAGATGGTTGGTGGGCTCGTCCAGAAACAGCAGATTGGGCCGCTCCAGCACGATCTCGGCAAAGCGCAGGCGGGCCAGCTCGCCGCCGGAAAGCGCCTCACAGGGCTTGAACACGGTCTCGCCCCGGAAGCCCAGCTTTGCCAGATGGCTGCGCACTTCCAACTCGGTCATGCGGGGGTACTTGTTCCAGATCACATCAATGACCCGGCCCTGCCCCAAGCGGTTCTGCTGCTGGGCAAAAATGCTGGGCCGTGCGCCAGTGCCCAGCCGTACCATGCCGCCGGAGGGGCGGCGCTTGCCATCCAGCACCTGCATCAGGGTGGATTTTCCCGCGCCGTTGGGGCCTGCAATGACCAGCCGCTGGCCGCGGCACACCGTGTAGGTGAAGGGCTCCAGCAATGTCCGCTCCCCTATTTTGATGGTCAGGTTCTTGAGCAGCACCAGCTCATTCCACGGTTCTACGTCATATTCAAACCGGAACTTGAGCTGGTTCGTCTCATCCTTGGGCGCCTCGGTGATCTCCAGCTTTTCCAGCTGCTTGCGGCGGCTCTGGGCCATTTTTGTGGTGGAAGCGCGCACAAGGTTGCGGTCCACGTAGTCCTGCAATTTTTCGGCCAGCGCCACATCGGCGTCGTGCTGCTTCTGGCGCAGAGTGTCGGCAGCTTCCTTCTGGGGCAGATAGGCCGAGAAGTTGCCCTTGTAGGTGGTCATGGTCTGGAAGGAGACCTCCCAGATCTTGGTACATACATTATCGAGGAAATAGCGGTCATGGCTGACCACAAGCACCGCGCCGGAATAGCTTTTGAGGTAATTTTCCAGCCATTCCATGGTGGCAAAGTCCAAGTGGTTGGTGGGCTCGTCCAGAATGAGGACATCCGGCTTTTCCAGCAGCAGCTTTGCCAGCCGCAGTCTCGTCAGTTCGCCGCCGGAGAGCACCGCGATGTTCTTTTGCCATGTATCCTGTGCAAAGCCCATGCCGGACAGCACCTTTTTGATGTTCACATCCATGTTGTAGCCGTCGGCGGCATCCACGATATTTTGCAGCTGGTCATGCTGGGCCAGCAGGGATGCGTCCTCCGGGCTTGCGGCCATTCTTCGTTCCAAGATCTGCATCTGCGCCATGGCATCCAGCACCGGCGCAAAGGTGGAACGCATTTCGCCGTAGATATCCAGCGTGGCATCCAGCTTTGCGTTCTGTTCCAGATAGCCCAGCGTCACGCCGTGGGTCACACTGAACTCGCCCTCATAATCCTGATATTCGCCGGTCAGGATCTTGAGCAGCGTGGTTTTGCCCGCACCGTTCTGGCCCACGATGCCAATGCGGTCCTCCCGCTCAACGCTGGCCGTCACATCGTGCAGGACGATCTTTTCGCCAAAGCTCTTGCCTAGTTTTTCCAAATGTATCAGCATAGTTTTTTATCCGTTCTTATTCCAAGGCGCTGCGGCTCAGCACTGGTGGCGGCGGTTTTTCAGGCCCACATTGGCCAGCTCTTCCTGCTCCATCACCAGCGGATACAGCTCTTTCAGGTCCGCGATCTCGTAGGTGGGCACCACCTTGCCGGGGTTCTCGGCATGGTTCGGGTTGTACCAGCAGGTGTTAAGGCCCGCATTCACGCCGCCTTGGATATCGCTGCTCAGGCCGTCGCCCACCATCAACACGTGTTCACGGTTCTCCACGCCCAAAGCGCGCAGAGCTGCGTCAAAAATTTTGCGGTTCGGCTTCTCGCTGTCCAACTTCTCAGAAACGAACACGTCCTCCATAAAGTTCAAAACGCCCGATTCGGCCAGACGGCGGGTCTGCACCTTCTGGAAGCCGTTGGTCACAACGGCCAGCGTTGCCACCTCCGAAAGCTCGCGCAGCACATCCAGCACATCCGGCCCCATCAGGTCTGGGTGGGTGGACAGCTGTTCCAGATAGAAGCGGTTCATTTCCGCGCCGTCGCCGGCTGCATCAATGGCCTTGAGGAAGCGGGTGAAGCGCTCGCTCATGAGCTTTTCCCGCTTGATCTGGCCCTTTTCCAGCTGACGCCACAGCTCCGAATTGATGGTGCGGTAGGTCTGTACCGTTTCGGCATCCGGCTCAATGCCGTAATTCACCAGCGTTTCGGCCAGCGCCTTGTTTTCGGCTGCGTCAAAGTTGAGCAGCGTGTTGTCTGCATCAAACAGGATGCAATAGTATTTTGCCATAATTCTTCCCTCTTTTCCTTCTGCCATGGCCTGAATTGCCATGCGCTTAACAACAGGGAGAAGCCAGCCCTGCCCTTGCAGAGCTGGCTTCCATATTACTCTGAGACGATTTCGTACGTTTGTACGTCCGTTTGTTCCGGATCGTTGTCCGGACAGGTGGTTTTTGCATCGCAGGGTGTGGCCGCGCACTTCTGCATTTCTTCTTCCAGTGCGCCATTGTCCACGTTTTCCCAGTCGGTTCCGTAGTAATCCACATCGCCGTCGGTCACGTCCTCTGCGCCCGGCAGACCCGGGACACGGGGCTGTTCACAGTTCATCAAAACGCCTCCCTTCCCGCCAGCCTATGCGGCAGGGCAGGCAGAGGTGACTTGCGTCAGGATGCGGAGTCCGTGGGTGCTGTCTGCTCGTTGGCAGCTTCCTTGCTGGCGTTTTTCTCTGAAGGCTCTGTGTGAGAGCTACTCCCCGCCGCAGAACTGCTATGGGAAGACGAAGTGCTCTCGCTGGAAGAAACGCTGCTGCCCGTACTATGAGAAGAGCCGGAAGAGGTGCTGCTGCTCGTACTGTGGGAGGAGCTGGATCCACCGTTGGAGCTGGACGTGCTTGCCGAGGGAGCCGTGCTCTCGCTGCTGGAAGTGCTGTGCGAGGTGCTCTCGGAAGCGGATGTAGATCCGGAGGACGCTCCGGAAGAGGTACCGGAAGAACCAGAGCTGCTGGTGCTTTCAGCACCGGACGAACTGCTGGAAGAGCTGGTGGAACCGGAGCTCACGCCGCTTATCGTCACGTTCAGGGTGTTGCTGGTAACGGTGCAGTCGTTATAGCTGGCCACGGCATAAACTTTGAAGGTCTCGTTGAGCATGGACGGGTCGATCTCCACCTTAACGGTGGTCTTGCCCGCTGCCTGCGGCACTTCCACACCGTTGGCGTACCAGCGGATGCTGTCGGCGGCAAGGTACTTGCCGCTCAGCTTTGCCGTGAATGTGTAGTAATCCCCCAGCATCGGCTTGCCGGCACTGCTGATGTGGATGGATGCCGCTGCAAACACAGCGGTCACATCTACATTCTGCTTAAAATTGGTGTCGGTGCGGGTCTTGTGGGTCACACCGTCGCTCCACTTGACGAACACATAGCCGTCCTGCGGCACAGCCGTTACGCTGATAGCCTGCGCCGCGCTGGTCACATCGTAAGTCAGCACGGTCTTGCCGCTGTCGCTGCCGCTGCTCAGGGTACCGCCGCCGGTCTTGTCCACATGGTATCCGGCCTGATACAGCACCGATGCCTCCGAGGAGGAACTTGCTGCCTCCGAGCTGGGTGCCGCCACAGCAGAACTGGGGTTCGGGGTGTAGTCCGCACGGGTGGGGATGTTGGCCGTATCCGGGCGGCGGTCATCGGTCTGGTAGGCGTGGGTGCGCAGATAGCTCAGCAGCGCCTTGAGGCCGGCAGAGGTCAGATGAATGTCCCCGCTCTGGTAGTAATCCTCACGGCCATAGCCGTTGGCATCCTTCAGCACCTCAGCCGTGTTGAGGAACTTCAAGCCCATCTGCTCGCACATGGAAAGCAGTGCCATGTTGAAATCATCGATCTTGGTCTGGTCCATGTTGGGGTAGTTGGAGTGGTTGGCCGGCACCGGCGGCACTGTGTTCACGATGATATCGGTGTAGGGATAGCTCTCCTGAATGGCCTGCACCAGTGCGGTGTAGTTTGCAATGAACTCATCCACAGCCATACCGTTGTCGTTGGTGCCCAGCATGATCACCACGCGGCGGGGTTTCATTTTGGCCACTGCCTGTGCGATCGTATAGCTGTTGTTATCCTTTTTAAAGGTGACGATTCCCTCGGTGAGGGCGGCATGGGTGCCAATGCCCTCCTTGGCGCAGAACTGCTGCAAGCTGATCAGGCCGTTGGCATACAGGCGCACCGTGTTGGAATCACCAATGAACAGCGTCTCCTTCTGGTAGCTCTCGCCTGCGTCGGCAGTTTCCGGCAGCAGAGCGTTGGAAGTCTCGTTGATCTGATAGTGATCCGAGATATCCTCCTCGCCCGGCACAAGCACCTCACTGGAGGGCCGCTCCACGGGGGCTGTGGGGTTCTTACCGCGCTTGATCAGCGTGAGCGTAATGCCGATGGTCAGCAGAGCTGCCAGTGCGCACACGATGCACACCAGCACCGCCTGCTTCTGCATCGGCGTAAGCGATTGCTTTTCCGGTCGTGTATTTCTCATATCTCTCACCATTCACTTATTTTCCGGCACAAAGCACTTTTATGCCTGTTCGCCCAAAATCCGGCTGGCAAGGTCGGCGCAGCTTTCGGCCAGCAGCACCGGGTGGAAGGGTTCCAGCTCTTCCCTGCTGCCATAGCCGTACAGCGCACCGGCGGCATCCAGACCACAGTCTGCCGCTCCGCGCATATCGTCATTGCGGTCGCCCACCATCAGCACCCGCTTGCCCTGCATCATGGGCTGGGCAAGTACGTAGCGCACTACTTCGGTCTTGGTGTCACGGCTTTCGTCCATGGATGCGCCGCCGATAAAATCAAAATAGCCTGCAAGGCCCTTTTCTTCCAGAATGGGCGTGACCACCACGGTAGGCTTGGAAGTGGCCGTGCAGAGGATCAGGCCAGCATCCTTCAGGCGCCGCAGCATCTCCGCTGCGCCCGGATAGGCTGCGCACTCGTGGCTGCCCTTGACGGCGTAACTGTCACGGTAAAGGTCGGTGGCCTTTTCGATCAGGGCAGGGTCGGTAAAATGCTCGCCAAAGCTCTTGCGCAGCGGCGGGCCAAGGTAGCGGCGCAAGTTCACATTCGTGGTGTCCACGCCCATCTTGGCAAAAACTTCTTCTAATGTATTTATAATACCGGGAGCGGAATCAATGAGGGTTCCGTCCACATCAAACAGGATCACATCATAGTTCATAAACGTTCGGTTTTCCTCACTTTCATGGTGATACATTGTATAGTATAGCACAGAATCCCGTTATCAGCAATTCCAACAAATGGTTTTTACAAAAATTATGCATTCGGTTATTGTCAGTATTTCAAACAGCCGCAGCACAAGGCCAGCATCCTCGCCCTCTCCGTCACCTTCGGTGCCACCTCCCCCAAATGGAGAGGCCTTGGCATATAGATAAACTTTGCATGGACTGCCAAAGGCTCCCCCTTTGAGGAAAGACTTCCCCCGCGCCGGGGGAAGATGTCGCGAAGCGACAAAAGGGGGAATCTGTCGAGCGAATGCGAGACTGAGAGGGCGAGCCCGTTAATATAAAAGGCCCGCCCGGCATCCGGACAGGCCTTTCCGCATCTTTTTACTTCGCTGCGGCATCCGCAGGCGGATAGTACAGGTTGTTGGAGACGAACTCCAGCTTATCCTTGAGCACCAGCTCCAGATTGGCAACGGCATGCACCATGTTGGTGGCCGAGTCGTTCACTTCCAGCAGCTTGCACAGGTCCAGACCGTCCAGTTCCATGGCGGCCTCCATCTTCCGGCTCTCGGCACAGAGGATGTGGCTCAAGGCGTTCTCCTGCAAAGCGATGCTCTCCACAAGGTCAATGACGGCCTGATCCAGCGTCACCTTGGGCAGGCAGGGGCAGGTGCATGGGGTGCGGGGGCAGTTGGTGGTATCAGACATAGAAGATCCTTCCTTTCAGTCCCGATGGGTTTCTATGCCCCATTCTATGTCTGCCGCCTTGGCCGTGTTCCCTGCGGTTACGCCTGTTTGCCGCGCATTTTCTCAATGGTATCACGGTAGCCGCCGGAGCCATACTGGATGCAGCGGTTGATACGGCTGATGGTAGCCGTGCTGATCTCCACCGCCTTTACGATCTGGTCGTAGGTGCTGCCGTCCAGCAGCAGCTTTGCCGCCTCCAGCCGCTGCGCCATATCCGAGATCTCTTTTACCGTGCACAGGTCCTCAAAAAAGTTATAGCACTCTTCCCGGGTCTCCAAACTGAGAATAGCGTCAAACAGTGCATCGGTGGTCTGGTTTCTTCTGGAATTTTTATCTGCCATAAATGTTCTCCTTGCCGCCGCAGCGGACTGTCCGGTTTTGGGGGCGTTCCCTATCTTAAATGTTTCGGAAATATTCAGATTCTTTCTTGCATCACCACTTTAGCACATCAAAGTGTGAAAGTCAAGCCCCGGGCGTGAACTCTTTTCATTCGTGGACGTGTATAGTTTTTTTCGTTTCACGCATGAACAAAAATCACCTAAAAATTATTGCAGAACACTTTCCTGAATTAGTGCATCCTCCGAACTTGTGCCAAAGATATTGACAAATTGTGAATTTCGCACTAAAATACGGACAATCATTCGGCAAATGCGATGAACAGGACATGATTCTTTGCAGCACCCTCTCCCAGAGAGCCGTCCATCTGATGCAAGGGCAGCAGTCAGGAGCAAAGCGTTCTCCCCTGCGAGCAGCCTGTGTGAACAGAGGCGTTGACCCCGCCTTTTAGTAATGCATGGCCGTTTCGCCCACGTTACAGGGCAGCGCATGAATGTGCGTTTGTGAGCGGCTGCCCCGAGCAGCAAACGAAGTGGTACCGCGGAGTATTCCCTGCACGATGTGCCGTGCAGAGTGGAAGCCTTCGTCTTCGATGGTCCGTCCATCACACTGGACAGACTTTGGAGGACGGAGGCTTTTTTACGCCACGCCGCTGCGGATGTCGGCTTTAAAGGCCCATGTTCCGCGCATTTTGCCGGGTGCAAAGAAAGGAAAGAGGTAAAAACAATGAATACGCTGGTCATCGTATTGATCGCAGCCGTGTGTCTGTTTGGCGCTTATATGCTTTACGGCCGCTGGCTGGCTAACAAGTGGGGCATCGACCCCTCTGCCAAGACCCCGGCAGTCGTCCATGAGGACGGCCGGGACTATGTTCCCACCGACGGCTGGACCGTGTTTGCACACCAGTTCAGCTCCATTGCCGGTGCAGGCCCTGTCACCGGTGCGATCCAGGCCGCTGCTTTCGGCTGGCTGCCGGTGCTGCTGTGGGTGCTGCTGGGCGGCATCTTCTTCGGTGCCGTCACCGACTTCGGCGCTCTGTATGCTTCCGTTAAGAATGACGGCAAGAGCATGGGCATGCTGATCGAAAAGTACATCGGCAAGACCGGCCGCAAGCTGTTCCTGCTGTTCTGCTGGCTGTTCTGCGGCATCGTGATTGCCGCCTTTGCCGACATGGTGGCCGGCACCTTCAATGCCTACGGTGCTGACGGTGCTCTGGCAGAGGCTGCCCAGACCAACGGTGCTGCCGGTATGGTCTCCATCATGTTCATGGTGTTCGCCGTAGTCTTTGGCCTGCTGCAGAAGAACCTGCACTTCACCGGCTGGAAAGAGAATGTGATCAGCATTGCATTCATCGTGCTGTCCTTTGTTGTGGGTGCAAACTTCCCCATCATTCTGGGCAAGGCTGCATGGAGCTACATCACCTTTGTGTACATCTTCTTTGCCGCTGTTCTGCCCATGTGGCTGCTGAAGCAGCCCCGTGACCACATGACCACCTTTATGTTCGTGGCCATGATCGTGGGCGCTGTTCTGGGCCTGATCGTCAACCATCCCGTCATGAACCTGCCGGTGTTCACCGGCTTTACCAACGCCAAGCTGGGCACCATGTTCCCCATCCTGTTCGTTACCGTTGCCTGCGGCGCTGTTTCCGGTTTCCACAGTCTGGTGTCTTCCGGCACTTCCTCCAAGACCGTTACCAATGAGAAGGATATGCTGAAGGTCGGCTACGGTGCCATGGTGCTGGAAAGCCTGCTGGCTGTCATCGCTCTGTGTGTTGCCGGTGCTTCTGCTGCTGCAGACGGCACCCCCGCAGACGGCACTCCGTTCCAGGTCTTCAGCCGCGGCGTTGCCAGCTTCTTCGTGGGCTTCGGCCTGGACCAGCACTTTGCCTCTGTGTTTATGACCATGTGCGTTTCCGCACTGGCCCTGACCAGTCTGGATGCTGTGGCCCGTATCGGCCGCATGAGCTTCCAGGAGCTGTTCAGCGTGGACGACATGGAGCATGCTGAGGGCTGGCGCAAGCTGCTGTGCAACGTGTACTTCTCCACCTTCCTGACTCTGGCTTTCGGCTTCCTGCTGACTAAGATCGGTTACGCCAACATCTGGCCCCTGTTTGGTTCTGCCAACCAGCTGCTGAGCGCTCTGGTTCTGGCTACCCTGTGCGTGTTCCTGAAGGTCACCGGCCGCAGCAACAAGATGATCTTCCCTCCGCTGATCATCATGCTGTGCGTCACCTTCACCGCTCTGGTGCAGCGCCTGATCGCAATGGTCAAGGCCATCAGCAATGCCGCTGCTGTCACCATTCCCGCTGGCGAAGCCACTTGGGGTTCTGTGTTCATCGCAAACGGCTTGCAGCTGATCCTGGCCGTGCTGCTGATTGTTCTGGGCCTGAACATCGTATTCCACTCCTTCAAGGCCTATAAGAATGCTGAGCACAACAGCGAAGCAAAGGTCTGATCTCTCAGGTCTGAACATCGCTTAACAGAATAGGCAAAATGCCGCTGACGGAATAAAAGTCGTCAGCGGCGTTTTTGTTTTATATGATTCCTGTTTGTGGCGTCCTGCGGGCCGCTCCAAACACTTTTTCACCAGAAAAGTCCCATCAAAAAATGCATTTTTGACAGTAAATGCCATGTATCATCACGGTCCCTCTTGTGAAAAGCGAAGCCCGGAAAATCCGCAGATTTTCCGGGCTTCGTTAATAACAAATAATTTTTCCGCTAAAAATAGCCATAGCGCACGCGGCGGCTGTTCTAAATCAAAAATCAAACGTTCGTTTCTTCCCACGTTTGAAGGACCGCCATCTGCACCGGAGTGTGGAACCAGTGTTCCCCGCCCTCCATGATCGTCAGATGCGCCCCGCTTTCCTGACGGAAGCGCTCGATCATGGCGCGGCTGGTCAGGGCATCCTGATCCCCGTAGAGCACCTGCGTGCGGCCATACCAGTGCAGCGGATGTTCCCGCACCCAGCACAGATACGGCCATGAGAGGGTCTCACCAAGATCCGTGGAGATTTCCCCTGCCCGTCGCAGCTGTTCCTCGGTCACATGGGCATATTGCATCATATTGGTGATGAGGGCCTCCATATCCACCACCGGAGAGACCAGCAGGGCCTGTTCCGGCGCGTCTTCCTGCAATGCCTGCATGGCAAGCCATGCGCCGATGCTCACACCATACAGCCGGATATGCGCCCACACCGGCTTCATGCGGGCATAGACAGCCTGCAGTTCCGGGACCACCACCCATGGCAGTAGCTGCTCCGGGCTGTTTTTCCGTGCGCCATGTTCGGGCAGGTCGATAGCCAGCACCTGCCAGCCAGCTTCACAGGCTGTAGCGGCAAAACGTTCTGCCTCTTCCTTGCAGCCGTTTTTTCCGTGGACATAGAGATAGGCTCTGCGGCTCCGTTCGCCGTACAGAACGGCAGGGACACCTGCAAGGGTCATGGTTTGTCTTTTCATAAGGGATTCTCCTTATCTGATCCTGCTCTCCATTCGGAGAGACGTTTTGTTTACACTGCGCATTGCTTTCGTCCTCCCTTCTGTCCGTTTTCTCTATGATAGCACATCCACCCGGCAAATACAAACAAAAAAGGAGCCGCAGCGCCCTGTTACGGGTACTGCAGCTCCCAGATTCAACCCAAAGGTTAAATTACTTCACCATGCTTGCAACTTCAGCAGCGAAGTCGTCAGCACGCTTCTCCAGGCCTTCGCCCTTCTGGAAGCGGGTGAACTTGACGATCTTGATGTCGCCGCCCAGATCCTTAGCGACCTTAGCGGTGTACTGAGCAACGGTCAGGTCGCCGTCCTTGACGAACTCCTGATCGACCAGGCAGTTCTCCTTGAAGAACTTCTTGATCTTGCCCTCGATCATCTTCTGCTTCACAGCATCGGGCTTGTTAGCGGTCTTGGGATCGCCAGCCATCTGAGCCAGCATGATCTCCTTCTCCTTGGCCACGACCTCAGCGGGGACAGAAGCCTCATCGACGTAGCTGGGGTTAGCAGCTGCGACCTGCATAGCGATGTCCTTGCCGTAAGCCACGAACTCGTCCTTAGCCTCGATGCCGTTGGTGGTCTCGAAGTTGACCAGAATGCCATGGGTGCCGCCGCCGTGGACGTATGCAGAGCAGACGCCCTCGTAACGGACGAAACGGCGGATCTTGATGTTCTCCTTGATCACGAGGATCAGGTTCTTCAGGGCCTCGTCCACGGTCTCGTCATTCTCGGTCTTGCAAGCCATCAGAGCCTCAACGTCAACGGGGTTCTGCTTCATGATGACCTGAGTAGCTTCCTTGACGAAAGCAACGAACTTGTCGTTCTTGGCAACGAAGTCGGTCTCAGCGTTGACTTCGATGACAACGCCCACCTTGCACTCGGGGCAGTAATCAGCGTAGACCATGCCCTCAGCAGCGGTACGGCTTGCCTTCTTTGCAGCGGTAGCCAGACCACGCTCGCGCAGGATCTCGATTGCCTTCTCGAAGTTGCCGTCAGCCTCGGTCAGAGCCTTCTTGCACTCCATCATGCCGCAGTCGGTCTGCTTGCGCAGTTCCATAACGTCCTTTGCAGAAATAGCCATTTTCGTATTCTCCCTTACACGTTATTTTGTTGTTTGTGGGATGGGAAATCAGGCGTTTGCTGCATCCTCAGCGGGAGCGGCCTCCTGATTGCCCTGCTTGCCTTCCAGCACAGCGTCAGCCATAGCGCCGGCGATCAGCTTGACAGCGCGGATTGCGTCGTCGTTGCCGGGGATCACGTAGTCGATCTCGTCGGGGTTGCAGTTGGTATCAACGATAGCCACGATGGGGATGTTCAGCTTGCGGGCCTCAGCAACAGCGATGCGCTCCTTGTGAGGATCAACGATGAACATAGCCTTCGGCAGGGTCTTCATGTTCTTGACGCCGCCCAGGTACTTGTCCAGCTTCTCCATCTCCAGCTCCAGCTTGGCAACTTCCTTCTTGGGCAGCAGCTCGAAGGTGCCGTTCTCCTTCATCTTAGCCAGCTGATCCATACGGTCGATGCGCTTACGGATGGTGCGGAAGTTGGTCATCATGCCGCCCAGCCAACGAGCGTTGACGTAGTGCATGCCGCAGCGCAGAGCCTCGTCACGGATGGACTCCTGAGCCTGCTTCTTGGTGCCGACGAACAGGATGTCGCCGCCCTCAGCTGCAACTTCCTTCACGTAGTTGTAAGCCTCGTCCAGCTTCTTCACGGTCTTCTGCAGATCGATGATATAGATGCCGTTGCGCTCGGTGAAGATGTACTTTGCCATCTTGGGGTTCCAACGGCGGGTCTGGTGACCGAAGTGCACACCTGCCTCGAGAAGCTGCTTCATAGAAACGACTGCCATAGTAAAAATACCTCCAGATATTGTTTTGCCTCCGCACACCGTGATCCGCACGATACATCGGGTATCGGCAGACTGCCCTCCACCCGGCTGGGCACAAAAGGGCATAGTGATGCGTGTGTAATGCTTTGTTATAGTACCACAAAAAGAATGCGGTTGCAAGAGTTTTTCTCTGTTTTTTACAAAGAAAAGCGTTATTTTTCGCTCATTTGCCCTTCGGCGGCGCGCTGAAGGCCGAAAGGCCCATGCGGTCGAGGGCGTAGCCCTTGCCGAACATCAGGTCATACTGCAAAAGCCAGTGCTCGCTGTTCCACCGCTGCTGGAACGCTGTAGGCTCCAGCGTGGTGCTGCCGTCCGGTTCCATTACCACGCCGCGGGTATAGGCGCGGTCCGCCACCCGCAGCTGACGGTTCAGGAACTGGAAGTAGAGCGGCTCTTCCAGACCGTAAATGTCCATCATCACCGGCGAAATATCGTAAGATGCAATGGTGCCAAGCTCCACCTTCTGCTGGCTGTAGTTGGACCACATCAGCAGCGTGGTCTGGTGCAGGCGGGGGTCTGCGCTGGAATCGCTGGCATAGCCGGTGGCGGTGTAGACATCGTAGTTGGAATCGATGGGGTTATAGTGATCGCCCCAGAACACCAAGATCACGGGCTCGTCCACCTGCGAGAAGTATCCGGTCAGCCTGCCCAGCATAGCGTCTGCATCCCGGATGCCGGTGGCGAAGTCCTCCAGCGCACCCACGGTGCTGGGCTTGAGACCCACCGGGTGGGATACCACGCGCACGCGCTCGTCGTCCGGATAGTTATCCTTATTATAATTGGTATGGTTCTGCATGGTGACGGCGTGCAGGAACACCGGCTTGTCCGAGGAAGCCTTCATGCTCTCGTACTGCTGGATGATCTGATCTGCCATGGAGTCGTCGGTCACAAGGCCGCTCGTCCAATAGTGTTTCCGGACCTTGGTCACACCATGCATATCTTCAAGGCTGATAAAATCATCAAAGCCGAGGTTCGGGTAGGCTTTGTCGCGGCTCCAGTATTTGGCCCAGAAGCAGTGCACGGCGGCGGTCTGGTAGCCGCGGCTCTTGAGGTAATTGGGCATAGCGAACAAGGGCTTGGTCACGTGCTGCTGGTAGGGCTTGCTGCCGCTGGGCAGGAAGGACACCGAGTAGCCGGTGAGGGCCTCAAACTCCACATCGCAGGTGCCGCCGCCAAAGCTGGGGCTGTAGGCCCGGCCATAGGCGCTGGTCTGCTGCAAGGCGTGCAGATTTTGGGAGACGTCCGTATCAAAGGTGATGCCGTACTGTTCCAGCTCGGAAACGTCCCAATAGGATTCATCCATCACATAGATGATGGTGGGGTCTTTCACCTGCTCGTCTGCCGGAGTGGTGGCGCTGTAGCTGGTGGGATAAAGCGGGCCGGTAGTGAACTTCTGGCTCTCGTCCACATTGTCCAGCAGGGCATCCACTGCTTCCTGCGAGTATTCCTCAGGCTTGTCGATCTCAAGGTTGGTGAGGTTGGTCATAAAACCGGTGATCACACCGTAATAACGGTAGTAGCGGTCCTGCATCCATGCGTCCGGCGTGATGCCGACGGCCTGCGTGACGGCGGGCTGCAAATAAACGCCGAGCACCAGCAGGCACAGCGCCGCTGCGGTAGCGGCACTGCCCGCCAGCCGGGGCAGCCAGCGCTGTTTGTGACGTCCGCGGTACAGGAAAAAGCTGCCCACCGTCAGTGCCAGCACCACGACGATGGTGACGACCATGCTGGTCTGGATCTTGATGCCCGCCGCAGACGCCACACCGGCGGCTTCCGACACCTGCGCCAGATCCCAAGGCAGGAAAGGCTCGCCGCGCAGCTGCAAGGTGTAAAAGTTCACCGCGCAGGGTGCGCAGCCCAGCACCGCCATGCCCAGCGTAGACAGCGGCGGGAACCGGGACACCCAGTCCAGCAGCAGCCATGCCAGAAACAGCAGCAGCCATGCCAGCATGTAGGCCCCGATATGCGGAAAGATAAAACTTGTAAAAATATCTGCGCCCAGACTGCCGCGGGCGATCCATTCGCCCAGCAGCAGCACGATCAACGATGCCGCCAGCGGAAACAGCATCCGCAGCGCCAAAAGTGGTTTTGGAGTTTTCATAAATTCCGTTCCTTTCCTCGTCCCGAACTTTCAAAATCCAAAGCAAAATCACGCTTCTCTACGCTTTTTGCACAAAGCTCCTGCGATTATTATAGTCACTTTACCGAAAATGTCCACCCCTGATTTTGCAAAAAATTTACAAACCCAGCTTTGCCCGCAGCTTTTGCCACAAACCGGGCTGTTCCGGCTGCGGCGGCGCGGGCGGCAGGGCCGTGTGCACCAGCACTGCATCGGTGCCAATGGTTTCGATCTCCTGCCACGGAATGGTCAGGCTCTCGTCCCGGCCAAGCAGGCCGAACAGCCGGGGCCTGCCCAGCAGGATCAGGCTTTGCAGCTGTGCGGTGGCCGGGTCAAAGGTCAGGTCGTCGGCCCGGCCAAGGCAGACGCCCTGTTCCAGCTGCACCACCTCTTTTTCACACAGTTCCCGGATGGTCACGGCGCTCTCCCCTTTCTGCCACAGCTTATGCGGCAGCTTTGCCGGTGATGCAAAAAGCAGTGGAAACCACATGGCAGATTGTGGTATACTGAGGAAAAGCATTCCATTACGAAACAGAGGATATCTTATAATGTATAAAAGCATCGTATTTGATCTGGGCGGCGTCATGGTGGATTTTGACCCCAAAGCCTATCTGGTAGACCGCCTGTGCAACGCTGAGATCGAGGAGCAGGTGTACGACCTGACCTTTGGCAGCGAAGCGTGGAAGCAGCTGGACGCGGGGCTTGTCTCCCGTTTTGACGGCAACAGTGCCATGCTCAAAAATGCCAGAGCCGTCGGGCGCGAATTTGAGGTGCAGGGCGTGTTGGACGACTGGCTGCACATCCTGCACCCGCGCCGCCGGATGCAGGAGCTGGTGCGCCGCCTGAAAAACCATGGCTACTGCGTGTACTACCTGAGCAACATCCCGCAAGACGTGCTTGAGCTGTTCAAAGAGCGCGGCGTGCTGGACCACTTTGACGGCGGTGTTGCCTCCTGCGAGGTGCACATCAACAAGCCCGACCCCCGCATCTATCAGGCGCTGCTGGACAAATACGGCCTGAAAGCCAGCGAGTGCGTATTCATTGACGACAATCTGGCCAATGTGCAGGCCGCCTTCACGCTGGGCTTTGTCGGCATCCAGATGAAGGAGAGCGTCGGCACCCTGATCCGCAGCCTTGCCACCTGCAATGTAGCCCTGCGGTAACAACATAAAAACAGCTCCCGCCAAAAAATGCTCTGGCGGGAGCTGTTTTGTGCTGAGCGGAGTTACTTTTTCTCGTAGTTCTGGCAGTAGTGCGGGGTCTCCACCTGCTGCGTATTGCAGGTGCACTGCTCCGTCACTTTGATCTGGGGCAGGTCGCACTTGCAGCCGCTCACATTGTGGCAGCACTCGCAGACATCACAGGTAACGCCGATGTTTTCCATGTTTATCACCTCTTTGCCCTCAGTATGGCCTGTGGGCAGAGCATTTATGCTGGAAAACTCAGCCAGCTTTTTTCGCTTCTCGCTTTGCTTTGAGGGTCACTGCCACATGCCGGATGGACAGTACCGGGTGCACCGGCAGCATCCGCGGGCCCGCCCAGCGCATCACCACGCGGATCTTTTCCCGCATTTCCGGCTTGTAGCAGTGCACCTTGCAAGCCGAACAGAAGGTCTTGGTCTCCATGAACGGGCATTTTTCGATACGCATCAGGGCATAATCGTGCAGCTGCCGGCATTCCGGGCATAAGGTGCCTTTGGGTGTTTTGTGCTGCCTGCGGCAGTACAGCGCGATCATCTCGCTGACCAGCAGCTTTTCGTCTGCGCGTTTCTTTTCCAAGTTCTTCGGGGCGCTCTGCATAGGGATGGGGTCTCCTGTTCTGTATTTTATTCTTTTTTACGGCCCGACCGCATTGCAGCGCGGCGCACCGCACCGCGCAAAAACGCAAAGCCTACCGTAATGCCAATTGCCGCAGCCACTGCCATATACACCGCCTTTTTAAAGCAACGCGGCAAGAGACCGGGCTTTGAACGTCCCTGATCCCCTGCCGCTGTTTTTGCATTCTGTGCAGGGCCGCTGTTTTGCCAAGCGTTTAAAGTTTAGCGCAGCAAACCCTGTTTGTCAAGAGAAGTTTCTCCCGCTTACCATGCAGCCAGATCTGCGCCCAGCTTGCGGCAGGCAGCCTGAACATCATCGTCCGGAGCCTCGTTGCAGATCAGGCCTTCGCCGTTCAGCACCTGTGCGCCGTCGCCCTGAGCACGCTCCACCCAGTCGCGCATCCACTGGCCGTCGCCCCAGCCGTAGGAGCCGAACAGTGCGATCTTCTTGCCGTTCAGCGAACCTTCCAGATCGGAGAACATGGGCTCGAACTCGCTCTCCTCCAGCTGCTCAGCGCCCATTGCGGGGCAGCCAAAAGCAACTGCATCAAACTCAGCCAGCTTTGCGGCATTCATCTCGCTGCAAGGCACGATGGTGCCGTTTGCGCCCTCTGCGACGCAGTTTGCCATGGTCTCGGTGTTGCCGGTTGCGCTCCAAAATACGACTGCTACTTTGCTCATAAAAGATCGACCTCTCTCAAATCAATATTAGTTAGATACCACTAACTTTATGTTCCATGAAAATGCGTCCAACCACGCAGACGCATCCCCATTTGGTTAGTATCTTCTAACCATCGATAGAATACCACAGCATCCCGGCTGTGTCAAGCCTTTTATGCAAAAAGAACTGCCACGGCCGAAAGTACGCCGTAGATCACCGGCTGGTGCAGCAGATACAGCAAAAGCGAGTGCCGGCCCATCCAGCCCAGCGCCGGGCACACCGGGCGGCGCAGCGGTTCCATGCGTCTGCGGCCCACCGCCTTGTGCAGGTAGTACCCCGCCCAGAACAAAAACAGCCACGGCAGCAGGCCAAAGTAATCGGCGGAGTAGAACCAGTCCGGGTAAAAGCCAAAAAATGCAGTAAAGTAGTTGGCATACAGGCCCCGCGGCAGCAAAAGCTTCCAGCTGCCAATGCCCACCCAGCTGGAGGAAACCGGATAGCTCAGCGCAAACAGCACCGCCGAAACCGCAAGCCCTGCCGCAGGCGGCACCTTTTGCAGCAATGGTTCCAGCACACCGGTCAGCAGCATGGCTGCACCCAAAAAGGTCAGCACACCAAAAACGACCCGTTTCTCCGGCATAAAAAGCAGTGTCACTGCCGTGACCACCGCACCGGCTGCAAACACGGTGGCGCCGCGGCGCAGTGTGTGCCGCCCAAAGGGCACACAGAAGCCGGACAGCAGAATGAATACCCAGCAGATGGACTGCTGCCACAGCCAGCCCGGCATCTGGTTGTACCAGCCGATGTTCACACCAAACAGGAATATCAGGTCCCAGCAGGCATGGTACAGCATCATGCTGACAAGGTCCAACCCGCGCAGTTCATCCAGCAGCGCATAGCGGCCCGCCGGGCGTTTTTGTGCCGAAGCTGTTTTCACGTTCCCATCTCCTTTTGCAGCGCATCATAATTCAGTATTATAAAACGGCGCGGCAGCGTCTGTCAACGGAACAATTTTGTAGGTTGAACCACAAAAAGCCGCTGCACAGCGGATACACTGCGCAGCGGCCAGAATGGATAACCGGGGAAACCTTATCAGACTTCGGTGTTGAAGTAACGCTTCAGCAGGCCCTCAAAGCCGCGGCCATGACGGGCCTCGTCCTTTGCCATCTCGTGAACGGTGTCGTGGATGGCATCCAGATTCAGGGCCTTTGCCTTCTTGGCCAGATCCATCTTACCGGCGCAGGCACCGCACTCGGCCTCGGCACGCATCATCAGGTTCTTCTTGGTGCTGTCGGTGACGACTTCACCCAGCAGCTCTGCAAAGCGGGATGCGTGGTCAGCTTCCTCGTAAGCATAGCGCTTGTAAGCCTCTGCGATCTCGGGGTAGCCCTCGCGCTCGGCCACACGGGCCATTGCCAGATACATACCGACTTCACTGCACTCGCCCTCAAAGTTTGCGCGCAGGCCGTCCACGATCTCCTGCGGAACGCCCTCGGCCTTGCCGATGCCCACAACGTGCTCGGTGACATAGGTATTGCCGGTCTTTTCCACAAACGCAGAGGCCGGAGCCTTGCAGACGGGGCACTGAGCCGGGATCTCGCCTTCAGCAATATAACCACAAACGGTGCAAACATACTTTTTCATAAGAACAACCTCCATCATTCTTTTAAAGATCATTGTAGGGATACGGACGGTGTTGGTACTCACCGGCCCTTCTCATGGCTCTATTATAGCGAATGATTCCTAGTTAGTCAAGGATAATTTTAAGAACAGTTCCTATTTATTGAAATCTGTCAGGGTCACTAAAAACAGCACCTGAAATTTAGGCGCTTTGCCCTGTACCACAAAAAGCAGAGCCGCCCTGCGGCATGCAGGACGGCTCTGCTTGGGTTGTTATTTTATGATCTGGGCAAATCAGACCTGCAAGTTGCTGCTGGAAGCGGCTTCGGCGCCGTCGGCAGCATCAAACTCGTAATCGTTGCCGGGCAGCACAGCGTTCAGCAGGATGCCTGCAATTGCGGCCACAGCCAGACCGGACAGGTTGATGGTGACGCCTGCGACGGCAAAGCTGATGCCGCCCACCGAGTTGAAGCCCAGTGCGCACACCAGAATGACAGCAGCCACGATCAGGTTGCGGCTGTTGGTAAAGTCCACGCGGTTCTCCACCACATTGCGCACACCAATGGCAGAGATCATGCCGTACAGCACAAAGCTGATACCGCCGATGATGCCGGTGGGGATGGTGTTGATGACGGCCTCAAACTTGGGGCTGAAGCTCAGGATGATGGCCAGCACAGCCGCAATGCGGATGACCAGCGGGTCGTAGATCTTGCTCAGGGCCAGCACGCCGGTGTTCTCGCCATAGGTGGTGTTGGCCGGGCCGCCCAGCAGGCCGGCCATGGTGGTTGCAAGGCCATCGCCCAGCAGGGTGCGGTTCAGACCGGGATCGTTGATGTAGTTGTGGCCCACGGTCGCGCTGATGGCGGCAATATCGCCCACATGCTCCATCATGGTTGCCAGCGCAATGGGGATGATGGTGAACAGTGCACTGATGAACTCCGGGCTGCCATCAATGGCAAACAGGCCCATGGCTTCCTTATGCAGCGGGATGCCGATCCATGCAGCTTCGGAAATGCGCTGGAAGTCCACCGCACCGGTCACCAGTGCCACTGCATAGGACACCAGCACGCCGATGAGGATGGGCAGGATCTTGACCATGCCCTTGCCCCAGATGTTGCACACGATCACGACACCCAGTGCCACAAAGGCCAGCAGCCAGTTTGCCTGACAGTTGGAGATGGCGGAGGGAGCCAGGATCAGGCCGATGGAGATGATGATGGGGCCAGTGACCACCGGCGGGAAGAACCGCATGATGCGGCGGATGCCGAAGGTGGAGATCAGCAGGCTGGCCACCAGATACACCAGACCGGAAAATGCGACGGCCGCGCAGGCGTAGGGCAGCATCTTGGTGTTGGCAACGGTCAGGTTGCCGTCTGCATCTGCCAGCATGGGGGCCACGATGGAGAAGCCGCCCAGATACGCAAAGGAGGAGCCGAGGAATGCAGGCACCTTCTTTTTGGTAATGAGGTGGAACAGCAGGGTGCCCAGACCTGCGCACAGCAGGGTGGTGGAAACGCTCAGGCCGGTGAGCAGCGGCACCAGCACCGTTGCGCCGAACATGGCAAACATGTGCTGCACGCCCAGAATGAACATGCGGCCTGCGCCCAGCTGGTGCGCGTCGTAAATGCCTTTGGAGTAATCGATTTTTTCACTCATGAAGTTTTTCTGCCTCCTACAGGACTTCCCGTCCCAAAAAAAGAGGCACCGCCGTCAGCAAAACGGCAATGCCTCCAGAATTTGGGAACAATGATTCCGCCCGGAACGGAAAATGGAAAATGCAGTGCAGCGCAAGCGGTGATTCGTATGCAGCATGGTGCTCTCCCCTTTCCGTTCAGGCTTTTTCCAAACTGCCGGGCTTGCACCCGGCCAACTGCGCAAAGCCCCGCAAAAGGCCCTAAGCCGCAGTTCTTCCAGATAGTATAGCAGACTTTTTGCTCGTCTGCAACTGTTTTGGGCAATTCTCTTGTATTTCCAGCCCGGAAGATCGGGCACAGTGTCTTGCAATCCGGCCCAAAGCGCACTATAATATAACCTACCATTGTAATCTGTATTATAAGAGAATCATCAGGAGAGTTTATGATTTATCTGGATTATTCCGCCAACACTCCGGTGGACGAGGCGGTTTTGCAGCGCTTTTGTGAAGTGGAGCGCAATTGCCCGGGCAATGCCAACTCCCGCCATGCAGCAGGCACCGCCGCCAAGGCAGCCATCGACGCCGCCACACAGAGCATCGCCCGCAGCCTGAATGTTCAGCCTGCCGAGATCATCTATACATCCGGCGCCAGCGAGGCCAACAATTTCGCTCTCAAAAGCATTGCCCGGCTGGAGCGCCACCATGGCAGGCACATCATCTCTACACCGCTGGAGCATTCCTCTGTGAGCGGCAGCCTGACCGCTTTGCAGGAGCAAGGCTATGAGATCGACCTTGTGGACATCAAACAGGACGGCACCGTGGACCTTGACCACTTAAAAGAGCTGCTGCGCCCGGACACCATTCTGGTGGCCGTCACCGCTGTAGACAGCGAACTCGGCGTAGTACAGCCGGTTGCGGAAATTGCAGAACTTTTAAAAACCTACCCCCACTGCCATTTCCACGTGGACGCCACGCAGGCCGTGGGCAAACTGCCGGTCTGCTTTGATGGCATTGATACCATGAGCCTGACCGCCCACAAGTTTTACGGACTGAACGGCATCGGCGTGCTGGTCAAGCGGCGCGGCCTTGCGCTGGAGCCGCTCATCCACGGCGGCGAGAGCACCACTATCTACCGCAGCGGCACGCCTACCGTGGCGCTGGCCTGCGCGCTGGCGCTGGCGCTGGATAAGGCCGTCACCGAGCTGCCTGCCCGGGTGGAGTACATCCACGCCTTGAATGCCTGCCTGCGCGCAGAGCTTGCAAAGTATCCCAAAGTGCGCATCAACAGCCCGGAAAGCGCCGTGCCGCAGATTTTGAACCTGAGCGTGCAGAACGTAAAGGGTACCGTGTTCCAGCGGGAGCTGGACGCCAAAGGCGTGTGCGTCTCGGTGAAATCGGCCTGCTCGTCGGACGGTCTACCCTCCCGTGCGGTGTTTGCCGTGAGCCACGACCGGCGCAATGCGCTGTCCTCGTGGCGCATCAGCCTGAGCCATTTGACCACCGAGGATGAAATTACCGGCTTTTTGCAGGCGTTCGATGCCTGTTACAACGCCCTGACCCAGTAAAGAGGAGTATTATGAAGCGAGATTTGGAACCCTATCAGCTGATCGAACGCAGCATCATCAAAAAATACCGCAAGGAGCTGTGGACGCCCTTCATCGTGGCGGTCAAGCGCTATGAGCTGGTGCAGGCCGGCGACCGCATTGCCGTGTGCATCTCCGGCGGCAAGGACTCCATGCTGATGGCAAAGCTCATGCAGGAGTTACAGCGCCACAGTGATGTGCCTTTTGAACTGGTATTCTTGGTGATGGACCCCGGCTACAACGAGATCAACCGCCAGAAGATCGAAAGCAACGCAGAGCTTTTGCACATTCCCGTGACCATTTTTGAAAGCAATATTTTTGCCGTGGCCAACAACACCGATAAAAACCCCTGCTACCTCTGCGCCCGGATGCGCCGCGGCCACCTGTACGGCAAGGCCAAGGAGCTGGGCTGCAACAAGATCGCGCTGGGCCATCACTTTAACGACGTGATCGAGACCACTGTCATGAGCATGTTCTACGGTTCTCAGCTGCAAGCCATGCCGCCCAAGCTCCACAGCACCAGCTTCCCGGGCATGACCCTCATCCGCCCAATGTACTGCATCCGCGAGGAGGATATTCTGGCGTGGAAGCGCTACAACGAGCTGGAATTCATCCAGTGCGCCTGCCGCTTTACCGAGAACTGCACCATGTGCGACAACGGCGGCGGTGGTTCCAAGCGGCAGGAGGTCAAGACCCTGCTGCGCCGCTTGAAGCGCGAGAACCCCAACATTGAAAACAGCATCTTCCGCAGCATCCACGCTGTGGCGCTGGACACCATGCCGGGCTATAAATCCGAAGGCGTGGAACACAGCTTTTTGGAGCGGTTCAACGCGATGGAGGCCGCGCAGCACACCGAAAAATAACTCTCTGCATACAGCAAAATCCCCTCTCTGTTCCGGGCGTACCCGCAGAGAGGGGATTTTTTCAGGTTTCCTTTTTGATGCCGAACATCCTGCGCAGAATTCCGCGCAATGCCTTGGGGCTGCGGATGACAACTACCTGCATATGCTCCCCGCCTTTCTGTTTTCTGTTCCATCCTATGCAGGCAGGGAGCAGAATGTTCCGGCGGACATGGCCGGTTTAATCCGCCATGGTCTCCACCACCACCAGTGCACCGCTGCGGGTGGAAATGGCAATGGTGTCCGAACCCTCGGCATACTCGTTGCTGACGCCCAGCGGGTAGGCAGCCGTCAGCTCCGCATCGTCCAGCTCGTAGTAGGAGCCGTGCTCACACACGCCCTCTGCCCTACCCTCCAGCGGAAAGGCAGAGAAGAAGAAATACTGCGCTTTGTGGTAATGGCGGGTCTCGCCGGGCAGCACATAGGTGATGCGGCTGCGCTCGTCCAGCAGCGTGGTGCGCACGCCGCGCTTTTCAAGGCCAAGGCCTGTGCACAGGTTTGCAAGTGTATGCTCTACCCGTCTGCCGCCAAGGCCGCCCAGCAGCAGCACCTCGTCAAAGCCTTTTTCTGAGGCCAGCTTTGCGGCGTACTCGGTGTCCGTATCGTCCTTGACGTGGGGCAGTATGATGATGTCATCGTCCTGCTGTTCCGGGCAGGGGGCGGTGTCAAAATCGCCCACGATGATGTTGGGTCTACGCCCCAGAGGTGCGCAGTTGCGGTAGCCCGCATCGCAGGCGATGATAAAATCGTCCGGACGCAGGGCCTTTGCCAGCTCCGGTGAGACCGGGCAGGCAGAAATGATCACACAGCGTGACATGAGGTTCCTTTCTTTTTTACACTTTCGGGCGCTGCCAGTCCTTCACGTCCTTGACTTCCTCGTACATGGCGCAATAGCTGTCGTACCGGGTCTGGGAAAGTTTGCCCTCAGCCAGTGCGGCGCGCACGGCGCAGCCCTTTTCGGTGCGGTGGGAGCAGCCGGTAAACTGGCACCGGCCCAGATACGGCCCGAATTCCGGGAACACGTGCTCCAGATTCTCTTTTGGGATAAAACCGGCGCGGTTCGCTTCCAGACTGGCAAAGCCCGGCGTATCCGCAATGCGCCCGCCAAAGGCTTCAAAGATCGTCACCTCGCGGGTGGTATGGCGGCCGCGGCCCAGCTTCTGGCTGATGGCACTGGTCTCGCGCTCGGCTTCCGGCAGCAGATGGTTCAGCAATGTGGATTTGCCCACGCCGGAATTGCCGCAGAACGCGCACAGCCGGCCGCTGATCCACTGCTTTACTTCGTCCAGACCGCTGCCGGTCCCATAATCGATGCGGATGAACGGCAGGGTGGATCTTTCGTAGGCCGCGCGCAGGAACTCCGCCTCGGCCAGATCGCCCTTGGTGCACACGATCACCGGCTGCACGCCCTTGTCCACCGCAATGGCGGAGAGCTTATCCAGCACCAGCGTGCTGGGCGTAGGCTGCGTGGTGCTGGCCACCAGAAACAACACATCAAGGTTTGCCACCGGCGGGCGCACGAACACATTTTTGCGCGGTGCAATCTCGGCAATGACCGAAACACCGTTCTCGGTTTCCAGCGTCACCTCATCGCCCGCCACCGGGGTGATCTTCTGCTTGCGAAAGATGCCGCGGGGTTTGCACTCCACAATGCCCTCCGGCGTTTTCACATAGTAAAAACCGCCGATGCCCTTTGTGATATATCCTTTCATGCGCTCCTCCGTCAACTCAGCAGCGAGGACCACCAGTCGGTCAGCGGCGTCTGCGAAGGCTCTGCCGCGCCCGGGTCGCCGGTCTCGCCGGACGAAGAAGAGGAAGAGCCGCCGCCAAACAGGCCGCTCCACCAGTCGCCGCCGGTGCTTCCGCTCTCGCTGGGTGCTTCCGGTTCCGGCTCAGGCTCAGGCCCTGCGCTGACCACGATGTTCACACGGCTGTTCAGCTTTGCCGTAGAGCCCGCAGCCGGGTCCTGACTGATCACGGTGCCCACGGGCTGGTCGCTGTACTGCTCGCTCTGGCTGCCAAGGCCCAGACGGTTCTGCACCAGCAGGGTGCGGGCATCATCGGCATTCATGCCGATCAGCGAGGGCACCTTGGTGGTAGTTGCCACCTGCGGGCGGCTGATATACACCACCACGGTGCTGCCTGCCGCCACCTGACTGCCTGCCGCCGGGTCGGTGCGGATCACGGCGCCGGATGCCACCGAGGTATCCACCGCCTGTGTCACCAGCACTGAGACGCCCAGCTCCTTGAGCTGCTGCTCCGCGTCAGCCTGCACGTAGTTGGTCAGATCCGGCACGGTGACATACTGGGTGCCAAGGCTGACGGTGAGGGTCACATTCTGGCCCTCACGCACCGTGCGGCCGGACACCGGCGACTGCTTGTAGATATAGCCTGCGGCATAGTCGCTGTTGTACTCCTGCTCCCAAGTAACGGTGATCTGGCCGGAGACCACCTGCTCGGTGGCAGCGGCCTCGTCCTGAGTCATGCCGATATAATCGCCCAGCGCGATATCGGCCTTGTTGTTCATCAGGTTGGAGGAATCGTTCAGGATCATCCAGCACAGTGCAAGGCAGGCCAGTGCAAATGCAATGGTAATGCCAAACAGTGCCGGCAGAAAGATGGTGCGGCGCTTTTTCTTGCGGGGGGCCGCCTTTTTGCTGCGGGGCGCAGGTTTTTCGGCCGGACGGTTTGCACGGTTCTGGTTCATGGTACGTTTCACCACCTTTTCGGGCGCATCTTCTGTAATATATTTGTATTCAAACATCACGGAGGGGTTCTGCACGTAGGTGTCCAGTGCATCCAGCATTTCGCGGGCGGATGCATAGCGGTTCTGCGGCAGTTTTGCCATGGCTTTTTCGGTGATCTCCACCAGTGCGTTCGGCACTTCCGGTGCGATCTCGTGCAGGGAGTTGGGCTTATCCGAGATCTGCTTGATGGCCACCTCCACCATGTCGTCCGCGTCAAAGGGCAGATGGCCGCTGAGCATCTCGTACATCATCACGCCCACCGAGTAGATATCGCTGGTGCAGTCGGTCTCATCGCCTTTGGCCTGCTCCGGGCTGATATAATGCACGCTGCCCATGGCCTTGCCGCTGAGCAGCTGGTTCTCCGCGCGGGAGATGCGCGCGATGCCAAAATCCATCATGCGCAGCTGGCCGTTGTCCAGCAGCATGATGTTCTGGGGTTTGATATCCCGGTGCACCACACCGTTGGCGTGGGCATGTTCCAGCGCCTTCAAGATCTGGGAGATGAAATGCACGGTCTCCCGGTTGGTCAGCCTGCCGCCGCGCTGGTTGAGGTACTCGCGCAGGGTCATGCCGTCCACATATTCCATCACGATATATTGCAGCTCGTCGTTCACCGAGACATCATATACTTTTACAATGTTGGGATGATTCAGCAGTGAGATGGCCTTGGATTCGTTTTTGAAGCGGCGCACAAGGTCCGGATCGTGCATGAACTCCTGCCGCAGCACTTTGACGGCCACCACGGTGCCCGCCGGTACCGGACCGTTGTGCCCCAGCATGACCGCCTTGTAGACGTTGGCCATGCCGCCGGAGCCGATCAGCTCCTTTACCTCATACAGGCCGTCCAGCTTTTTGCCGATCAGATTGTCCATCAGCGCACCTCCTCCACGCGCAGCAGCAGCGCGGTGACGTTATCCGGGCCGCCGTTTTCGTTGGCCGTGCGGATCAGCCGGTCCGGCAGGTCGTAGAAAGCACCGGTGCGCAGCAGCTGTTCCAGCTGATCTTTGGGAACTGCATTGGTCAGGCCGTCCGAGCACAGCAGCAAAAGGTCGCCCGGCTCCAGCTCTGCGGCGGTGAACTCCGGTTCCAGCCGGTAGTCCACGCCCAGCGCTTTGGTGATGATGTTCTTCTGGGGGTGATGCTCGGCTTCCTCCACGGTGATGGTGCCGCAGTCCACCAGCTCCTGCACATAGGAGTGGTCATGGGTGAGCTGGGTCAGTGCACCTTTCCGGCACAGGTAAGCCCGGGAGTCGCCTGCGTGGCACAGGAACACTTTGCCGCCGCGCACCAGCGCGCATACGGCGGTCGTGCCCATGCCTGCCAGCGATTCCTCCCGCATGGCCTTCTGGAATACGAAGCGGTTGGCGCTGAGCAGCGTCTTTTTTAAAAAGGTCTCTTCCTCGCCGGGCAGGCACTTGGAAGCATACTGCTCCTGAAAGCAGCGCTCAATGACATCACACGCGCTCTGACTGGCTTCCCTGCCGCCGCGTGCGCCGCCCATGCCGTCGCATACCAGCAGCCATGCGGCGTCGCCGGGCAGTTCCCCCGCGCGATAATCGTCCTGATTATCCTGCCGGACTCTGCCGACATCCGTTTTTCCTGCAAGTTTCATAGGATTCTCCCTTTATATTACGCTTTCCCGTTCATTTCGTCGCGGCGCAGCTGGCCGCAGGCGGCGCTGATCTCGCTGCCAAGGCGGCGGCGCACCGTGGCGTTGACGCCAAGGCTCTCCAGCTTTTGCTGGAAACGGCGCACATTGGCGGCATCGGTGGCAGAGTACGGACTGCCGTCCACCGGGTTGATGGGGATCAGATTCACGTGGGCGCCCATGCCCCGGATGAGGTTTGCCAGCTGTCTGGCGCAGGCGTCCGAATCGTTGACGCCGCGCACCATGGAGTATTCAAAGCTCACGCGCCGGCCGGTGGTGTCCTGATAGCGGCGCACGGCCTGCATCAGCACTTCCACAGGGTAGGCATCGTTCACCGGCATCATGCCGCTGCGGATCTCGTTGTTGGGGGCGTGCAAAGACACCGAAAGAGTGAGCTGCAATTTTTTCTCAGCCAGCAGGTCGATCTTTGGCACAAGGCCGCAGGTGGAAAGGCTGATATTGCGCATCCCGATGTTGACGCCTTCGGGCGAGGTGATATTCTCCAGAAACTTCATCACTTCGTCAAAATTGTCCAGCGGTTCCCCGATGCCCATGAGCACGATGTGGGAAATGCGCTCGCCGATGTCCTTCTGTGCGGTGTAAATTTCAGAGCAGATCTCGCCTGCTTCCAAGTTGCGCACACGGCCCGCCTGTGTGGATGCGCAGAAGCGGCAGCCCATGCGGCATCCCACCTGCGTGGACACGCACACCGTGTTGCCGTAGTGGTAGCGCATCACAACGGTCTCGATGCAGTTGCCGTCTGCCATGCGCAGCAGATATTTTACAGTGCCGTCCTTTGCTTCCTGCCGGCGCTCGATCTTGGGCGCAGCGATATAGAAGCTTTCCTCCAGCTTTGCCAGCAGGGTCTTGGGCTGGTCGGTCATGGCAGAAAACTCGGCGACCAGCTTCTGGTGCACCCAGTGGAAGATCTGCTTTGCCCGGAAGCCCGGCTGACCCATCGCTTTCAGTTCCGCGGTCAGCTCTGCCAGCGTCAGGGAAGAGATACAGCGTTTTTGTTCCATTGTGTTCTCCTATTGGTTTTTACGAATAAGCTACCTGTATCATTGCAGCTCTCACCCTTTTTTCTGCATGGCGCACAGGAAAAATCCGTCCATGCCAGTGCGGGTGGGCACCGAGAGCGCACCGTGCGGCCCAGCCGTCATACCGGCAGGCAGTGCCACGGCAGGCTCCACGACCCGGAACTCCGGGTGGCGGGCCAGAAATGCCGCAATCTGCTGCTGGTTTTCCATCGGGTCGATGGTGCAGGTGGAGTACACCAGCCTGCCGCCCGGTTTGAGCAGTTGTGCCGCCGTATCGAGGATGGCCGACTGCGTGGCCAATAATTCAGCTTCGCGGGCCGGTTCCAGCTTTTTATAGCGCAGGTCCGGCTTTTTTGCCAGAATGCCCAGACCGTTGCAGGGCACATCGGCCAGAATGCGGTCTGCCTGCGGCAGGGCCGGGTTCACCTTTGTGGCGTCATTGCACAGGGCTTCCACATTGGTCAGGCCCATGCGCTGCACTGCCGTGCGGATCAGGCCCACACGATTCTCGGCAGCATCGCAGCTGTAAAGCCTGCCGGTGCTGTGCATCTGCTCGGCCAGCAGAATGGTCTTTCCGCCGGGCGCGGCGCACAGGTCCAGCACCGTCTCGCCGGGCTTTGCTTCCACGCAGAGCGCTGCCAGCTGGCTGGCCTGCCCTTCCACATGGAAATATCCCTGCCGGAACAGCTCGTTTTCCGCCGGGCTTCCCTCGAACCGGGTCAGCACACTGCCAGGCATAACGCCGGGCCTCGCTTCCTTTGCTCCGGAAGCCAGCAGCTTTGTACAGAGTTCTTCTGCGCTTGTTTTCAGCGGGTTTGCACGCAGGCTGGTCATGCCGCCGTCGGCTTTGTAAGTGAGGATATCCAGTGCTTCATCCGGGTAGTTCTTGTGCAGAAATTCCGCCACATCCCGCCCGGCAGAGCCCAGCACCATGAGCCTCTCCACCTCATTTTTAAAGGCCGCTGTGCTCAGGTCGTAGCTGCATGCCTTGCGCAGTACGGCGTTGACCAGACCGGATGCGCTGGATTTTTTAAAGGCACGGGTCAGCTTGACGGCTTCGTTCACCGCTGCGGATGGCGGCACCTGCATATAGCGGGCCTGTGCCAGCGCCGCGCGCAGGATTTCGCGCACCGGTGCGTCCAGCTTGGCAAGGCCCTTGGGCAAAAACTGGCACAAAATATAGTCCAGCGTGCCCTGATGTTCCAGCACCGTATAGAAAATGGCGCTGGCAAATGCTTTATCGCGGCCTTCCAGCTGCTGGCGCTTGAGTTCAGCATCCAGAACAAGGTTGGAAAAACCATCCTGCTCCTGCCGCACCAGCGCCGCCACTGCCGCCGCGCGCGGATTTGCCGCCATCAGAGGATATCCCCCGTTTTCAAGCGCTGACCGGCTGCAAAGGCGGTGCCGTCCATGGGCTTTTTGCCCTCGGGCACCACGTTCAAAAGCTGGACAGCACCTTCCCCGCAGGCCACCGTGAGCGGCTTTGTCGCCAGCACGGTGCCGGGGGCTTCGCCGTTGGAGGCAGCCGCGCGGCACTCCATCACCTTGAGCTTTTTGCCGCCAGCGGTGACGAACCATGCACCGGGCCACGGGTTCATGCCGCGCACCCAGTTGTGGATGTGGGCAGCGGATTCGGTCAGGCGGAACTCCGCCATCTCCTTGTTCAGCATAGGCGCAAGGCAGGCGTTCTCATGATCCTGCGGCTGGGGCTTGAGGGTGCCGGCCGCAATGGCGGGCACTACCTCGCACAGCACCCGGGCACCCACAGCGGTCACGCGGTCAAACAGCTGGCCGCTGGTCTCCTCCGGGTCAATGGCGATCTTCTCACAGCAGAGCACATCGCCGGTGTCCAGCCCCTCGTCCATCTGCATGATAGAAACGCCGGTCTCGGCATCGCCGTTCAGCACAGCCCACTGCACCGGAGCGCTGCCGCGATACTTGGGCAGCAGGGAGACATGCAGGTTGATGCAGCCGTATTTCGGCGTTTCCAGCACAGACTTCGGCAGGATGCAGCCGTAGGCCACCACCACGATCAATTCCGGGGCCAGTGCGCGGATGTTTTCATCTTCGCTGCCATCCCGCAGGGTGCGGGGCTGGAACACCGGCGTGCCGTGGGCAAGCGCCACTTCCTTCACCGGCGGTGCGGTCAGCACCTGCTTACGGCCAACCGGCTTGTCCCGCCGGGTGTACACCGCGCAGATGTCGTGCCCGGCGGCATACAGGGCTTTCAGGCACTCGGCTGCAATATCCGGCGTACCCATGAACAGAATGCGCATCAGTTGTTTCCTTTCGCTTCGCGGGCAGCTTTTTTGCCCTCTTCGGTGTCCTCGTAGAAATACTCACTGGACTGCATGATGGTGATGCCGTCCAGATGGTCATTCTCATGCTGGATGCAGCGGCCCAGCAGGTCCTCAGCTTCCAGCTCGAACCACTCGCCGTGGCGGTCCTGTGCGCGCACCTTAACGGCCACCGGGCGGGTCACAGCACCGTTGTGGCCCGGGAAGGACAGGCAGCCCTCGTAAGCGGTCTCCTCTTCCTCGGATACAGCCAGAATTTCCGGGTTGATAAAATCGATAAACTTATATTCGTAATCGGCGGGGATCTCCTCGGGTGCATCGGTGGTGTCCCACACCACGAACAGGCGGCGCAGCATGCCCACCTGCGGGCCGGCCAGACCCACGCCGTCGGCGGCGATCATGGTCTCGTGCATGTCATCCAGCAGGGTAGCCAGACGGTCGTCAAAGGTGGTGACGGGGCGGCAGACCTTGTTCAGGATGGGATCGCCCTCTTTTACAATGTTACGGATTGCCATTTATGGTACCTCCAAATCAGATGTCACCGTCCGAGTGCAGGTCCACCGCAACGGTGGCCTTGGACGGAAGTTTTTCCCGTTCGTACAATTCCAGTGTGCTGCGCACGAGGTCGCGGAAGCGGCGGTCGTTGCGGCACTTGATGGTGAGTTTATAGCGGTAGGTGTCGTTGATCTTCTCGATGCTGCCGGGCGTCGGCCCCAGCACCCGCAGCGGCAGGTCCGGCTGTTTTGCTGCCTGCTGGCCCAGAAGGGCCGCAAAGCGCGCCGCCGCCCGTGCCACCTCGCTCTCCTTTGGCCCTGCAAAGCCGATGACGCACAGCCCGCAGAAGGGCGGGTACAGGCCCAGCTTGCGGTAGGCGATCTCCTGCTCAAAAAAGGCGTCGTAGTCCTGCGCAGCGGCAAGGTTCAGTACCGGGTTATCGGGGTCGGTGGTCTGGATGATGGCATAGCCGGGGTCTTTGGCGCGGCCGCTGCGGCCCACCACCTGTGTGATGAGGCTGAACACGTTCTCGTAGGCACGGAAGCCTTGCGCAAACAGCAGCGAGTCGATGCCCAGCACGCCCACAAGGGTCACATCCTCAAAATCAAGGCCCTTGGCCACCATCTGGGTGCCTACCATAATGTCGAATTCGTGGTTTGCAAATTTTGCCAGCAGCTTTTCATGGGCGTCCTTGGCGGCGGTGGAGTCCTGATCCATCCGCAGCACCCGTGCATCCGGGAAGAGCTTTGCAAGCTCTTCCTCCGCTTTCTGGGTGCCAAAGCCCCGGTATTGCAGCTTGCCGCCGCAGGTGGGGCATACTGCGGGCGGTTCCATCTGACTGCCGCAGTAATGGCACAGCACCTTATGCGCCGATTTATGGTACACCATGGGCACACTGCACTTTGTACACTTGAGCACCTCCCGGCAGTCCTCACACTGGGCCATGGTCTGGTAGCCGCGCCGGTTCAGCAGTAAGATGGTCTGCTTGCCCGCATCCAGATTGCGGCGGATGGCGTCTTCCAGCGCAAGGCTGATCTCCCGGGGGTTGCCCGCTGCTAGCTCGGCGCGCATATCCACGATCTGCACCGTGGGCAGCGGGTTGCCGCCGTAGCGCTGGGTGAGCCGCACCAGCTGGGTGCGGCCATGCTGGGCCGCGTAAAAGCTCTCGGTGCTGGGGGTAGCGCTGGCCAGCAGCAGCAGCGCACCGTTTTCCGCCGCGCGCTGCCGGGCCATCTCGTGGGCCGAATAGCGGGGCGCGGACTCGGAGCGGTAGGTGTGCTCCTGCTCTTCGTCAATGATGACAAGGCCGATGTTTTCCAGCGGCGAAAAAATGGCGCTGCGGGTGCCCACCACGATGTCTGCACCGCCGTCTTGGATCATCTGCCACTGCAAAAGACGTTCGGTATGGTTCAGAGCAGAGTGCTGCACCGCCACACGGCGGCCAAACCGGCTCTTGAGCCGCAGGATCATCTGCGGCGTCAGGCTGATCTCCGGCACCAGCACCAGTGCTTTGCGGCCCAGCTCCAGACATCGGGCGATCAGCTTTAAAAACACCAGTGTCTTGCCGCTGCCGGTCACACCGTACAGCAGCGCCGAGTGGGGTGCATCGTCTTCCAGCTTGGGCAGCAGGGCATCGTAAGCCGCCTGCTGCTCTGCGGTCAGATCGATCGGCTCGTTTTTGAGCGGAATGGACGAATACAGGTCGATGGATTTGTTCACCTTGCTGCATTCCAGCACCCCTTTGGCGCAGAGGTTGTCCAGCACGGCGCGGGTGATGCCTTTTTCTTCCAGTTCGTTCAGGGTGCGGGGCCCGCCGCCCAGCAATGCCACTGCCGCCAGCTGCTTGGCAGTAGGCTTGGGCTTTTGCGGCAGCGCACCCACAAGGCGGTAAGAGTTCTCCGTGTGGCGGGTGAGCTGCTTTTGCAGCACCGGCGTCACACCGTCTGCCGCCACGGCGGGCTTGTACTGCGCACCATAGGGAATGACCGCCTTGACCGCCTCGTAATAGGTACAGAAGGTGCGTTCCTTCAAAAAATGCACCAGCCGCAGCAGCTCCGGCGTCAGGCAGGCGGAAGCCGGCGCTACGTCGAACAGGAATTTCAACTTTGCACTTTCCGGCTCGGCGTCGCAGGCCAGCACCACGCCCATGCGGGCACGGCTGCCGCGGCCAAAGGGCACCAGCACCATACTGCCCAAGCGGACGGCATCCTGCTGGTCCGGCATGACAGCGTAGGTATACAGCTTATCAAAGTGGAAGGTCGCATTGCTGACGGCAACGCCTACCGTTTTGGGCATTCGTCCAGCTCCTTCAAATGTTATTCTGCGCTTTCGATGCGGCGGCAGATCGCCTCATACAGTGCATCGGCGCAGGTATCGACCCGGTCATTGACCAGTTTGAGGGTGAATTTATCCTGCTCGGCCAGTTCTTTCTGTGCGGTGGCAAGGCGCTCCTGAATGCTCTCCTCGGTCTCGGTGCCGCGGCCCCGCAGGCGGCGTTCCAGTTCCTCCACGGACGGCGGCAGCAGGAACACGGTGGTCGCGCCCGGGAACATGCGGCGGATGTTCGCTGCGCCGTGCACATCGATGACCAGAACGACCACCTTCCGGGCTGCAAGGCGCTTGTCCACTTCCTCGCGCAGGGTACCGTAGTAGTTGCCGTTGTAGAAGTTGTGCTCCACCACCTGATCGTTCTCGATCAGCTGCTGGAACTGCTCCCGGGTGCGGTAATAGTAATCCACACCCTCCTGCTCACCGGGACGCGGTGCGCGGGTGGTGGCGGAAACGGTCTTTTCGATCTCCGGGTGTGCTTCGCGCAGTGCCTTTACCACGCTGTCCTTGCCGGTGCCTGCCGCGCCGGAGACTACAAACAGATATTTATCATTCGCCATGGGTCTGCTCCTCCTCTGCTGGTGTTCTGCCCTCCTGCCCTGCCGCACGGTTGGCCACCGTTTCCGGCTGGAGCGCCGAGAGCACCACATGATCGGAGTCCATGATCAGCACCGCACGGGTGCTGCGGCCATAGGATGCATCGATCAGCATCCCGCGTTCCCGCGCTTCCTTCACAAGGCGCTTGACCGGAGCCGAGTCCGGGCTGACCACAGCCACTACGCGGCCCGCACTGACCATGTTGCCAAACCCGATGTTGATCAGCTTCATAAACTCCTCCGAAAAATCACTTCGTTATTCCAGATTCTGGATCTGCTCGCGGATCTTTTCGATCTCAGCCTTCATATCCACCACGATGCGGGTGATGTCCAGATCCTGACACTTGGAACCGATGGTGTTGGTCTCGCGGTTCAGTTCCTGCGTCAAAAAGTCCAGCTTGCGGCCCACCGGCTCGTCCAGACTGAGGATGTCGCGGTACTGCGCAATGTGGCTGCGCAAACGTACCGTTTCCTCATCCACGGCGGTCTTGTCGCCAAAGATGGCCGCCTCCGTCAGCACGCGGGCATCGTCGATATCGCGGTCTTCCAGAATGACCTTGAGTTTCTCGTACAGGCGGTTGGTGTAGGCTTCCACACGGCCCGCGCTCAGGTTCTCCACCTTGCCGACGCATTCCTCGAGGAAGTTCAGGCGGTTCTCCACATCCGCCTTCATCTTGGTGCCCTCGGCGGCACGCATCTCCACAAAGCGGTCCAGCGCCTGCGCGGTGACGGCAGACACGTCTTCCCACAGCTGTTCCTCGTCCACATCGGCGTGGCGGGTGGCCAGCACATCCGGGAAGCGGGTCAGCACACCCGCAGAGATATCATTCTTGACGCCCAGCTGCTCGGAGATATCCCGCATGGCCTGCTGGTAACTGCGGGCCAGCTCCATGTTGACTGCAACCACGGTATCGGCAGCATCCACATTCTGGATGGTCATGCTCAGCTCCACTTTTCCGCGGGTGATGCGCTCGTTGAGCTGCTTTTTCAGGCGGCTGTCCAGATAGCTGCATGTGCGCGGGATGCGCGAAGAATACTCAAAGTAGCGGGAATTTACGCTGCGCAGTTCCACCGTGATCTCACGGCCATTGCGCACAGCAGTCCCCCGGCCAAAGCCGGTCATGCTTAAGATCATAACGCTCTCCTGTTCTCTCTTTTTCAGTGTTCAGGCTTACAGATTTCAGTATATGTATCCGCCTTTGGGTGCACAAGCCCATGTTACGATACATATAGCTTTATTTTACTATTCTTCGGCCCAAAATTCAAGGTGCACTGTTGTGCATTCCGGCCCACACCACACTGCGGTCTAAAACGGGAGCAATGCACGCTGCAAAGCAAAAAAGCCCCGATACAAAATCTTCCGATCCTGTATCAGAGCCTTGGTCAATTGGTTTTATACACACAGGTAACGCTATTTTCCAGCAGGTCCGCGTTCAGCAGCGCCTGCTCCACCCAGTGGATATTATCGGCGATGGTATCGCGGGAGACCTCATATTCTTTGGCAACGCTTTCCATGCTGCGGTACTCGCGGCGGTAGATCAGCGTCAGGATCAGCTTATCCACCATGGTGATCTTGGTAAAGCGCGGCTTACGCTTGTGTTCCTTCTGGTAGGTTTCTTCCAGCGCCGCCAGCATCTGTTCAAACTCCTGTCTGGTCACACCAAGCGTGAGTTTATAATCCCGCTCATCAAATTCCGCAAGACGCTGGGCCGTAACGCTTCTCATGCTTTTTACTCCATCTCATTTGTTTTTAGGGAACCGATTTCATCCTTACGATAGCTTTATTATAAAAGGTGTGTCCGGGCAAGTCAATGCATCGGCACGCATTTTCCTGTCAATTTGGCGTGTATGACCATTTTTTGTGCATGAATATCGGCAATAAAGCACAAAAAGAGCTTCCCACTCTTACAAATGGGAAGCTCTTACATGCAGTTTTATACAGCTCAGACAGGATGGGACTGGTTGGTGTAATCCACGTGGTCGCCATCGACGCCCTGCTTCTTTGCATTGCGCTTGTCGAAGAACTTGGGTGCCACCTGCGGGAACATTGCGTAGGTCAGCACGTCCTCTTCCTGCGTTGCCCACTTGGCAGCTTCGGCCTTCAGCTTGTCCATCTCGGGAGCCAGCGTATCGGCAAAGCGGCAGGTAATGGGCTGCTCGTCGCCCAAAATCTTCTTGGTGAACTCCGGCTTGATGGGTGCGGGAGTCTTGCCGTAGTCGCCATGGACCAGGCCCTTGAACTCCTTGGTGACCATCTTATAGCGCTCGCCCAGAATGACGTTGAACACAGCCTGCGTGCCAACGATCTGGCTGGTGGGAGTGACCAGCGGCGGATAGCCTGCATCCTCGCGGACGCGGGGGATCTCGGCCAGCACTTCGTCCAGCTTATCTTCCTTGCCTGCATCCTTCAGCTGCTTGAGCATGTTGGAGAACATGCCGCCCGGCACCTGATACAACAGGGTGTTTGCATCGACGCCCAAGCTCTTGGGGCTGATCTGGCCGTTGGCGATGTACTTCTCGCGCAGCTTTGCAAAGTATGCGCGGACGACATTCAGCTGCTTGAGGTCCAGACCGGTGTCATAGTCGGTGCCCTGCAAGGCAGCGACCAGACTCTCGGTAGGCATGTGGCTGGTGCCCAAGCTCAAGGGGCTCATGGCGGTATCGATGATGTCAGCGCCTGCCTCGATGCCCTTCAGAATGGACATGGATGCCAGACCTGCGGTGTAGTGGCTGTGGATGTCAACCGGGATGCTGACGGTCTCCTTCAGCTTCTTGACCAGATCATAGCAGGTGTAGGGGGTCAGCAGGCCGGCCATATCCTTGATGCAGATGGAGTTTGCACCCATCTCCTCCAGAGTCTTGGCGTAGGCTGCAAAATACTCGTTGTTGTGCACAGGGCTCAGCGTGTAGCTGATGCAGCCCTGCACATGAGCACCCTCCTTGTTGGCTGCCTTAATGGCAGTCTGCAAGTTGCGGGGATCATTCAGTGCGTCAAAGATGCGGATAACATCGATGCCGTTTGCAACAGACTTCTGCACAAAATACTCAACGGCGTCGTCTGCATAGGGGCGGTAGCCCAGCATGTTCTGGCCGCGGAACAGCATTTGCAGCTTCTGGTGAGGCAGCTCCTTGCGCAGGATGCGCAGGCGGTCCCACGGGTCTTCGTCCAAGAAGCGGATGCAGCTGTCGAACGTAGCGCCGCCCCAGCACTCCACAGAGAAGTAGTTGATCTTATCCATTTCCGGCAGGATGGGACGCATCTCATCCATGGTCATGCGGGTGGCCAGCAGAGACTGGTGGGCATCGCGCAGGACGACCTCAGTAACCTTGATCGGCTTTTTGGCCATGATTGTCACCTCTCCCTTAGTTCATGGAAACCAGAACGTCACCGGAGTTGACGGTGTCGCCCTTGTTGACGTTGATGGAAGCCACAGTGCCGTCCTGCGGAGCAACGATCTCGTTCTCCATCTTCATAGCCTCCAGGATCACCAGCACATCGCCGGCCTTGACGGATGCACCGGCCTTGACCTTGACATCCAGGATGTTGCCGGGCATGGGAGCCTTGACGGTAACAGCACCGGCAGCGCCTGCGGCAGCCTTGGGTGCAGCGGCGGGAGCCGGAGCAGCCTTAGGAGCAGCGGGTGCGGCAGGAGCTGCAGCAGCAACGGGAGCAGCACCAGCGGCAGTCTCCTCCACGGAGACGCTGTAAGCAACGCCATTGACGGTAATATTGTAGTACTTCATGGAAGGATCCTCCAAATCAAAATCGTATCAAAAAAGATTTATACAGACGATTACAGAGCCATATTGCCATGCTTCTTGGGCAGGCGGGCAGCACGCTTGGTGCTGAGCAGCTCCAGTGCGGCAACCACGCTTGCACGGACATTCGCTGCATCGCAGGTCAGGTCGGCAGCGCCGCAGGCAACTGCATTTGCTGCACTGCACACCTCAGCGGTATAGGCAGCAGCCTTTGCGTTGGTGGCAGCAATGATGTTGTCGGAAGCATCGATCTCATCCTTGTACAGGACGCTGACGGCTGCGCTGGGCTCCAGTGCGCTGACGGTGCAGCCAGCCACGGCAATGCGCAGGTCGGCAGCAGCCAGAGCGGTGTAAACAGGGCCCACAGCCTTGCCGGCCAGCACAGCCACCTTTGCGGTGGTAGCGTCGGCAAAGGTAGCAGCCAGACGGGCAGCCTCACGGATGCCGCCTGCGATGTCGTCGGTAGCGCTGGGCACAAAGCCCTCGGTATCCACAATGGTGATCACCGGCACACTGAAAGCGTCGCACAGGCGCACAAAACGGGAAGCCTTGGCCACACAGTTGTGGCACAGGTTCTTGCCGGTGGCCACAACGCCCACAGCGTTGCCGCCCACGGTGGCAAATGCGGTGTAAACAGACTTGCCAAAGCCTGCATACAGCTCCACAGCGCTGTCCTTATCGACCACAGCGGCCGCAGCCTTTGCAGGCTCCGCACCAGCGGCCAGAGCAGCAGTGGGCTGCTCGAACTCAAAGATCGCAGGGCCAGTCAGGTTGTTTGCCGGCAGCAGGCCCACGATGTGAGCAGCCTTCTCGGCAGCTTCCTCAGCGTTTGCAGCCACGATAGCAGCCACGCCAGCCTTTGCGGCTGCGGCTGCGGTACCGGCATCGGCCACCTTGTCACCCTTGGCGGCAGAAGTGAACGGAGCGGTGAAGAATAGCTCTGCGCCCTCAGCCATGATGCAGACATCTGCGTTGGCCGCGCTCAGTGCGCTGGTGCCGCCGCAGACACCCAGAACAACAGCCACCTGCGGGATCACGCCGGAAACCTTTGCGATCTGCGCATTCAGCTTTGCACTGGCGGTCAGCACGTCCAGACCCTCAGCCAGCTTTGCGCCAACGGAGTTGTAGAAGGTGACGACCGGGCAGCCAGTCTGTGCTGCCATTTCCAGAACCTTGATGTTCTTTTCAACATCCTTTACGGTAACAGCTTCGCCATTCTGATAAACAGCGTAAGCCTGCTGACCTGCAGCATAGCCGCAGGCAGCGCTCACTGCACCATCAGCAAACAGCGCAGTGTATTCCCCGTCATCGAAAAACTTGGCGAGGATTTCTCCCTTATTGATCTTTGAAGCCATGGTAAGACCTCCTGGTTGTCTGTGTGAGCTTTCAAAATTGGTTTTATTATACTGAATTTTCCATAAAAATGCAAGAGATTCTATAAAAGTCCATCTGAATCAACATCTGTCGTATAAAGTTCCGCATTTTTTTAACGATTCATCGTTCTGCCTTTTTCCGCATCCCCTTTTCGCAGCCTGCGGCCGCTCTATTCTGCCAAATTTTATCCTTCATTTTTGTTCAATCTGTCCCATTCTCCTGCATTTTATTTTGGGGCAAGTTATGTTACACTATATTTACATTGCACCGCGCTCCATGCCCGGGCGTTTTTGCCGGGCCGCGGCAGAAGATTTTTCCTTATTTATAATGTCCACCACCTGCGTTCCAGTCAAAATTTTCACGTCCAGCCCGCCGGGAAGTTCCGCGCGGGCTGTTTTGTGAGGGATGGAAAGAAGGCCGTTTAAAGTTGAATGATCCGTTTACCGCACTCCGCACTGCAAACCAAAAATACCGTTCGCTCCAGCATGCCGCGCAAGTTCTGCTGCGCCGCGCCGAGGCTGCCTTTCTGCCCGCTGTTGTGCTGTGTAAGCTTGCCGCAAATCTGCTGCTTATGCCTCTGGTCCAGCAGATCTGGGCACTGACCGTGCGGTTTGCCCCCATGCACTACTTGAATAACCACAATGCCTCGGACATCTTTTCGTCCCCTGCCATCATTGGCTGCATCGTACTCATCGCTATCCTGATCGCGTTCTGGACCCTGTACGAATTTTCGGTGCTGCTGCACGGGCTGGACCTTGCCCGCCGGGGCGAAACCATCCGGCTGGCCGCGCTGCTGCGCGCCTCCCTGCTGGATATCTGCCATGCTTTTCTGCCGCAGAACTGGCTCATTCTGCCCTACTGCATCATTCTGATTCCTTTTACCAATTTCTTTCTCGCATCCAACTATATCACGCAGCTTGCCGTGCCGGAATATATTCTGGGTGTGATCCGTGCCAATCGTCAGTACCACCCGCTCTATTTTGCCGCCTGCGCCGCAGCGCTGCTGCTCTGCATCGGCTGGGCACTGGTGCTTCCGTTGTTCGTACTGGAACGCAAAAGCCTGTGGCAGGCCGTCAAGGAGAGTCTTTCTTTTGTGAAAAGGCGCTTTTTCCGGCTGGTTTTGCTGCTGGTGCGCTGGGCCCTTTCTGCCATGGTTCGCGTCACACTGCCTGCACTGGCAATCGCCGTTCCGCTGTACGGCATTATCATCGACGTTGGACTTCAGAGCACACAGGCTATGTTTGCCTTATCGCGCGCAGCGCTGGCAATTGAGTTTCCGTTCTTCCAATTTCTGCTCGACTGCGGCGTTACCGTGGCGCAGTGCACCCTCCTTGCGCTGCTGTACAGCCATCTGCGGGGAGATTCGCCCGTGGAGACAGACGGTAAATCATACCGTTCCAGCGGCAGACTGCTTCTGACTGCGGCTGTTGCCGGTGCCACTCTGCTCACCTTTGTACTTGCTGTCTGCTACTACGTTCTGCCGGCAAATGACGAGCTGCGCACCATGCTGGGCGGCAGCGTGCCCATTGTGACAGCACACCGTGGTTTTTCCGCCGCTGCACCGGAAAATACGCTGCCTGCCTTTCAGCTGGCCATCGATCAGGGCTGTGAGCGCGCCGAACTGGACGTACAGATGACCAAGGACGGTGTCGTGATGGTAACGCATGACACAAATATGCACCGCTGCACAGGACGGAACCAGAACATTTACGATCTGACCTACGACGAGGTGCGCAAACTGGATGCCGGGCGCTGGTTCGGCAAAAAATACGCAGGCACAAAGGTGCCTACGCTGGCAGAAGTTCTGGACCTGTGCAAAGGTAAAATCGAGTTGAACATTGAGATCAAGCCCAATGCTGCCACGCCCGAGCTGGAAACCGAAACTCTGCGCATCATCCACGAAAAAGGCTTTGAGAATAACTGTGTGATCACCTCTCAGAGCTACGAAACGCTCTGCAAGGTCAAGGAACTTGCGCCGGGAATCTCTACCGGTTATATCCTTGCTCTGGGCGTTGGCAGCTACTATGATCTGCCTGCCGCAGACTTTTTCAGCGTAGAATCCACGTTTATCACCTCCGGCATGGTGCAGCAGGTCCACTTGCGCGGCAAAACTGTTTCCGCTTGGACCGTCAACCGCGAAGAGGACGCCAGCGATTTGCTGAACCTTGGCGTAGACGACATCATCACCGATAAGCCGGGGATGGTGCAGCAGCTGATGGCAGAAGACACCGATCCGGACAGCAAGCTTGTCCGCGTCCGTGATGCGATCCGCAGCATGATCGGTTGGCTTGACGCCGAGGATGAACCCACGCCGGAAGAAGAAACGATCGAGGAGGCCATTGAAGACCCGGAAGAGCTTCTGGATGCGGCGTAATTGCGAAGAGAAGTAAAATACGCGCACACAGAAAAGCACCCCGGTTACAGGATATTTCACCTGCAACCGGGGCGCTTTGTGATAAAGGTTAGGTTCTGCTGAAAATATAGATTACTCGAGCTCGGTAAGTTCGGATTCTCGCTAAACAAATTTGTTTAGTAAAACTATTCTTGAATGTTCACTTTTTCATGAGATTGCTGTGCTAGATGTGGCTTGCTGATTTTTTAGTATCAGGATAGTATCACATAGCCAGCGGAATCTCTGTGAGTATTATAAACGATTTCTTATATGTTTTCAAGCTTTTAGCTTTATTAACTTCTGTCTTCCAAATGACTTATCAACAAATCAAATTCTACATCCGGCATCGAAATATACATTCGTGGTATGCACTGCTTTTGAAACAGCATAATTCTTTTAACAGACAATCCACACACCTTTATCACTTTCAAATGTCTTTTTCTCTGGACCATCTTATCGCTTGGCTCTTTAAAATGCATCTGTATAAATAGCATTTCGTATTTCGAATATAGTTCAAATGCATACTCTAGCGGTGTGACAAGAAGTAAATAGACAATTGGAATAAAGAAACTCACTAATGTATTTATCACATTAAGTTCTCGATATTCCAGAATTCCCACTCTCACTGTTTGAAGTATCACACATAGTCCAGCAAAGGCTATCACATCCTGCAATAGCTTATGTACTGCTATTGCATCACTTTTATGTTCTGCAACTGTATCGAACAACACAATAACTGTTGTTATCGGAATTATTATCAATTCAACCCAAAAACTAAATGTAAAAGTACTTAATAAAAGTTCTGTAACCATCGTAAATCTAATATTGTCTTTCAGAACTTTAAGTATATACTTTTCATCAGCCTCGCCGGCAACTGCATTTATGCAAATAGTCAGTCCCGAAAAAAACGTCCAAATAATAATATCTTTTAAATATATACTTTCCCATATTGGCAATCTTGAAAACAAGAATGTAATTATCCCGATATACAAGAAATATATTTCCCACAGCATCCTTATCTTCCGGCCGAAGAAACATTTCAGAACTTCTATAAAACTCTTCCTTGCCTTTTTATTAGTGACTATCGCCATTCCTACGGCTACCAATATTATTCCTGTCCAAAAGGCCGTTGCCAATTCTCTGGTTGAAAAAATATCCATTTTTCTCTACTCACCATTATCGATGTTACCGTTATAGTACTATCCTCTATACCATTTAGTCATGTTTTCCCTCCTCAAATGAACTTCCGCCAATCCCAAAGAACTTATCAAAGAAGCTCTTCAGCTTATCAATCACACCCTGCTTCTTCTGCGCACGGCCACCGCCGCCAAAGCGAGAAACAGGCGGCATCAGTTTGTCAATATCAGTACCCACAGTCTTGATCTCACCATCACGGAACGCATTGGCCAGATATTTGCGCGTTTCCGGCTCCTTCAGCTTTTCCTCTTGGATGATCTTTGCAAGCTCTTTCTCCCGCTGTTCGGACACATAGGTGTTCCACTCTGCCATCACATCATCCACATCGTTGACACCTGCAATAAAGGTTTCAATCAGTTGCTTTTTGCTGCGCAGTTCCGGGCTGGCATCAATCGCCTTGCGAATCGTGATGAGCACCTCTTTGTCATCGCAATGGGTCTCATGGTACTTTTTGACCAGCATCAGAATGTAGTCAATGTTGATCTCGACCTGCCGAATCAGCTCCACCTCGAACACCACATCATCCGTGATATCTTCTTTGGTTTCATCGTGCTTCTTGTTACGCCATTCATCCCGCAAATCCTGATAGCGGCCCAAATAGTCCTGTAAATCCCGTTCAGAGATCAGCTCGTTGCCCTTGAAATCATCAAAGGAGGACAGCAGGTTCCGCATCCGCAGCAGTGCGCCAAACAACACGATAAAGTCCTTCTGGTTCTGCTCTCCAACGATCTGCGGCTCTGCCAGCGGAAATTTTTGCGTCAGCGCATCGATCATGTCTGCGTAGCCCTGATGGTATTTTCCCTGCTCGTCCATATAACCGTGGTAGTAGTCCGCATATTTGCGCAACAAAACGATGCCGCCCGCATTTTTATCTCCAAACAGCGAAATTGCCGCATCCACCCGCTTTTGCAGGTTGCGGAAACAGACGATATTGCCAAAGGTCTTAATGCTGTTCAGAATGCGGTTCGTCCGACTGAACGCCTGAATCAGACCGTGCATCTTCAAATTCTTATCCACCCAAAGGGTGTTCAGGGTCGTGGCATCAAAGCCTGTCAGGAACATATTGACCACGATCAGCAGGTCAAGCTCCTTGTTCTTCATGCGGAGCGATACATCTTTGTAGTAATTCTGGAACCGTTCGCCATCGGTAGAATAGTTCGTATGGAACATCTCATTGTAATCCTGAATGGCTGCGTCCAGAAAATCCCGGCTGCTCTGGTCGAGGTTAGAGGTATCTTCCGGGTTTTCCTCATCCAGAATCCCGTCTGTTTCGGCTTCGTTGGCTCCATAGCTGTAAATGGTGGCAATGCGCAGCCGCTTGGTCGGGTCTGCCGCCATCTGCTTTTTGATCTCCTGATAATACAGCTTTGCCATCGGCACAGAAGCCACGCAGAAAATCGAATTAAAACCGCTGACGCGCTGTTTTCGCTTGATTTCATCCACCGCACCACGCTGGGCAGAGGCCACCTCTGCCACATTCGTCAGCAGATTAAACTCATACGATTTGTCTCCCTGATAGGTTTTCTGGTCGAAGTGGTCGAGGATATACTTTGTCACTAGAGAAATACGCTTGGGAGCCATGAATGCCTTTTCCCGGTCAATGTCCCAAACCTGCTTGTCATCCATATCTGGCTCTGCATCCATCGTCTTGATGTAATCTACACGGAATGGCAACACATTCTTGTCGTTGATGGCATCCACGATGGTGTAGGTGTGCAGTTGGTCGCCGAACGTCTGCGCCGTGGTGAAATAGCGTGGATCAGTGGAGCTTCCTGCGTTGACTGCAAAAATCGGCGTTCCTGTAAATCCGAACAGGTGGTACTTTTTGAAATTGTGAACAATGGCCTTGTGCATATCACCGAACTGGCTGCGGTGGCACTCGTCAAAGATGATCACAACGTGCTTCTGGTAGACCTCATGCCCCGGATTTTTCTTGATAAAGGTTGCCAGCTTCTGGATGGTGGTAATGATGATATGCGCTTCCGGGTTTTCCAACTGGCGTTTCAGAATCGTGGTGCTGGTGTTGGAGTTTGCCGCTCCCTTCTCGAAGCGGTCATACTCTTTCATAGTTTGGTAGTCCAAGTCCTTGCGGTCTACCACAAACAGCACCTTGTCGATGTAGGGCAACTGCGATGCCAGCCGTGCCGTTTTGAAGGAGGTCAGCGTCTTGCCGGAGCCTGTGGTGTGCCAAATGTAGCCGCCGCCCTCGATGCTGCCATACTTTTTGTAGTTGTTGGCGATCTCGATGCGGTTCAATATCCTCTCGGTTGCCGTGATCTGATATGGGCGCATCACCATCAGCATCTTTTCTGAGGTAAAGATGCAGTACCGGGTCAGCACGCTCAGGATCGTGTGCTTTGCAAAGAATGTCCGGGTAAAGTCGATCAGATCCGTCAGCACACGGTTATTCGCATCGGCCCAGTAGGAGGTAAATTCAAAGCTATTGCTGGTCTTTTCCTTTTTCGTCTTGCCGTGTTTGGCGTCCTTGATGGCATTGTAGCGGGTGCTGTTGGAGTAGTACTTGGTATTTGTGCCGTTGGAGATCACAAAAATCTGCACATACTCGTACAAACCACAGCCCGCCCAGAACGAATCCCGCTGATAGCGGTTGATCTGGTTGAACGCCTCCCGGATGGCCACCCCGCGCCGCTTTAGCTCCACATGAACCAGCGGAAAGCCGTTGACCAAAATCGTCACATCGTAGCGGTTATCATGCCGTGCACCGTCCGCCTGCTTCACCTCGTACTGGTTGATGACCTGCAGGCGGTTGTTGTGGATGTTCTTTTTGTCGATCAGCGTGATATTTTTGGAACTGCCATCATCCCGGTGCAGCACCTGCACATTATCTTCCTGAATCTTCCGGGTCTTTTCGGGAATATGCTCGTTGGGGTTGGCAATTACATCACTGAAAAACTGCCGCCACTCCGTATCGGAAAACTGGTAGTGGTTCAGCTCTTCCAACTGGCTGCGGAGGTTAGCAATCAGTTCATCCTCGGTATGCAGCGGCAGATAGGTATAGCCCTGCTCGCACAGCAGCCGGATAAATTCTTTTTCCAGTTCCGCCTCGCTCTGGTAGCTGTCAGAGCGCACCTTGGAGGGTTCATAGGTGGCAACAACGGTATCTTCATTGGTAGCCGCAACGATATTGAAAAAGGACATTTTCACACCCGCCTTTTACTCATACAAACCTGCTTCTTCTCGTTCCACTCGAATATCTCGCAGTTTTCTTCCCTGATAAAGCCAATGCACCGGCCCTTGTAGCGGATAGGTCGTCTGCATGATTTTTTGAGCCAACGCAGAAAGCGAATAGGTTTTACCCTGATACTCAATTTGCCTATCATCTTTTACAACGGCTACAACCTCAGGATGATTTTGCAGCACGATCTCTGCCCCCATCGGAATACCACATTTAATAAATGAGAACGGGGCTTTGCGTTCTTTTGCTTCTTCCTGAATTTCAGCCGCAACTTCTTCGTCTGCAATCTCATGGCCTTCCGGGGTAAGGCGCTGCAGTTTGTCCATTGTGCCGCTTAATTTTGCAATGCTCTCCAAAAGCGCATAAGCATCCTCTTTTGTCATTGCATAAAACTCTTTTGTTCTTGTCTTGCCATCGAACGTATCAATAGCGCGCAAATCAGGATTCAAACGGTCAATCAGGCTATGCAGTTCTTTATCTTGTAGCGGAGCCGAAACATCGTAAGTAGCATATACCCGAAACGCAAATGGGATGCACTCGCTTCGATTTAACTGTTTCAGTCGATTTTCGATATTGGTCGCATAGCCAATTTTTACATAATCGGGAAAAGAGGGATTTGTCAGGATATAAATTACACCAGCCTTTTTTGCCGCACTCACGTTGCAGCCACCTCCTTAAACGTCAACAATTTATCTCTGTAATACTCATACTGCTTTTGCCTTGCCTCAATCTCCGTGGGCAGGCCGCTGGTCAAATCATTGCAGATTGCATCAAAGCGATCAAGGATAGAAACAATCCGTTTTTGTTTTTCAATCGATGGGAGATCAATTTGCAAACTTAAAATTCTTGTTGAGTTCAAATCTCCACGTGCACCCTCCTTTTTCGCAAGAAGTTCTTCCTGCTTTGCACAGATGCAGTAATACACATATCTGTACAACGCCATCTCCGGGTCAACTTCAAGATTCAAACAATGCTGGTTTGTTGTCAGCGGAATTTTATTGATTGCACATCTTCCAGCAGTCGCGCCCGAAATTGCAACTATTACGCAGTTCTCTGGAATCCACTTTGCCGCAGAATTTTTTACTGCACTCTCCGTAATGAAGCACTCCGTCTTGCAAATATCCCGGAATACCACTTCCTGCGTCCTCAGCCAAGGAATATTCCCGTCCTCGTAATATTCTGATACGCCTTTTTTTGGTGTTCCGCCAGAGCAGCTGTTCTTTACTACATCTTGCAGAGAAACAACGGCATAGCCAAACACATACTGCAAGAGCTTAATCAGTGCTCTGCTCTGCTCTGCTCTGCTCTGCTCTGCTCTGCTCTGCTCAAAATTGTGTTACCATTTTCTGCAAATGTCAAGAGCTTATCTCGGTAATACTCGTACTGCTTCTGCCGGGCTTCAATTTCAGCAGGTAAGCCAATATTGAGGTCAGAACAGATTTTCTCAAAGTTGTCCAGTACATTCACAATGCGGTTTTGGATATCAAGGGGTGGAACGGGAATTTTATAGGCCAAAACTTTCTGAAAATCAAGAGAATCAACTGTCCCGCCCTGTTTCTTGGTCGTTCTGCGAATGTTCTCTCCATAGGCTTGCAACGCATGGGAAACATATCGAGAAGATATCCCTTCTTTTGTCACCAGAATTTTAATGTCCTGATTTACCGTCGTTTCAAACGGAATATAAGTAACCGGGAACGTATGTCGCAAAATTCCAGAACGTGTAACGATTGCCACACTTCCAGCCGGATATACCGTCATCGATGCTTCATCAACCGCTGCATTCGTGATATGGTCAATCGTATCTGACAAAATCGGCTGCTTAACATCTTTTGAAGATACCCACGGAATCGTGCCACTCTCCCAATATTTCTTTTCAGCCATCGAGGGAGTTTTTCCGCCAGACCACTTTCCAAGGTCAGCAACTTTAGTCATAGTTGCACTTATCTTAGTCTTATCCAGTAATTTTTCTCGATAAAAACCATACTGTGTCTTTCTGGCTGTAAGCTCCGCTGTAAGCTCCGCTGTAAGCTCCGCTGTAAGATTTGTGAAATTGTCTAAAATGCGGACAATTTCACACTGAATTTCAATAGGAGGAACCGGCAAAGCAATGTCCACCAACGCATCCGGTGTCACTTCGATAACCTTTGTTCCATGCGCCAGCTTGCGCTTTTGTGCAAAAAACATCTGCGAATGGAAGTAGTAAACTAGATATTTGGCATTCTGATTGTGATGAATAATCGCCGAATGTCCACTGACTGCCACAGGCTCATCACCCAGCCATGCAAGGCATTTACAAACATCTTCAATATTTTCGCTTGTAACTGCCATGACAATATCATTAGGCTGTGCCATCTTCTGCTTTTTCGCACATTCTTCACTTATAAAGGTAAATGTCTTATCCGTGAACAGGCCATATTTTGTATAAATCTGGCCATAATGGATGCATGGCACGCCCTCTGTAAGAAAATCCTTCTTCTGAAAGTTTCCTCCACGAGAAATTGTTGCAATTTCACCCAGTTTCTTGTATTCCACACCATCCGGGCAAAGCTCCCGGAGCAGTTCATCTAACTTAGACACCTTATACATTCTCCTTATATATCAATTCTAATCTGATGCTTTCTCTTTTCAGCAAAATACTCCTGATATTCCATTCTTTCTTTTGCAGCAACTATATCCCTGTTCTCTCTATTGTCCGGGTATCTTGCATAGTTTCTAATTGCCCATTGTATTTTAGGAATGATGTCTTTTATCTTTGCCGAGTCAAACTTTCTTCGATGGTCGTTACAAATTCTATGACTCACTCCATTTAATCGAGACACCGCTCCTACTCTTTTCATTTCTGCATAAGAAAAATTCAAATCCCGAAATGTATAGTTTTTTATTAGATATTCTTCAAATGGAATATCATATAATCTGTAACTTTCCGGGTAAACATCTTCCACCCTTATTCCACTATAATGCGGATAACCTTTGGGCGTAAGATAATAGATTGTTCCTGTTCCATCAGACATTAGCATTCCATTATGATGTTCTCCTTCAACATCATAATTTGCCCTACAAAAATCGCACTCAACCTCAATCGGGCCATCTTCCCACCGATTCCAGTCATCCATATAACTAGCTTGCGAAATCGTTCCTCTTCCACAGGGGCATTTAATGCGCTTTCTCGACATTTCTTCCCAACTCATATCTATGCCCTCTCTACCCTCTCAGGTGTTTCCAGATTCTTCCAAATACCTGTCAAAATCGCTCTGGTACAGCCGATCCTGCACCACACGGTACTTTTCAAACTCCGTTTCTGCGTGCATCCTTGCAAGCTGCGCCGAGATTTTGCCCGCATCCTTCAGCACTTCCAGATCATCTGCCTGCAAATAGATGTCCAGCCGCTTGGCCCAGTCCTCCATGGTCATGGGGATATG
>CAKSWG010000009.1 GCA_934511465.1 uncultured Faecalibacterium sp. | reverse complement strand
GCCAAGGTGGACAAGGACAAGTGCACCGGCTGCGGTGCCTGCGCAAACATCTGCCCCAAGCAGGTCATTATGATCGATGTGGGCGGCCCGCGCAAGCCGGTGGTCATGTGCTCCAACAAGGACAAGGGCCCTGTGGCCATGAAGGCCTGCACCACCTCCTGCATTGCCTGCGGTATGTGCGAGCGCACCTGTAAGTTCGACGCCATCCACGTGGTGGACGGCGTGGCCCGCATCGACTACGACAAGTGCAAGGGCTGCGGCATGTGCGCCCAGAAGTGCCCCAAGCACATCATCCTCTTCCCGCTGAAGGACGACCCCAATCCTCCGAAGCCGGTGGTGAAGCCCGCTGCACCCGCAGCTGCAAAACCCGCCGCTGCTCCGGCTCCTGCTGCACCCGCAGCAAAGCCGGAAGCCAAGGCTGAGGCAAAGCCTGAGACCAAGGCAGAGTAAACTGTAAAAACCAAAGGGGCTGTTGCAAAATAGCTTCCTGAAAAAAACAATGCACAAAACCCGGAACCTTTTCGTGGCCAAAATGGCTCAAAAGGGTTCCGGGTTTCTGATTTTGCGCTATTTCTTTGTGCAAAGTGCTATCGTATTTTTATTTTGCAACAGCCCCTTTTTGCTTGCGCAGAATACGGACTGTTTTACACTCCTCAAAAAGCGTCAAATTATTGCTGGAATCGGTTGAAAATGCTATTCTTTTTAAGAAAAAAGCAAGGCACGCGGTTTGTAAGCGGGGTGGATAAAATGGCTGCGGAAGATCAGAAAATCAACAGCGCGGATGAGACCATGGTGAGCGAACTGCTTCAGGAACTGAGCGACTGCCGCGAGGACGAAAGACAGATGGAAAACCAGACCATTGCGGTCATTTCCACGGCGGGTGCTGTTCTGGGCGCGATTTTAACGGCCAATTTTTTGACTGAAACGAAATGTGCAGACATCATCCGAATCAGCTTTGTGCTGAGCAATATCATTTTCTGCACGGCATTCGCCTATGTGATCACGCTGGGCATTGCGGGCGTCATGCGGTACCATTATGTCCGCGATATTGAGGATCGGCTGCACCGGCTTGTTCCGGCAGAAAATGCAGAAGACCCGGACGATGCATTTGTCCACTGGTTCTCCTACAGGGGCGCACTCGTCAGCCGAAATGTCAAGCATGTAGGCGGCTTGAACGGCAAGATGTATTTTGTGTGCTATACGGTGGCTACCGTTGGTGCAAGTCTTTTTTGCGTGGGTACCACACTGTGCCTGTTTGGTATGCTGGGCTCGAAGAAACTGGTTGACTGGCTTTTGCTGGCGGTCCCGCTTCTGATGGCGCTGATCACGCTGGCAACGTTTATTGTGAGCTCGGTCCGCGCTGGAAAAGAATCGGAATTGTTTTTGAAAATGGCGCGCGAGCGGCGTAAGCAGCGTGCAGAGGAAAAGAAAAGAGCAGACGACAATCGCACCAAACGAACAGCAGCATGGTGCACGCCGCGTCTGCTGCTGTACCTGCTTTACCCCAAAACCAAAGACCCGCAAAAGCCATTCCTGATCGCGGTGGGTTATGCCCTGTGGACGCTGTATCAGAGCGCGCCGGGCGCATTTTGGAACACACTGCGTTCCGGACTGCCGCGGCTTTTGGCCGTGATGTTTATCTTCGATGTTCTACTTTATCAGGCACGCTATCAGGCCAACGATTGCCTTGGCTTGAAGCAGGACGCTGAAAGCGGGAAAACACCGATCCCGGGAATTCTGGAAGGCTCAGAGGAGAAGATCGAAAAGATCCTGCGTGTGGATATTTTGACGGCAGTGCTGAAAGTTGTGCTTGGGCTTACTCTGACTGGCGTTTTCTGCCAGAGGACCCAAACGGTCTGGTTGTGGGGCTGCGTGGCGGTTCTGGCCGGAATAACTGCCGCATACGAAAAATTCCGGAGCGGCTGGGTCCCGGTATGGAACCGAAGTGAACCGGATAAATCACAGAAAGAAGCGCGCTGGAATCTGTTCTGGATCGTGTTTGCAGTTGGTTTTGGGTATCCGCTGCGCTTTGCGGTTGGCGCGCTGGCGACTGGAATGCCGTGGAAGAGCGGGACGTTCCTTTTCTCGATGCTGGCACTGTACTGCTATGGCATATTTGTGGCTCTGGTGCCATGGAAAAGCAGCGTCGCCCAAAAGACCGATTATTTTGAAAAGAAACATTATAACAACCCCAAACTGCATTTCAATGCCTTGTATGAAATGCAGAGGACCAAGAAATGGTTCGGGTGTGTGGAATGGATCGTGGCGATAGCATCCACTGTATGCATTGTGCTTGGCTTTGTTTGGAGCGGCGCAGAACATGCGGGGTACTATAGCATTTTGCTGGGGGTGTTTGTGTGGCTTTCTTATCTGGTGGTCGCCGCTTCCTTCCCGGTGGCAAAATCGAATTTCTGGAAAAGATGAGGCGCACTCCTTTGGCTTTGCAGAAATGGGTCAAGGAGAAATTCGGCAGTAGGATTTCTCCTATAAAGAACTATGCGACTGAAGTATATGCAGCTTGCTGGAAAGCAGAAGAGTACACTTCAACCGATTTTAAAGACAAACCCTGAAAAAGGTCCCCGGTATCCATAAGAGATGCCGGGGACCTTTTTCAGGCAGAAGCAGAGCCCTGAGTTTGAGGTTTCTGTTGCATAAAAGATGGGAATTGATATAATAAAAAGAGGATATTTTTGGAAAAAAGGGGAACATCATGGAACAACAGTCTGCACGCCTGCGCAATGCGGGCTTTCTGACCTTCTTTTTCAGCGGCATCTGCGCCATCAGTGCAGGTGTTGTGGTCAGCCTTTTGCAGGAAGAATACGGTTTCGCCTACGGCATGACCGGCACCCTGCTCTCGCTCATGAGCATCGGCAACCTGATCGCCGGGTTTCTGGTGGGTTTGCTGCCCGGCGCGCTGGGCATGAAACGCAGCGTGCTGCTGCTGACCATCGGCTACGCGGTGGGCTATAGCCTGATGGGCCTGACCGGTGCTGTGGCGGTGCTGGCGCTGGCGTTTTTTCTGGTGGGCATTGCCAAGGGCAGCGCCATGAACACCTGCACCATTCTGGTCAGCGACAACTCTGCCAGCCGCACCCGGGGCATGAACCTGATGCACAGCTGCTATGCATGCGGTGCACTGCTGTGCCCCTTCCTTATTGCAGCGGCGGCCAAGGTGAGCACCGCGCTGGCGGTGTTCCTGCTGGCGGCACTGGGCCTTGTGCTGTGGCTGGTGTATGCATTCACCCCGCTGGGCGGCGGCAAAGCCAAGACCGTCAAGACCAAAGAAGTGATCGACTGGAGCTTTCTGCACGCGCCGCGCTTCTGGCTGCTGACCGGCCTTTTGTTCTGCCAGAACGCTGCGGAACAGAGCGTCAACGGCTGGATGGTGACCTATTTCAAGGGCAGCGGCATCATTTCCGGCGCGCTGGCGGCCTACACCGTCACCGTGATGTGGGGTGCAACGCTGGTGGCCCGCCTGCTGATCGCATTCGTGTTCCCGTTCAAGAACCCGCGCAAGGCCATGGTGGGCATGAGCGTGCTGTGCACCTTCTTTTATGTGCTGCTGGTGCGGGCTAATACGCAGGGCATGGCCATCGTGCTGCTGTTTGCGTTCGCCTTCTCCATGGCGGGCCTGAACCCCACCGCCGTTGCCAGCGCGGGCCGCATGACCAGCGTTACCAGCATGGGCATCATGCTGCCGGCGGCGTCCAGCGGTGCCATCCTGATGCCGTGGATCATTGGCATCGTGGCCGAAAAGGCGGGCCTTGCCGCCGGTATGGCCTCCAACATCGTGCCCTGCGTGGGTCTGATCGTGTTCACCCTGCTGGTGGCGAAACTGCCGGAGGAGTGATTACTTTACGATCCCTCTTGCTTTTGCGCTGAACTCGCAGCCGCAGTAATCCTGCCGGTACAGGCCGTATTCCTCCGACAGCTGCAAACTGCGCAGGTAGCCGTTGTGCTTTTTGAAGTCCGAGGGCAGATGCTTGACCCCGAATTCCGCTTCCAGCTCCTGCCCAATGGCGTTGATGCGCTTGGCGTCCTTGTGGGGGCTGATGGACAGCGTGGTGGTGAACCAGTCGAAGCCGTTTTCCTTCGCGTACTGCGCGGCCCGGCGCATCCGCAGCCGGTAGCAGACCGTACAGCGGCTGCCGCGCTCCGGCTCGTTTTCAAGGCCGGTGACGGCAGAGTAGAACTCCTGCGGGTCGTAGTGGTCCTCGATCACGGCTACACCCAGCGGGTGGGCGGCGTCAACAAACTTTTCAAGCTCTTCACCGCGGCGGTGGTATTCTTCGGCCGGCCATGTGTTGGGGTTATAGTAAAGCACCGTGATCTTAAAATACTGGCACAGCTGTTCCAGCACGGCGCTGGAGCAGGGCCCGCAGCAGGCGTGCAGCAAAAGGCGCGGCCGGGTGCCGTCCAGAGTTTTGAGCACAGCATCCATCTGCTGGGCGTAGTTGAGTTGAGTTGCCATTTTGATCATCCTTTGTTATACTGCTTTTGCAGAAGAAATCGCTTTTCACTATTATAGCACGATCTGATTGAAAATACAGGAGGCCCCATGACACAGGAAAAGATCGCCCGCATCAACGAGCTGGCAAAAAAGAGCAAGACCATCGGCCTGACCGAAGCGGAAAAGGCAGAGCAGCAGGCACTGCGCCGCGAATACATCGATGATATGAAGGCAAGCCTGCGCGCGCAGCTGGCCAACACCTCCATTCAGGAGCCGGACGGCACCATCCACAAAGTGACCCGCCGCACCGATGCAAAGAAGCCCCGCAGCTGAACCCGCAAAACCTGCACTGTAAATTTGGAGAAAACCGCAGCCCAAAGCCGCGCTTCCCTCTTTTTTTGTGCGGCAAACTGTGCTATACTATACTTGCATTGGTATGTGCTTTATGTATGCCTGCCGGTGTGTTTTCCCAAGGTGGCGTATCCCGGGCAAGGTGCACGGAAAAGGCTGTCTTTTGAAAAAAGGATAAAGAGGTCATTTATTATGCTTACTGCAATTACGGGTATCAACTGGGGCGATGAGGGCAAGGGCCGCATGGTCGACCTCATCAGCCAAGAGTATGACATCGTTGCACGTTATCAGGGCGGCAACAACGCCGGTCACACGGTGAAGAACGAGCGCGGCAAGTTCGTGCTGAATCTGCTGCCCTCCGGCATCCTGCGTCCGAACGTGGTCTGCGTCATGGGCAACGGTATGGTCATTGACCCGCATCATCTGGACGGCGAGATCAACAAGCTGCGGGAGCAGGGCATTGAGATCAGCCCCAAGAACCTGAAAATTTCTGACCGTGCAACCATCACCATGCCCTACCATGTGGAGCAGGACGGTCTGGAAGAAGCACGCCTGTCCAAGACCGGCGCACAGTTCGGTTCCACCAAGCGCGGCATCGCCTACGCTTACGGCGACAAATACATGAAAAAGACCCTGCGCATGGGCGACCTGCTGCATCTGGATGACGCCGTGAAGAAGCGTCTTGTCACCATGGTGGACTCCAAGAATCTGGTGATGGAGGGCAGCTATGGCGCCGCCCCCATCAGCGTGGACGAGATGTGGGCATGGCTCGAAAAGTATGCCGCCATCTTCAAGGACTACATCTGCGATGTGGGCCAGTATCTGGCCGATGCAGATGCCGCCGGCAAGAAGGTGCTGTTTGAGGCACAGCTGGGTGCTCTGCGCGACATCGACTTTGGCATCTACCCCTACACCACCTCTTCCAACGTGATCGGTGCCTACGCCCCCATCGGTGCAGGCATCCCGGGCCACAAGCTGCACAACTCCATCGGCGTCATGAAGGCTTACTCCTCCTGCGTGGGTGACGGCCCCTTCACTGCCGAGCTGGCAATGACCGAGGAAGAAAAGCACGACCTGCGTGAGGCTGGCCACGAGTATGGCGCCGCCACCGGCCGTCCCCGCCGCGTGGGCCCCATCGATCTGGTGGCAAGCCGCTACGGCGTGTTCTGCCAGGGCTGCGATGAAGTTGCCCTGACCCTGCTGGACGTGCTGGACTACATGGAAAAGATCCCCATGGTCACCGCTTATAAGCTGACCGACGGCAGCACCACCACCCGCTTCCCCATGGGTGAAGCTCTGGATACCGCACAGCCCGTGGTGGAGTACCTGCCCGGCTGGCACTGCGATATCACCGCAGCCCGCAAGTGGGAGGACCTGCCCAAGGAAGCACGCGACTACGTGGAATATCTGGAAAAGGCCGTCGGCTGCAAGATCACCTATATCTCGGTGGGTGCCGAGCGTGAGGCTTACATCCACCACGTCTGATCCCCTGCAAAGCTCCTGAATGACACAGAAAAGGAAGCGTCACAGATGTTTGATATCATTACCGACAGCGCATGCGACCTGACGCCGGAAACTGCCGAACAGCTCCGAATTGAGGTCGTGCCCTTCTACGTCTCGCTGGACGGCGAGCACTACCGCAAGGAAGGCAAAGAGATCGCCGTGCGGGACTTCTACCAATTCATGGTGGATAATCCCTCGGCTTACCCCAAGACCAGCCTTGCTTCCATTGAGGACTTTGAGCAGGCGTTCCGTGCCCATGCCGCTGCCGGGCGTGACGTGCTGTGTCTGGTGTTCACCGGCAAGATGAGCGGCTGCGTGGGCAGTGCCCGCAATGCCCGGGATCTGGTGCTGGAAGATTACCCCGATGCCCGCATTGAGGTCATCGACAGTGCGGCGGCTACCGTTACCGAGTCCACCATGGTGGAAAACGCCGTGGCCATGCGGGACGCAGGCTGCACGCTGGACGAGACCGTTACTTGGCTGGAAGCCGAAAAAGTGACCAACCAGATCTTCTTCACGGTGGGCAATCTGGATTACCTGATCAAGGGCGGACGCATTGGCAAGGTGACGGGCCGTGCGGCCAACATGCTGGGCATCAAGCCGATGATCCTGTTCAAGGAAGGCGAGATCTTCTCCGGCGGCGTGGCACGCGGCCGCCAGAAGAGCTTTGAAAAGGCGCTGGACCAGTTGATGAACTATTTGGAAGCCCACGGCGGCACGCCGGACGACTACCGCATCACGGTGGGCTATGGCTTTGACGCCGACGAGGGCAAGCGTCTGTGGATGCAGACCCGCGCGGCCCTGCGCGCCAAGTACCCCGGCGCACAGTGCGAAGTGGGGCTTTTGCAGATCGGCTGCACCATTGCCGTGCACACCGGCCCCTATGCGCTGGGCATGGGCGTGATGCGCCGCTGGAAAAAGCAGGGCTGAACGTAAAGCCTTGACAAATCCATAAAAAGTAACTATACTACAAATAGAAAAGGCACTGCGACAAGCGGTCAGCCCTTTAGGTTTAGGATTCTAAAACGAACCGTCACCGGCCAGGGTGGCGGTTCATCTTTTACCTTTTGTGATCCGCAGCGTGAACGTAAGCCCAAGCAGATGGAACGTAAAAGTAATAGGCATGACTCTCACCTCCTTTCGGAAGCGAGGGCTGAACCGCCTGCCGTTGTATGCAGTGCCTTGCTGCTTACAGAAGCAGCAAGTATAGAGTAGCATATCATTCGACAAATTGCAGGGATGCACTACACGGCTGAAAAGCTGTGTGGTGCTTTTTTGTTGGAAAAACTGTGATTTGCAAACTTTTTATGAACCCTATTGACAAAGTGGGAAAACAGGAGTATAGTTTTAGCAGTCGAACAGATAGAGTGCTAAAACAAACAAAACCAGTTCAGCAGGAGGTGCTTGAAACCGTGAAACAACTGAAGAATAGCCGCTGTTTCCCGTTCGGCAGCATCTCTGCGCCGGGCTTTTAGCAAACGGCTGTCGTGTCCGCTAAATGAACCTTCCGGTATGAATGGAGGCTTGACTTTATGAATACCAATCAATATACCCAAAAGACCATCGAAGCGTTGCAGGCGGCCCAGCAGCTGGCCGTGGAGTACCAGCATAACCAGCTGGAGCCCGAACACCTGCTGCACGCGCTTGCTGCACAGGAGCAGGGGCTGATCCCGCAGCTGCTGCAAAAACTCAATGTGGACCCCGGCAGCTTTGCCGCTGCGGTGGCCGAAAAGCTCTCGGCACTGCCGCGTGTATCCGGTTCTGGCCGTGACCCGGATAAGGTCTATATCTCGCAGGCCGCCGATAAGGTGCTGAGCGCCGCGGCCCGCGAAGCCAAGGCCATGAAGGACGATTATATCAGCGTGGAGCATGTGTTTCTGGGCCTGCTGGATGAGCCGGACCAGAACACCACTGAGCTGTTCCGCACGTTCAGCATTACCAAAGACAAGTTCTTACAGCAGCTTACGGCGGTGCGCGGCAACCAGCGTGTGACCAACGATAACCCCGAGGACACCTACAATGCCCTGCAAAAATACGGGCAGGATCTGGTGGCGCTGGCCCGCAAGCAGAAGCTGGACCCCGTCATTGGCCGCGATCAGGAGATCCGCAATGTGATCCGCATCCTGTCCCGTAAGACCAAGAACAACCCCTGCCTGATCGGTGAGCCCGGCGTTGGCAAGACCGCCATTGCCGAGGGCCTTGCACAGCGTATCGTGCGCGGCGATGTGCCCGAAAACCTGAAAGACCGCATCGTGTTCAGTCTGGACATGGGTGCTCTGGTGGCCGGTGCAAAGTACCGCGGCGAGTTCGAGGAGCGCTTGAAGAGCGTGCTGAACGAGGTGAAGAAGAGCGAGGGCAAGATCATCCTCTTCATCGATGAGCTGCACACCATCGTGGGTGCCGGTAAGACCGATGGCGCCATGGACGCAGGCAACCTGCTCAAGCCCATGCTGGCCCGGGGCGAGCTGCACTGCATCGGTGCCACCACGCTGGACGAGTACCGCCAGTATATCGAGAAAGACCCCGCTCTGGAGCGCCGCTTCCAGCCGGTACAGGTGGATGAACCCACCGTGGAGGATACCATCTCCATCCTGCGCGGCCTGAAGGAACGCTACGAGGTGTTCCACGGCGTGAAGATCAACGACAGCGCCCTGATCGCCGCTGCCACCCTGTCCGACCGCTATATCACGGATCGTTTCCTGCCGGATAAGGCCATCGACCTTGTGGATGAAGCCTGCGCCATGATCAAGACCGAGATGGACAGCATGCCCAGCGAGATGGACGATCTGGCCCACCGCATCACCCAGCTGCAGATCGAGCAGGTGAGCCTGAAAAAGGAGACCGATGCCCTGAGCCAGAGCCGCCTGAAGGATCTGGAAAAGGAGCTGGCCGAGCTGCAGGACAAGTTCCGCAGCATGAAGGCAAAGTGGGAGAACGAGAAGAACGCCATCGGCAAGGTGCAATCCCTGCGTGAGCAGATCGAGCAGACCAATGCCGACATTGAAAAGGCTCAGCGTGAGTACGACCTGAACAAGGCTGCCGAGCTGAAATACGGCAAGCTGCCTCAGCTGCAGAAACAGCTGGAAGAGGAAGAGAAGATCGCCGCCGCCAAGAAGGAGGACAGCCTGCTGCGTGACCGCGTGACCGATGAGGAGATCGCCCGCATCGTGGCCCGCTGGACCGGCATCCCGGTGGAGAAGCTGGTGGAAGGTGAGCGCGAGAAGCTGCTGCATCTGGACGATGTGCTGCACCAGCGGGTCATCGGTCAGGACGAGGCTGTGACCAAGGTGAGCGAGGCCATCCTGCGCAGCCGCGCCGGTATCGCCAACCCCAACCGCCCCATCGGCAGCTTCCTGTTCCTCGGCCCCACCGGCGTGGGCAAGACCGAGCTGGCCAAGGCACTGGCACAGGCACTGTTTGACGACGAGCGCAACATGGTGCGGATCGATATGACCGAGTATATGGAGAAGTTCAGCGTCAGCCGTCTGATCGGCGCGCCTCCGGGATACGTCGGTTACGAAGAGGGCGGCCAGCTGACCGAGGCTGTGCGCCGCAAGCCCTACAGCGTGGTGCTGTTCGATGAGGTGGAAAAAGCCCATCCGGACGTATTCAACATTCTGTTGCAGGTGCTGGACGATGGACGGATCACCGACAGTCAGGGCCGCACCGTGGACTTCAAGAACACGGTGATCATCCTCACCTCAAACCTTGGCAGTGACATCATCCTGAACGATCTGGAACAGCGCCGCGCAAACGGCTCCAACGAGCTGAGCGAGGACGCCCGCAAGCAGATCGATCTGCTGCTGAGATCCAAGTTCCGTCCGGAATTCCTCAACCGTCTGGACGAGATCGTGTACTACAAGAGCCTGACCAAGGACGAGACCCGTAAGATCGTGGACTTGCAGCTGGAAGACCTGCGCAAGCGCATGGACGAGGGCAAGCACCTCAAGCTGGACGTGACCACCGCTGCCAAGGACTTTATCATTGATTCTGCCTACGACAGCGTGTACGGCGCACGTCCCATCAAGCGGTTCATCCAGAGCCGCGTGGAGACCCTGATCGCCAAGGCCATCATTCAGGGCAGCTACACCGAGGGCAATACCCTCACAGTGGACTGCCAGAACGGCACGCTTGTGCTGCGTTGATACGCTGATATTTTACACATTTTGTACCCTGTCAGCAGGCGCGGCGCTTGCACAGGGGCACAGAATATGATATTATAACAAATAACATTGATGTGCTTTTCATCGCGGAATGGCAACGATGGGGAGCACATTTTTGTATACGGAAAGAACTCCTTCCGTCATCGTGCGGCAAGGCTCCCTCCTAGAGGAAGCTGTCTGCGAAGCAGACCGAGGGAGCCTGTTCTTTAATAAATAACAGAAAGTTGAGTGTGATTTCCCTTTTTATGGACGATGGCAGTATTACGCTTTTGGCGGCGCTGGTGATTCTGGTGGCATTCTCCGCCTTTTTCTCCGCCTCCGAGACCGCATTTTCTTCCCTGAATCAGATCCGCCTGAAAAGCCGTGCTGAGGACGGCGATTCAGCAGCAGCCCGCGTGCTGGCAATGGCCGAAAAGTACGATAAGCTGCTCTCCACCATCCTCATCGGCAACAATATCGTCAACATTGCCGCAGCATCCATTGGTACAGTGCTGTTCACCCGCCTGCTGGACCCGGAGCGGGGCGCAACGGTATCCACCATCGCGCTGACCGTGGTGGTGCTGATCTTTGGCGAGGTGACGCCCAAGAGCCTTGCCAAGGAGATGCCGGAAACGGTGGCTACGGCGGTGTCGCCGGTGCTGAACCTGCTCATGACCCTGTTCACCCCGCTGACATGGCTGTTCAGCCAATGGAAGCGCCTGCTGGGCCGTTTCATCCGCAGCAGCGAAGAGGACACCATCACTGAGGGCGAACTGATGACCATGGTGAGCGAGGCGGAGAACGACGGCGAGCTGACCGACCGGGAAAGCCAGCTGATCCGCAGCGCCATTGAGTTCGACGATGTGGAAGTGGAGGAGATCCTGACGCCCCGCGTGGATGTGATCGCGGTGGAGGATGATACTCCGCTGGAAGAGCTGGCTCAGACCTTTGCGGAATCGGGATATTCCCGTCTGCCCGTCTACCACGGCACCGTTGACAACATCATTGGTGTGGTACATGAAAAGGACTTTTACCTTGGCCGTCTGCGCAAGGATACCACCCTTGAGGACCTTGTAAAGCCCACCCTTTACACCACCGGTTCCACCCAGATCTCCCAGCTGCTGCGCACCCTGCGCGAACAGCATCATCACATGGCTGTGGTGGTGGATGAGTACGGCGGCACCGAGGGCATCATTACGCTGGAGGACATTCTGGAAGAGCTGGTGGGCGAGATCTGGGATGAGCACGATGAAGTGACCGAGGACTTCCGCAAGCAGTCGGACGGCAGCTGGATCGTGCTGGGCAGTGCCAGCGTGGATGACCTGTACGAAACGCTTGGCCTGCCGGAGGACGACGACATCGACTCCAATACGGTGAACGGTCTGGTGCAGGAAAAGACCTGCCATCTGCCCAAGGTGGGCGACCGCTTTACGCTGGGTGAGTACGACGGTGTCGTGACCCGCACCGCAAAGCGCCGCGTGACCGAAGTGCGCCTGACCCCGGCGGAAAAGCCGGAACCCAAAAAGGAAGAGGACGAAAAGCCGCACTTCAACCGGCTGACCAATAAGTAAAAACACCGTCATAAAAAACGAGCCGCTGCACGGAGAAAGAACGTGCAGCGGCTTTTTTGTATTTTCAGATGTTCACGGTTTGCAGATACGTATACAGTGCGCCCACCTGATTGGCTTCGCTGCTGAAATGGCAGGGCACGATCTCGCAGTGCGGCAGACCGATCATGTAGGGCAAATTTTCCCGGGACGCAAACAGGCCGTCGTATACCCGGCGCAGGGTGTCCAGCAGCAGCGGCTGCTTGCTGATGCCGCCGCCAATGGCCACCTTTTCCACGTCCAGCAGGACTGTGAGATTGTAAATTTGCACGGCCACCATTTTGCAGAAATGTTCCAGCACTTCCAGTGCTTCCGGCTCGGCGGCGTTGGCGGCATCAAAAAACGATTTGCCATTCAGGGGGGCATCTTCGGGCAGGGCCTTGCGGGCGCGGTACCACTTGAGCAGGTATTTGGTGCTGCACTGGCAGGCCATGGTTTTTTCCGCGTTCTCCCATTCGTCGGCGTTGGTGTTCACAAAGCTGTACTCCCCGGCGGTAAAGTGCACGCCCCGCACCAGCTGGCCGTTGGCAATGATGCCGCCGCCCACGCCGGTGCCGATGATGAACACCGCCGCGTTGCAGCAGCCCTGCAATGCACCGGCCCGCAGCTCGGCAATGGCCGCGGCTTTGCCATCGTTTTCCAGCGTGACCGGGCAGCCGCACGTTTCGCGCACCAACTGGCCCACCTGTGTGCCGGTGTTGTACAAAAGGGCCCCGCCGTTGGAAACGTAGCCGGTGTGGGTGTCCACAAAGCCGGGCAGGGCCATGGCGATGCCGCTTACTTCATTCCGGCACGGTGCATACAGTGCGTATAAAGCGTCGAGAAAATTCTTTTGTGTATCCTGCGGTGTGGGTACCGAACCGGCGTCAAAGCGGTGCAGCTGCTCGTCCATCACCGAATACTTGATCTCGGTGCCGCCTACATCAAAAACCATGACCTTCATTGTGCCTGCCTCCGGTAATGTTATTTCTGGTTTTATTATGGCAAATTGCGTTTGGAATGTAAAGAGAAAAGCGGCAAAAACAGCACGGCTTTATAAGAAGCTGTTTTTCTGGTGAAAAAACAACCCGGAAAGATCCGCAGATTTTTCCGGGTCATAAATTCAAAATAATAATTCCGCTAACGATGCCCAGAGTGAAACGGAGGGCATTTTAGAACGTGTTACAGTTTGCTCAGCTGCGGGCCCTGCGCGGTGTCCTTGACCGCCCAGCCCAGCTCGGTCAGCTGTGCGCGGATGGCGTCGGCGGTGGCCCAGTCCTTGGCCTTCTTGGCGGCGGCGCGCTTAGCCACCAGCTCAGTCACCTCGGCGGGCACTTCGTCCTTCTTGCGGTTGTACAAAAGGCCCAGTACGCCGGTGATCTCGTCAAATGCGGCGGCGGCAGTTTCCAGAGCGGCTTTGCTGGAAGCAGCAGACAGCGTGTTGATCTCCTTGACCAGATCGAACACCGCAGCCAGTGCATCCGGGGTGTTCAGGTCGTCGTCCATGGCGGTGCAGAATTTCTGCTTTGCCTCCGCAGCCTTTTCCTTTAGGGTCTCGTCGGTGCCGAATTCCGCCTTGGTGAGGGCAAAGTCCAGATTCTCGCGGCAGGTGTACAGGCGCTCCAAGCTGTTCTTGCAGCTCTCAATGAGATCCACGGTGTAGTTCAGCGGCATCCGGTAGCCTGCGGTCAGCATGAAATAGCGGATAGGCTCGTAGCCGTAGATGCCCGCCACGTCCCGCACAGTGAAGAAGTTGTGCAGGCTCTTGGACATCTTCTGATTGTCCACGTTGATGAAGCCGTTGTGCATCCAGTAGCGGGCGAACTCGCAGCCGTTGGCGCACTCGCTCTGGGCGATCTCGTTCTCGTGGTGAGGGAAGATCAGATCCTGACCGCCGCAGTGCAGGTCGATGGTCTTGCCCAGATGGGTGCGGCTCATGGCACTGCACTCGATGTGCCAGCCCGGGCGACCCATGCCGTAGGGGCTTTCCCATGCAGGCTCACCGGGCTTTGCGGCCTTCCACACAGCAAAGTCGGCGGGGTCCTCCTTCAGGTCGTCGTCCATGCGGCTGCGCAGTTCGCGGTTGCCGCTTTCCAGATCGTCCAGCTTCAGGTGGCTCAGCTTGCCGTAGCCGGGGTCGCTCTTCACCCGGAAATACACATCGCCGTTCTTGGCAACGTAGGCGTGGCCGGAGTCGATCAGGTCCTTCACGATGTCCAGGATCTGCTGGATATGCTCGGTGGCCCGGGGCTGGACGGTGGGCTTTTTGCAGTTCAGACCGGCGGCATCCTTGAGGTACTCGGCTTCAAAGCGCTGAGCGACCTCCTTCATGGAGGTGCCCTCCTCCTGACCCTTCTTGATGAGCTTATCGTCGATGTCGGTGATGTTGGAAACATAGATCACCTTGTTGCCGCGGTACTCAAGGTAGCGGCGCAGGGTATCGAACACGATCAGCGGGCGTGCGTTGCCGATGTGGATATAGTTATAAACGGTAGGGCCGCAGACGTAGATGCGGTATTCACCGGGCACCTGCGGAACGAATTCTTCTTTCTGGCGGGTCAGCGTATTGAAAATCTGCATGGCTGTTTCTCCTTTTTTACTTTTTTCATTATAACGGTGTACAGAAGGGAAGTCAAGAAAAAACGACCGCTCCCGGCGCATTCTGCACACCGGAAACGGTCGTTTTGCAAATCAGGAGCTTACCCGGGATACCGGCTCACTTCCAGCAGTTCCTCCGCACGCTTCACCTGCTGGGCTGTGGGCGGCACGGCGTCCGGCAGCGGATAAGGGATGCCCAGCTTCTGCCACTTGAACAGACCCAGTGTGTGGTAGGGCAGCACCTCCACCCGCTGCACCGTTTTCAGGCTGCGGATAAAGTCTGCTGTTTTGCGCAGGCCCTCCTCGTCGTCGGTCAGGCCGGGCACCAGCACATGCCGGATCCACAGCGGGATGCCGAGGTCCGAGATGCGGCGCGCCATTGCAAGGATGTTGGCATTGTCTTTGCCGGTGAGCTGGCGGTGGCGTTCCGGGTCGATCTCCTTCAGGTCGAGAATGACCAGACTGGTGGATTTCATCAGCCGGTCAAAAGCGGCAAGGTATACCGGGTCATCGGGCCGGAAGGGCTGTCCGGCAGTGTCCAGAGCCGTGTGCACGCCTTTGGAGCGGGCCAGCTCGAAGAATGCCGTCAGGAACTCCATCTGCCGCAGCGGCTCACCGCCGCTGACCGTGATGCCGCCCTTTTTGCCCCAGTAGTTGCGGTAGCGGTAGACCCGCTGGAACAGCTTTTCCACCGTCCATTCCTCGCCGCCCTCCGCAGCCCATGTTTCCGGGTTGTGGCAGTATTTGCACCGCAGGGCACACCCCTGCAAAAACACCACAAAGCGCACACCGGGGCCGTCCACAGAGCCGAAGGATTCCAGCGAGTGGACATAGCCGATAGGGTTACAGGGCTGCATGGCAGGTGCGGGAGATAACGTCCATCTGCTGCTCGCGGGTCAGGTCGATGAACTTGACGGCGTAGCCGGAGACGCGGATGGTAAAGTTGGCGTACTCTTCCTTCTCGGGGTGCTCCATGGCGTCCAGCAGCTTCTCCTTGCCAAAGACGTTCACGTTCAGGTGGTGTGCACCCTGATCGAAATAGCCGTCCATGACCTGTACCAGATTCTCCACCCGCTCGCCTTCGCTGTGGCCCAGAGCGTCCGGGTTGATGGTCTGGGTGTTGGAGATGCCGTCCAGTGCCCAGTGGTAGGGCAGCTTTGCCACCGAGTTCAGGGAAGCCAGCAGGCCGTTCTGCTCCGCGCCGTAGCTGGGGTTTGCACCGGGAGCAAACGGGGTGAATGCGGCACGGCCATCGGGCAGAGCGCCGGTGTACTTGCCGTACACCACGTTGGAGGTGATGGTCAGGATGGAGGTGGTAGCCTCGGAGTTGCGGTAGGTGTGGCGCTTCTTGATCATTTCAAGGAAGGTGCGCAGCAGCCACACGCCGATCTCGTCGGCGCGGTCGTCGTCGTTGCCGTACTTGGGGAAGTCGCCCTCGATCTCAAAGCCGGTGGCAAGGCCGCTCTCGTCACGCACCACCTTGACCTTGGCGTACTTGATGGCGCTCAGGGAGTCGATGACGTGGGAGAAGCCTGCAATGCCGGTGGCAAAGGTGCGGCGCACATCGGTGTCGATGAGGGCCATCTCGGCTTCCTCGTAGTAGTATTTGTCGTGCATATACTGGATCAGGTTCAGCACATTGACGTACAGGCCAGCCAGCCAGTCCAGCATCTGGACATACTTGGGCAGCACCTCGTCGTAGTTCAGGTACTCGCTGGTGATGGGGGCATAGTTGGGGCCGCACTGCTCGTGGCTCTTCTCGTCCACACCGCCGTTGATGGCGTACAGCAGGCACTTGGCAAGGTTGGCGCGGGCACCGAAGAACTGCATCTCCTTGCCGGTCTGGGTGGCAGACACGCAGCAGCAGATGGAGTAATCATCGCCCCACACGGGCTTCATCACGTCATCGTTCTCGTACTGGACAGAGCTGGTATCGATGGACACCTTGGCGGCATATTTCTTGAAGCTCTCCGGCAGAGCGGAGGAGTACAGAACGGTCAGGTTCGGCTCCGGTGCGGGGCCCATGTTTTCCAGCGTGTGCAGGAAGCGGTAGCAGTTCTTGGTGACCATGCTGCGGCCATCCATGCCGATGCCGCCCACTTCCAGCGTTGCCCACACGGGGTCGCCGGAGAACAGCTGGTTGTAGCTGGGGATGCGGGCAAACTTGACCATGCGGAACTTCATGACCATGTGGTCGATGAGCTCCTGTGCCTGCGTTTCGGTCAGGGTGCCGTTGTCCAGATCGCGCTGGATGTAGATATCCAGGAAGGTGGAGATGCGGCCCACGCTCATGGCGGCGCCGTTCTGGGTCTTGATGGCGGCCAGATAGCCGAAGTACAGCCACTGGCAGGCCTCCTTGGCGTTCTTTGCGGGCTGAGAGATGTCGTAGCCGTAGGCCTCGGCCATCTTCTTCATGCCCTTCAGGGCGTTGATCTGGCGTGCGATCTCCTCGCGCAGGCGGATCACATCGTCGGTCATGGTGCCGTCGCCGCAGTTGGCGAAGTCCTCCTGCTTGAACTTGATCAGTGCATCGATGCCGTACAGCGCCACGCGGCGGTAGTCGCCCACGATGCGGCCGCGGCCGTAGGTGTCCGGCAGGCCGGTGATGATGTGGGTGTGGCGGGCCGTCTTCATCTCGGGGGTGTAGGCGTCGAACACAGCCTGATTGTGGGTGCGGGTGTAGTCGGTAAAGATCTTGTGCAGCTCTTCGCTGGGCTGGTAGCCGTAGGTGGTGCAGGCCTGCTCTGCCATCTTGATGCCGCCGTAGGGCATGAAGGCGCGCTTCAGGGGCTTGTCGGTCTGCAAGCCGACGATCTGCTCCAGATCCTTCAGAGCTTCGTCAATATAGCCGGGGCCGTAAGCAGTCAGGCCGCTGACGACTTCGGTCTCCATATCCAGCACGCCGCCCTTGGCGCGCTCGGCCTTTTGCAGCTTTTGCAGGGCACCCCACAGCTTGTCGGTGGCTTCGGTGGGGCCGGCCAGAAAACTCTCGTCGCCGTCATACGGGGTATAGTTCTTCTGGATGAAGTCGCGCACGTTGACTTCTTCTTTCCAGATGCGGCCCTCAAAGCCTTCCCACTGTTCAAAATTGATCATTGGAACCTCCTTGCTCCATTACGCAGTTAGCGTTTTCTAACTAATGAGCCTTTGAAAAACCGCTCTGTATGGCGGCTTTCTGGGGGCAAAACGGTCTTGAACTGCCGACTGCGGCAGCCCCGACTACAAGGTGTAGACAAAAATGAAAACCTGCCCACAAAATCTTGCGTTATTATAATAGCAAGAACCACTTTAAAATGCAATAGAAAACAAGTGGGTTTTCTGCCAAAGCAAGGGGTTTTCTTTGGGCAGAATGTAGAAAAAGCGCCGAAATCCCGGCGGCGCACCCCTTTTGCGAAAAAAATCGCAAAATAAGGGTTGACAAGACTAACCGGCTATGGTATTCTGTTCTCGCAACGAGGTTAGGCAAATCTAACCACGTTGCACCAGAAAAGCAGATGCTTCTGCAAAAGTGTCTGTGAAAAACCGGATCCGCCATGGCAGAGCTGCGGAGCTGTGTCAGGTGATCCCCAATTCCTCCATTCCATTCTCTTTTTTCAAGTGAGCTGTGGTTTTTGTTTGCTCCCACGGCTCGATGCGCGGCATTCGGTGTGATTGGTACCGCACCAAGTGCAAAAGAAAAACAAAAACGGGACATGCAGCTTGACCACCTGCGTGCCCCGTTTTTTGTTTTTATGAGGGAAAAATCAATTTGAATGATTATCAGGAAAACTGAACCAATGCAAAAATTACATTGCCACCGTTGACCAACTGGGCGCTTGCATAGCCGATTTTTTTGGCGACACGACCGGTGGTATTCTTTTCAGCACTGATTTGACCAGCGATGATAGCTGCAGCGTCATTGATGGTGCTATTAGAGGTGGAAGCATAAGCAGCGTAATACTGGGGATCCATACCAGCGGCTTTAATCGCAGCAGTTTCATCACCGGAATTGCGATATACATCGATGTAGACAACGAGCTTTTCGTTCAGTTTAGAATCGTAGCTGACCTGAATCTCGGTGCCGGAAAGCTTCTCGTTGATTTTAGACGTCAGCTGGCTTTCGGCGCTGGCGTTACTTCCGCCGCAGGAAGTAAGTGTGAAAAGCATGGCGATGGACAGCAGTACAAGGGCAAATCTACGGATGGTTTTCATAGTGTTCCTCCTCAAAATGTTTGAATAGGTGGATGATTCTAGCTCCATAATACACCTGATCGGGTGTATAGTCAATATACCTGATCGGATGTCGACTATAGTTTCCATAAGGAGGGCGGCTTATGGAGTGCTATACAAGACTGCGTGACCTACGAGAGGATGCGGATCTGACCCAAAAGCAGGCGGGAGCGCTGCTGAATACGACCCAGCAGCAGTATGCGAAGTATGAGCGGGGTGTGCAGGAGATTCCCACACGGCACCTGATCACGCTTGCGGATTACTACGATGTGAGTATTGACTATATTGTAGGCCGCGCGGACTGGACGGATGTACAGCTGTACCGTTTGTGGAACGAACAGAGCTCCAAAGAAAAACAGCGGCTTTTCAACAAGCTGCTGGCAGAATGTGAAAAATAAGACCCAGAACGATTTCAAGTCGCTCCGGGTCTTTCCGTATGTCTGGATCAGCTGACAATCTCCGCCAGCGTTTGGTACACCTCTTCCGCCCCGCCCTTAGGCGTTTTGATCTTTACGAACTGGCTGTTCACGATGGCGGTGCCGTCGGAATAAACGGTGAACAGCAGGTTGTTGTTTTCGGCATCGTCATAATAGCTCACGGTGACGGAATCCACCGGATATTCGTGGCTGTAGGAGGAATAGTTCTGGTTGAAGCGTTTGACGCAGACAACGCCGGAAAGCAGCGCGCTGACCTGCTGGTAGGCTGCATCCGTGGAAGAGAGCACCTGATAGTCCATTTCAGTGGAGCGGGCAAAATTCTGGGTGTGCTCCACCCGCACACCGGCCTGCGTGCTGGCTGCGATCTTGCTGCCGAGGTCGATCTTTGCGGAAGGAAAGACCAGCACCAGCGCAAGCAGCACCAGCAAAACGATGCCGAACCGGGACAGGATGCTTTTTTCTTTCATAGCGGTCATGCCTCCTTTGGCGGGCTCATTGCGGCGGCGTGCCGCTGGGCAAAGAAGAAGCCCACGGCGCTGACGGCGAACACCACGTAGTAGCTGGCAATGCGGTAGAGCATCATCACGCTCATCACCTCGCCGCGCTCCAAAAAACAGCCGAACACCAGCAGAAAGGCGGTCTCGATGGAGCCCATGCCGGCCACGTTGGGCAGAGCGTTGGAGAGGAACAGCATCAGGCTGGTGAGCAGCTGTACCTGCCAGAAGCCGAGCATCGGCAGGCCCATGAACCGGATGCACAGGTAGGGCAGGCAGAACAGCCCAAACAGCTTGACTGCTTGCAGGGCCAGAATTTTGGCACAGCGGGGCTTATCCGCCAGCAGGCGGCGGCTCTCCTCGCCCAGCACGTCCAGCTGCTGCTGCCAGTCGGCACGGCGCTGCTGCCATTTTTCGGTTTTGGGCAGCAGACGCATCAGCCAGCGGGCGAGGTCCTGCACCAGCGGCGAAGTGCACACCAGCACCAGCACCACGATCACCGCCGCCACTACAGCGTATGCCATGGGCAGGTAGTTCATCACACCGGTGGTGTTGGCGGCAAGCCATTTGTACTGCAAAAGCAGCATCACGGTGGCGTACAGCAGCACGGTGGATTTGTGGAACACATATTGCAGGGTCATAAGGCCCACACACGGGCCCACCGGCAGGCCGCAGCGGTGCAGATACCATGCCTGCACCGGCATGGCGCCCGCACCCAGCGTGACCACGTTGCCAAAGGTGCCGCACCATGCGTTATCAATGGCCTGCCAGAACGTGAAGCCCGGCAGGCGGCTGCGCACGATGAGAAAGGAGACACACCCCTCCAGCAGCGGATAGCTGAGGCCGACGGCCAGCACAGCCAGCACCTGCCACACCGAAAGCTGTGCAAGCGCTGCGGTGATCTCGGCCCAATGGTCTTTGAACAGCAGCACAATGACGCCGGTGAGTGCGGCAAGCACCAGCAGCGAGAGCAGTGTTTTTTTGCGGGAAGGTGCGGCGGAGGCAGGGGTGCTCATAGGGGAAACAGGCTCCTTTCAGACGGAATTGTTTGATAAAAGTATAACACACCAATGGCTGCTCTTTGTGAACGGAACGGGAACTTTCTTGTGCAATTTTGAGGGAATGATAAAAAGATTGAGAATGGCTTCCGCTTCGCTCTAGCCATAATAGCGGAAATATTATTTTATAAATTCAGAAAGCCAGAAAATCTGCGGATTTTCTGGCTTTCGATTTTCACGAAAATGGGCCGTGACGATAAAATGCATGAAATATAGAAAATGCAGGGCATGGTTACGGCCTTCCCTGTGAAAAAGTAACTCCGAAACGACCGCGGTCGTTTCGGAGTTACAAATCTAAAATAAATTTTCCGCTGAAAATGCCCGGAGTGAAACAGAGGGCATTCAAGTGGTCAGCTCATTCACCAGCCGCTTGAGGGTGGCAACATAGGCTTCATTGGAGTAGTATTTCTCGTACATCTTCCGGCAGTCGGCTTTCATAGCCGCCAGCTGGTCGGTGTGCAGGATGGCGTATTCCAGCACCTTTGCCAGCTGATCCGGATCGTCATCCTTGTACACAAAGCCGTCCACGCCCTCGGTGATGAGCCCGGCGGTGCCGGTGTGCTCCGACACGATGGACGGCTTGCCGAAGATCAGCCCCTCGGTGACGAAGGTGGGCATGGGGTCGTCGCGGGAAGCGCACACCACGCAGGTGCACTGGTCCATCAGGGACTTGATCTCAGGGCGTTCCAGCCGCTTGCGGTAGAACACAGTGTCCGGGTAATCCTCCACAAGGGCGTCCACGGTGCACTTGATGCTCTTGTCTGCGGCCTTGCCCACGAACAGGAAGGCGGCTTTCTGCCGTACCTCGGGCTTCAACAGCCGGATGGCATTGCAGAAAATGTCCTGACCTTTGCGCGGCTCAAAAGAACCCACGGTCACGAACAGCGGCCTGCCGCCCGCATAGCTGATATCGTAGGGCGGGAAGCTCTCCTGTGCGTAGTCCGGCAGGCCGTAGATCAGCTGTGCAATGTCAAGATCCGGCCGCACGGAGTGCATGGCGGCGGTAGCGTGGGAGCCCACGGCACACACACGCACATTGGATTCCAGCGTTTTGGGGATCTTGTGCGCAATGAACGGGTAGCCTGCAAAGGCATCGTGCAGCCACCACAGCACCGGCACAAAAGAGCCGTTCAGGGTGTTCACGGCGGCGGCTTCCACCACGGTGTTGGCCAGCACAAAATCGGCACTGGTGGCAAGGCCCCACAGCGCCGAACTCATCACGCAGTCGCTGCGGGTAACAACAGCGGCGCCGGCGTCCAGAAACAGCGGCAGAGAACCGTCGTCCGCCGGACCCAGCACCACCACCTCAAAGCCCATACTGCGCAGCACCGGCACGGCGCTTACCAGCACGATAGGCGCACCGGTCATGGTGAGCTCGTGGCTCAGGATGAGCGCACGCTTTCCGCCCGCCGAGAACACATCGTCCGCACACAGCTCCCGCCGGAAGTGCAAAAGCGCCTGCGGGATGCGGCGGCAGTTTCCGGCCATGGCGGTGGCAAGGCGCAAAAGCTCGGTGACGCTGTCCCTGCCGCGGGCAGCGTCGCGGATGCGGTCCAGAAGCTGCCGCGATACCATGGCACACCGGCTGCACGGAATGTGCTGGGTGCTCAGGTAAAGGGCGGTGGAGCCGTCAAAGCCAAAGGCGGCGTCGCACACCACAAGGTCGGCGCCGGTGCGCAGGGCATCGGCAAAATAGGTCAGCGCGGTGGAGGTGCATTCCAGGTCCTCACTCACCAGCAAAACGCCCGCTACGGCGTCGGTCAGCTGGCCTTCCAGCTGGGTGACCAGCCGGAACTTGCGGTGCAGCTGGTTTTCCAGCGCGTGCTCCAATGCCTGATGGCGGCCCGGCGCATACACCAGCAGATAGGTGCTCTGGGTGTCGGTATAAACCTGCTTTGTCAGCTGCTTACGCTGTAGGGTGCTGTAACTGCTGTACATGTCAAAACTCCTCTGCGATCAAGATCTGCGGCGCAACAGCCGGTGCAGGGCACGCAGCGGTGCGGTGAGCCGCCAGCTGCTGCTTTCGTACAGGTTTTCCAGCGAGTTTTCGTAAGCAGCCTGGCTGTTTTGCAGAGCGGCCAGCTGGTTGTTCAGCCGGGTGATCTCGGCGCGGGAGGTTTGCAGCTGGCCTTGCAGATCGTTCTGCTCGGCCTCGGCTTGCAGCTTGATGGCGCTCAGCGCTTGCAGCAGGGCCTTGCCGGGCTGCTCGTGCTGGAAGCGGCCCAGCGGATAGTAATGATAGGTGACGGCAAACTTCATCCCGGCGGCAAAAGGCACGGTGCTGCGCACGGTCAGGTTCGGGTCCACGTCCAGAAACAGCAGGCAGTCCTCTTGCAGGTGAATGCCGTTCACAGCGCGGCATTCCAGCCGCTCGTCCGAGATGCTCAGGTCGGTCACGCAGCAGGCCAGCTCGCCGGGGTCCAGCCGCAGCGCACGGGCGTCTGTGGGCAGGGTGAACACCGCTGAGACCTCGTGGGTCAGCTCATCGTAGGCGTCCTCGGTAACGGTCAGGCACTCCCGCGGGGAATAGCCGGAGCCGGAATCGTAGAACAGCTGCGGCAGGGTGAGAGCGGCAGGCTCGTTGTCACTGCCGTGCTTTGCGAGGGCTGCCTGATAATTCAGCACCTGCTGTTCCAGCTCCAGACACCGCTCGGCCAGCCGGGATACACCTTCGTCGGATAGCTTGAGCTGCTGCTCCAGATCGGCAGCGCGGCTTTGCACCGCAGCAAGGGTCTCGGGAACGTCCTTGTTCATAACCGGATTCTCCTCTTACTTTTTTATGATAGGCTGCACCGCAGCAGCCGGAAAAAACACATCAATGGCGGGCCGTATAGTGCACCGCCGGTGTTCTGCGCCGCGCCGGAAAAAACCGGATGATCAGCGCGCGGCGTGCCCGCAACAGCTCGCACACCAGCCAGATGGACCCCATGGCAATGGCGTATTGCAGCCACATGCCCAGCACCGGCTGTGCCGAAAACTTTGCCACCATCAGGTACCATGGGATGGCGATCAGCTCCACGGTATGTATGCAGAAGATGTGCAGCGAGCGCCGGCCCACGGCTTCCAGAAAACGCACGATGGGGCCATGTGCACGGCTGAGCCGCAGGAACAGCCGGATGAACAAAAGCCCGGCGGCACCGTCCAGAAAGATACTCAGCGGCCCCAGCGACCACTCGGCCAGCGAGATGCAGTCGGTGGTGCGGGTGGCAAGTGCACCCACGGCGATGAAGGCTGTGGCGGCCAGCAGGCCCGCAAATACTTTGGGCGGCAGTTTTGCGTCCAGCAGGTGGTGCTTTTTGGCAATGAAGCCAAGGTAAAGGTAAGGCACCACAACAGCGCCTTGGATCAGGCAGAAGGGCAGCGCCCATGCAAGGCTGGCACCCCAGCCAAGGACCGCGCACCCGGCCACAGCCCACGGGATGTACCGCTCCGGGAAGATGTTCAGGATCACGTCCAGTAAGATCCAGCCCACCAGCAGTGCCAGCAGGTACCACATGGGCCCGCAGGAGAAAAATTCCTGCCCGAAATACTCCGCTGTGTGCGGCAGGCCCAGCAGAAAACCGCCGGTCACTTTGATCGATTCACCGATGGTGCCGGGCAGGTACCGGAACGTCTTATAATGAATGATAAAGTGCAGCACGCAGGTGAACAGCATGGTGTACAGGTACGGTTTGAGCAGGCTCTTCAGCTGCTGGTGGATGCACTTGCCGATGGAGCGCTTGCGGAAGCCGTAGCCGCTGGCAATGAAAAACGCGGCCATCAGTGCTTCGCGGTAGATAAACGGGAAAAAGGCCGTCAGCGAAAGGCCGCTGACCGACTGCATGGGGTAAAGCTCGGCAGTATGCGCGAACACGATGGTAAGCATACCAGCGCCCTTGAGCATATCGAACATGCCAATGGAACTGGCGGTACGGGGCTTTGTTCCTTCCATGAAACAGGGTCCTTCCTAAGCGCGGGGCCGGATCCGCAAAGCAGACTGCCGCGCAATGTGTAGATTTTCAACAAAAAAATACAAAATTATAAGGATATAAATTCAGTATAATGCTTTTTGTGCAGGCTGTCAATTTTGAATTGTCCATCCGGCAAGGGAAGTGTTGCCATTTGCAATAAAAAGTGGAGGAAATGGCGGCGCGTTTTGCCGCGAAAGGTAGAAATTGCATCGGGAGTCAATAAGATGCGCAATATTTTGTTGCCAATATTGGAAATTAAATGTTGCGAAATGCTTGCATTGGCACAGGGGTTATTGTATACTGGGCACAGTCAGGAAAAGTCTGGCAGAAACAGTATGCCGGACCGAATGAGAAAAGTGGAGGCAGAAAAATGATCACATCGTTATATCAGTCCCTTTGCAATATGGAAACCAACATCGCAGACCGTGTGGCCCTGCGCTGGTATGATGAAGAAAAGCAGGCGGTGGCCGAGGTGCACTACGCACAGTATGCGCAGGACCTGCGCCGCTTTGTGGCGTTCCTGCATGCAGAGTATGGCGACGTGCGCGGCAAACGTGTGGCCATTCTGGCCCGCAACAGCTACCAGTATGTCATCTGCATGTATGGCACGGTCATTGCCGGGGCCGTGGCTGTGCCGCTGAACCTTGGCAAGGACTGGGATGCCATCTCCTACGAGCTGGGCCTCACCGAGCCGGTGTGCATCCTGCAGGATGGCGAGTTCGCGGAGCGGGAGCCTGCCCTCGCTGAGACCTACGGCAGCATCCTGAAGCCTATGGACGCCTTTGCAGGCTATGAGCCTGCCGGGGATGTGACCGAGGTGGAGGACCTTTCGGCTCTGGCCTTTATCATGTTCACCTCCGGCACCACCGGCCGCAGCAAGGGCGTCATGCTGAGCCAGAAGAACCTGTTCAGCGCCATGCCGGCTTTTCTGGACCCCTTTGACGATGTGAAGAAGTATACGGGCTGGGACACCGACGCGTTCTCGTCCCTGTCCGCCCTGCCCATGTTCCACATCTCCGCCATGACCAGCCTTGTTTCGTGGAGCATCACCGGCCACTCCATCAACCTGTGCAACAACCTGAAGTATTTCTACCGTGATCTGGGTGCCATGCACAGCGAGGTGATGGCAGTGGTGCCGGTGCTGCTGAAGAGCATCTACAGCGATGTGATGAAGGGCCGCCGCGACCGCCTGAACGGCCTGTGCGTGCTGACCTGCGGCGCTGCCATGTTCGACCCCAAGATTCTGAGTGATATGATGGAGAAGGGTTTCTTTGTGGCCCAGATGTACGGCCTGACCGAGACCTGCGGCGACGGTGCATGGAACTCCTCGCAGGAGGCAAAGTACCTGACCAGCGTGGGCCATGTGGACCTCAGCTGTGAATACAAGCTGGACGGCGGCGAGCTTTGCATGCGGGGCGACCCCATCATGCTGGGCTACTACAAGGACCCGGAAGGCACTGCGGAAGTCATGGATGCGGACGGCTGGTTCCACACCGGCGACATTGCCCGGGTGGAAGAGGATGGCTACATGTACCTGACCGGCCGCAAGAAGAACGTGATCATTCTGGACAGCGGCGAGAATGTGAGCCCCGAGGAGCTGGAGAAGCTTCTGGTGCCCTGTGCGGACATTCAGGAGTGCATCGTGAAGGAAAAAGATAAGAAGATCTGCGCCCTCATCTACTGTGACTCTGCAAAGCAGGACGCGGTGAAGGAGTTCATCACCGGGGTCAACCGCGGCCTGCCGCTGTACAAGCGCATGGTGCCGGAGTTCAGCGCACAGCCGCTGCCCCGTAACGCGGCAGGCAAGCTGCTGCGCCAGTAAGGGCCGGCCGAAAAGGGAGAATGGAAATGAACGGGACAGAACCCCAAAACCTTTATGAGCTGGTCTCCCGGAACATGGAGCAGCGCTTTGCGGACCGTGCAGCCTTCCGCTGGTACGACGAAGCAGCGGACACCGTGTACTGCAAAACCTACCGTGAGTGCGCACAGGATATCCGCCGGGCGGTAAGCTATTTTAAAAATACCATACCGGAACTGCGCGGCAAGCGCATCTGCCTGTGGAGCAATAACAGCTACGCATACGCCGTCAACTGCTATGGCGTCATGCTGGCAGGCGGCGTTGTGGTGCCGCTGAACCAGCGCAAGAGCTGGGACGAGCTGAGCTATGAGCTGCAGCTGGTGGAGCCTGCCGCCATCCTGACCGATGGCGAGGACTACGGCTGCAATGCCGAAGTGCAGGCGGCTTATGGCAGCATCCTGCGGTCCATGGACGGCTTTGCTGCCTGTGAGCCCGGAGAGCTTGCCGACGACCGCGACCCCGAGGCGCTGATGGTGCTCATGTTCACCTCCGGCACCACGGGCCGCAGCAAGGGCGTCATGCTGTGCGAGCGCAATTTCTTTGCGGTCATGCACCATCACGTCAGCGTGGGACGTCATATCTGCGAGGCAAAGCAGGACCCGGACCCCATCGTGGACCATCTGACGGCGCTGCCCATGTTCCATCTGGGAGCCTTTGGCTGTCTGTTCTCCGGGCCATGGATGGGCTGGGCGCAGAATCTGGGCAGCCTGCGCTCCTTTTATAAGGATCTGCAGCGGATGCCAAGTCAGGATATGGCTGCGGTGCCGGTGCTGGTGGAAGCCATCCATCACGACCTGATGAGCGGCAGGCGGGAAAAGCTGGGCCAGCTCTGGGCGCTGAACTGCATGTCTGCCATGTTCGACCCGCAGACGCTGCTGGACCTGACCCGCAATGGCATCCTCATTTCGCAGTTTTATGGCTGCACCGAGACCACCGGCGGCGGACTGATCAACTTTGCCACAGACCCGGAGCACATCGGTGCTGTGGGCAAGCCGGACGGCCACTGTGAGTTCAAGCTGGAGGACGGCGAGATCTGCCTGCGCGGCGGCGATGTGATGCTGGGCTACTACAAGGACCCGGAGAGCACCGCCGAGGTCATTGACGCGGACGGCTGGTTCCACACCGGCGACCTTGCCCGGCAGGACGCCGAAGGCTATGTGTTCCTGACCGGCCGCAAGAAGAACCTCATCATTCTGGACAGCGGCGAGAACGTGAGCCCGGAAGAGCTGGAAACGCTGCTGGGCAAATGCCCGGCCGTGCAGGAATGCCTTGTAAAAGAAAAGGGCAAAAAGATCTGCGCTGTGGTTTACTGTGCAGAGAAGGATCAGCCCGAAGTGCGCGCATTCATTACGCAGACGAACCGCACCCTGCCGCTGTATAAGCGCATGAGCGCGGTGGAATTCAGCAGCGGGCCGCTGCCCCGCAACGCCATGGGCAAACTGCTGCGCTGAACACAGGAGGAAACAGAACAATGAGCAAGATCAGAGTGCTGGATAACGTCTACGACCTTATCACCATCAACATGGAGGACCGCTTTAAGGATAACGTGGCCTTCCGTTTTTACGACACCGCAAACGACGCCGTGACCACCATCCTTTATAAGGATTATGTGCAGGATATCCGCAAGGCGGTGAATTACTTCCAGTCCACCATCCCGGACATCAAGGGCAAAAAGATCTGCCTGCTCACCAAAAACAGCTACGAGTACGCCGTGAACACCTTTGGCGTGGTGGCAGCCGGTGCAGTGCTGGTGCTGCTGAACCAGCGCAAGAGCTGGGACGAGCTGAGCTATGAGCTGGGCCTTGTGGAGCCGGACGCCATCCTGACCGACGGCGACGACTACGGCTTCAACGACCAGCTCAAGGCGGCCTACGGCGATATCCTCTGTCCCATGGACGGCTTCCGCAGCTATGAGCCTGCGCAGCTGACCCGCTGCATCGACCACGAAGCCCTGATGATCCTGATGTTCACCTCCGGCACCACGGGCCGCAGCAAGGGCGTCATGCTGAGCGAGAAGAATTTCTTCTCGGTGATGCGTGCCCACACCCAGATCGGCGAGCACATGATGGAGTATAAGCACGAACCAAACCTCGTCATGAGCCAGTACACCGTGCTGCCCATGTTCCATCTGGGTGCGTTCATCTGCCTGTTCTCGTGGGCTCATGCGGGCTGGGCACTGAACGTCAGCAGTGATATCCGCAACTTCTATAAGGAGATGCAGCGGATGCCCAGTCAGGCCATGGCGGTGGTGCCCGTGATCATGAACTCGCTCCACCACGATGTGATGCGCGGCCGTAAGGACCGTCTGGGTGAGCTGTGGGTGCCCATCTGCTCCTCTGCCATGTTCGACCCGCAGGTGATGCTGGATATGGCAAAAAACAACATGTTCGTGGTGCAGACCTACGGCAGCACCGAGACCTGCGGCGACGGCATCATCAACTACGCACAGGATGCAAAGCACATCGGCGCCGTGGGGCAGGGCAACGATTATCTGGACTACAAGATCGCCGAGGACGGCGAGCTGTGCATGCGCGGCGACAGCATCATGCTGGGCTACTACAAGGACCCGGAGGCCACCGCCGAGGTCATTGACGCGGACGGCTGGTTCCACACCGGCGATCTGGCCCGCAAGGACGAGGACGGCTACTATTTCCTGATCGGCCGCAAGAAGAACCTCATCATTCTGGACAGCGGCGAGAACATCAGCCCCGAAGAGCTGGAAGGCATCGTGGGCAAGTGCGAAGCCGTGAAGGAATGTGTTGTAAAAGAGATGGGCAAAAAGATCGGCGTGGTGGTCTATTGCGATGAGGACAAACAGCAGCAGGTGCGGGACTTTATCACCGAGGCAAACCGCACCCTGCCGCTGTACAAGCGCATGAGCGCAGTGGAGTTCAGCACCGAGCCGCTGCCGCGCAACGGTGCAGGCAAGCTGCTGCGCCAGTGATGTGACGGGTGCCCGGATGCATAAAAATGCCGGGAAACCGGCATCCTGAAAACAGAAGTTCCGACAAAAAAACAGAGCTTTGCTGCCGGAACCCTTGCACACAGGGGCAAATCAGGGTATTATAAGAGAGATGCAGAAACCTGCATCGATCATCCGTCACGGAAAGGAAGAAAATTTTCTATGGAACGAGCAGAAATCATTTCCCAGATCTTGGCTATTCTTGAAGATGTTGCCGAGGTGTCCCCCGAGGATGTGAGCGAGAGCAGCGTCCTGATGGACGATCTTGATCTTTCCTCGATGGAGATCCTCACCATTGTGGCTGATCTTGAGGAGACCTTTGGCCTGCGCATCCCCGAAAAGGAGCTGCGCAACTTTGTGACCATGGGCGATCTGGTGGATTATCTGGCTGCAAACGTGGGGTAACAGTCCATGAATGAGTCACAGCGCTCGACGGAGTACATCTTTCAGGGAACGATGTACTTTTTCCGCCGGGAGAAGATCCTGTGCCGGTACCAGTTTGCACTGAAAGATGCGGTGGACCCCGCCCTTTTGCAGCGCGCGCTGGATGCCGCACTTTCTGCTGCGCCCTATTACCGGGTGCGGCTGGTGCAGGAAAAGCGGAGTTTTTTTCTGGAGCCGAACCCGAACCCCTGCCTTGTGTATCCGGGCAGTGCACAGCGCGATATCCCCGGCGAGACGAACGAGTATCTGTTCAGCGTGAGCTGTGAGGGGGACACCGTCTATTTTGACTGGTATCATTTCCTCATGGACGGCCACGGGGTGTCGCCCTTCCTCACCCGCATTCTGGAACAGTACTGCAACCTGCGCTATGGCACGGCGTTTGCAAACACGCCCATCCTGTGCAGCCCGGCCTATGACATCGAGGCCATGATGGAAAAATACCCATCCCCCACAGCCACCGAGAACACGATGCAGAGGGATGTGGTGCAGACATGGGAGGGCAGGATGCGCCGCACCCGGGTGCGGCTGACCAAGCAGAGCCTTGTGGACCGGGCAGTGGAGAACGGCGTCAAGCCCTTTACGGCGCTGGCAGGTCTGCTGAGCCTTGCACTGCGCAGCTATCTGGGCAAGGACGAGATCCAGTATTCCTACTCGGCAGATACCCGCAGGGAAGCGGGCGTGCCGGATGCCCTTTACAACTGCGTGTGCTCCTTCCAGAGCGGCGTAAAGCTGAACGATGACACCCGCCTTGCGGACATCGTGCCGGAGATGGATGCCGCCGTGCTCCGCACCTTGCAGCCCGAAGAAAAGCTGCGCCAGATGGCCCAGCAGATGAGCTGGGTGTACAAGGTGGACCAGCAGAAGGCCCCCTTGCGCATCAAGCAGCGGGTGTTCCAGATGGGCGAGTACATCAGCGGCGTCCCGGCGGATTTCTGGCTCAGCTATCTGGGCAATCCGCTGCTGCCCGCCACGCCGGAGCTTGAGCGGTACACCAAAGACTTCAACGTCTGGGTGCCGCCGGATGGCGGCTCCATGGGCGTGGAAGCCTCCAGCCTGAACGGCATCATCACCTTGTGCATCGAGAACAAGGCCGAAATGCCCGGCCTTGCCGGGATGATCCGCACCGCCTTTGAAAAAGAGGACATCACGGTGCTGGAAGCCGTGGATCTGGATACATAAGTGCAGAACATAAAAAGCACTCTTTCCGGGCAGGAAAGGGTGCTTTTTTGCGTCTTATTCGGTCCGTGCAGGCCGTGTGGTCACCTCGCCGCAGCGCAGGGCTTCCTCCCGGCCATTCTCCCGCCGGATGACCAGACGCCCCTCGTCGTCAATGGCAAGTGCTCTGGCGGCGTAGGTCTCGGTCTCGGCGCACACCGTCACCCAGTGGCCGGGCACAAAGCACCGGGCGCGGTACTCATCCAGACAGTCAAAGCCGGGGCAGAGGGCCAGCAGCTCCCGGGCAATGGCCCCGGCCAGTGCAGCCCGGCTCACCGGGGCAGGCCCGCCGGGGTACAGGCTCCCGGCCCTGCGGGCCAGCTCCTCCGGCCAGTCGGCGGCGGTGGAGGTAAGGTTCAGCCCGATGCCGACCACCAGCCATTCCAGCTGTCCGCTCTCCAGGTCGGTCCCCGCTTCGGTCAGGATGCCGCAGACCTTTCGGCCCTGATAGTACAGGTCGTTGACCCACTTGATGGCAAGCTCCAGCCCGCAGAGCTTTTTCACGGCACGGCAGACCGCCACTGCGGCGCTGATGGTAGCGGTCTGGGCATTGGCGGCGGGCATTTCCGGGCGCAGCAGCACAGAGCAGTAAACGCCCTTGCCTGCCGGGCTTTCAAATCTCCGGCCCAGCCTGCCGTGTCCGGCGCTCTGGTGGGCGGTGAGCACCAGTGTGCCATGGGGTGCACCATCCAGCGCCAGCAGCTTTGCCGTGCGGTTGGAGCTTTCCAGCGTGTCATATAAATAGATGGGTGCAGGGTAGTCCCCGATGGCTTCGGCGCAGAACGGGTCACCGCCCGCCAGCCGGTAGCCCCGGCGGGGCGCAGCTTCCAGCGCGTAACCTTGGGCCGTGAGGGCCGCAGCGGCCTTGTGCACCGCAGCGCGGCTCACGCCGAGGGTCTCGGCCAGCTGCTGGCCGGAAACATAGCTGCCCCCGGCAGAGGAAAGTGCCTGCAAAAGTGCCTGACGGGTACTGACAGCCATGGCCGAATGCCTCCTTTTGTGCTATACTACTTCTATTGTATCATAAAAATAAAAGTTTTTGCAGGATTTTGAACGGCTGTTTCGTATGAATGTGCAGAAGGGCAGCGCAGGGGCTGCACTTCGTCGGACCGGGACGAAACCGAAAGGAGGTGGTGGATCGTTGACGACCTTGGAATTCAGCGCGATGGTGCAGAAATACCAGTCGCTCGTGTACACGGTCTGCCACCAGCTGGTACCGGATGCAGGCGATGCGCAGGACCTGACGCAGGAGACCTTTCTGGCGGCGTGGCGGGCCATTGACCGCTGCCCGCCCGGGTTTGAAAAACAGTGGCTGGTGCGCATCGCGTCCAACAAGGCAAAAGATTATCTGCGCAGCGCATGGGTACGCAGGGTGAACACCCCCGGTGACGAGGTGCTGGCGCTGGAAGGCGCGCCGCCCGGCACCCAGCCGGAACAGCAGGTGTTGGATACACTGGGCGAGGAAGAACTGACCGGAATGATCCTTGCTTTGCGGGAGCCCTACAGAACGCCCTGCCGTCTGGTGCTGCTGGAACAGCACACCATGGCCGAGGCAGCGCGGCTGTGCGGCCGCCCGCCCAAGACGGTGGAAGCCCAGATCTACCGGGCCAAAAAGATGCTGGCGCAGCAGATATTACAGCGTGAGAGCTGCGGAGAGGAGTGTGTACATGGAACTGTTTGATAAAAACGGCTGCCTGACCGACGAGGGCTTACAGGCCCTGCGGGCCGGGCAGCTGGATGAACTGGGCCGTTTGGAAGCCGCCGAGCATCTTGCCTATTGCGACCGGTGCACCGATCGCTACACGGCCCTGCTGACGGCGGATGTGCTGCAAGAGCCGCCCCGCTCGGCCCACAAGGCCGTGATGGGCGCCATCTGGGTGCGGCTGATGCAGAACACATGGGGCCGTGCCGCTGTGGCCGGTGCGGCGGCTGTGCTGGCCTTTACCATGTGGCGCTCCGGCAGCGTGGGCCAACTGCTGAACTTCCGGCAGCAGCTGCACAGCTGGGTGCCTTCGGTCAGCCAGAGCCAAGCGGAAGAGCCTGCACAGCTGGGCCGGCCGGTGGAGGATGGCCGTCAGCCCGCCAAACCGGAAACACTGGGCCAGCCGGTGGAGGACGAAGAGCCGAAGCCGCAGGCGTCTTTTGCAAAGGCGGTCAATGACCTGCTGTTCGGGGCCCACAGCCCGGCGGCAGAGAACAACAGAGATCTGCCGCTTACCGATCAAAGGAAATGAGGGAATCGATCATGATGAAAAACGGGATTTTGACCTTTATCTTTGCCTTCTGCCCGGGCGCAGGCCAGATGTATCAGGGCTATATGAAGCGCGGTCTTTCGCTGATCACGATGTTCTGCCTGTTCATTGCAATTGGCGTTTCCACGCTGGAGGTGCTGACCATCGGCAGTGTCATCGTGTGGATGTACAGCTTTTTTGACACCTTCAATCTCCGGGCGCAGATCGGCACAGGCACCGCCCCGGAGGACGATTATCTGGTGCACATCAACTGGAAGGACCAGCGGATGCAGCAGTTCATGCTGGACAGCCACAAGCTGCTGGGCTGGGGCCTCATTGCGCTGGGCGCGCTGGTGGCCTACCAGAACATCCTCATGAACACGCTGGGCGACATCGTGTGGCGCTGGGGCAAGCAGAGCCCCTTCTTCCGCGCGCTGTACCTGATGATGGACCAGCTGCCCGAAGTGGTGGTGTGCGTGGCGCTGATCATCTGCGGCGTATGGCTGGTGCGCGGCCCCAAGGGCAAAAAGCAGAAGCCGCACACCGGTGCCGAAGATGCCGATTTTACCGCCTATGCCGCACAGGGTGCACAGGCCGAACCTGAGAAAAAGGGCTTTACCATGCCCAAAATTTCGGCCCTGCTGGGCAAGCCTGTGACCCCGGAGGACGAGACGGAGGACGAGGATGGACGAGAAGAATGAGACCGGCTCTGCTGCCCCGGAAACGCCCGCAAAACAGCCGCCTCTGCGCCGGGTGGGCAGCGTTACGCTGGGTGTATGCCTGATCGCAGCAGGCGTGTTCTTTCTGGGCTGGTACTTTGTGCCGGGCTTCCCCACGCAGCTGGTGCTCAAAATTGCCCCGGCGGCAGGCCTTGTGCTGCTGGGCGGCGAGGTGCTGTACTTTGCCCAAAAGCCGGAACGCTGGAAGTACGATTTTATGTCCGTGTTCCTCTGCCTGCTGCTGATGGGCGGGTGCTTCTGTCTGGCGCTGCTGCCCCGTGTGTGGGACGCGTTCGGCCCGGAACGGCACAACACCGGCAGCCAACTGAGCAAGGAGTACACGGCGGAGGTGTACAACGCCATCCGCAGGGCCGCGCCGGAGGTGGGCCTGAAAGACATAGACGGCAGTTTGTACCTTTACAGCAGCGAGGTAAAGACCTTGCAGCAGTATGAGGCCGGCAAAGGCCGTTTGTGCCTGACCGTGGAGCTGTTTGGCCCCTACACCAGCGCCGAGACGTTTGCGCAGGACTGCCGCGCCGTGACCGATGCCATCCAGAGCTGCGGGGTGCAGCCGGACGAGGTGAGTTTTGCGTGGAAAGCGGAGAACCGGCCGGATGCCGCACTGCAAAGCGGTGCACTGCAATACACCGAGCAATACACCCTCCAATTGGACGGCCTTGCCCCGCTGGACTGGACAGCGGAGCAGATGGCAGGGCAGACGGAGATACAGTACCTGCTGGACGAAGAAAACGAAGAAGAAACGTAAACGAGCCCCGGCTTCTGTGCTGTATACGGAAGCCGGGGCTTTTTCTTCTGGTGCAATGTGGCAAAAAGCTGCATTTTTTTTGTAATGATTGATGATTTTTACCCAAAAACCTTGCTTTTTTTCGGGGGGGGGGTACAATAAGGAAGGAGCGGCGTGGTGCCGCTCCGGCAAAAAAGAACATTGGCAAAGCGGGTGAAAACCCGTGACGCAAAGCTAGAGGGCCTGTAACATGGCAGCCAGCTGCACCGTTCGGAATAGTGAAAAGAGCATCGTGCAGCTGCCCGCAGGCAGAGTGCGATGCTCTTTTTTGCGGCCACAGCAGTGGAAATTTGTGGAAAGAAAGCGAGGAGTTTGTATGAAACTGAAACGGCTTACAAGCTTGCTGATCGCGGGCTGTATGATGGTTTCCATGGCACCTGTATCGGCGGTGACGGCATTTGCGGAGGATAGCACCGGTACCAGTGTGTCTGCAAGTGAAAGCATCACAACGTATGAGCAGCTTAAAAATGCCATCGAAAATGCATCGGATGGTGCGAAGATCGTTCTGGACGGTGACATTACAGGCACGGTTATAATTCCGGAAGGAAAAAATATCACGCTGGATCTGGATGGCCACAAAATTGAGGCAACAGGAACGGCTGTCTACAATAAAGGTAAACTGACGGTTACAGACTCGAAGGGGACCGGCAAAATTGTTTCTACAGGAAATGTTGGTATTGCTGTTGGATCAAATTCGAGCACGACGATTGATTCTGTAACGATCACGGGTCAGGAAGGCGCAATTATCACGAGCTATGCTGTTGGCGCAACCATTACGATCACCGATGGTACTTTCACAGCCATAGATAATGCGGTCGTGTCTGGAAATGGCACGGCGCGCTCTGGCGATCCCAACGAAATCACCATTAACGGTGGTACATTCAATGGCTGGATCACCACTCCTGGCTATGTGGCCTGCGGTATTTATTCGCCTTGGCAAGACAAAATCACGGTCAATGGCGGCACGTTCAACATTACTGGCGGTGCGGGCATTGTTGCCCGCGCAGGCAGTGTGACGGTCAATAACGGTACATTCAACACGACCGGCAATGCTACTGGTAAGGTGGGTGACTCCCGCATTGTTGTGCCCTGTTCGGCACTGGTTTTTGACAGCGCGGCGGGTTATCCGGCCATGGATGCCCAGTCAACGATCAAGGTCAGCGGCGGTACGTTCAAGTCGGACGATGGTGTTCCGGCCATTACGGTAATACGTCCGGAGAATGATACCGGCAATACCAACAAGCGTGTTGCAGTTTCTAACGGTACGTTCAGCACGGACCCGAGCGAGTACTGCGAGAATGGTGACGACATTGTAAACAACAATGGTGTGTTCACCGTGAATCCTAAGGTCGATGACGCTGCATCTTCCAGCGGTGACGGCGCAGGCGCTGTGGTTGCAGGTGTTGTGATCGGCACCGGCGTGGCGGCGCTGACTTACCACATTGGCACCGAGATCTATGCAAAGCAGGTGCTGGGTGCAGGCGTGGCCGTGCCCAAGACCCGCGAGGAAGTTGCCCTGAAGGCATGGGAGCTGGCCGGTAAGCCCGCTGTGGCCGCTGAGGGCGAGACCCTGAGCGATGCCGAGCAGGCAGAGCGCTGGGTCGTGGAGAGCGGCCTGATGAAGAACGATGCAAACGGCAGCTTCAACGGCCAGAAGAGAATGCTCAAGCTGGTGGCTCTGCGTACACTGGACGCAGCAAAGAAGCTGGGCTGAGCGCCGCAGATGCGGTGTGCTGCATAAAGCATAAAGCAAACCAAAAGGACCTCCGGCATCTGTCGGAGGTCCTTTTTTAGGTTCCATGTTCCGGGCGCTTTTTGCGTACCGGTAAGCGGAAGTACCGGCCTTACAGCTTTTTGCCGGTGAGTAGCTCGTAGGCTTCCAGATACTTGGCAATGGTCTTGTCAATCACATCCTGCGGCAGGTCGTAGTTGCTGTCGGGGTTGGCCTTGAGCCAGTCGCGGACGAACTGCTTATCAAAAGAGGGCTGGCTGTGGCCCGGCTCGTAGCCCTCCAGCGGCCAGAAGCGGGAGGAATCCGGGGTGAGCATCTCGTCGCCCAGCACCACGTTGCCGTTCTCGTCCAGACCAAACTCAAACTTGGTGTCGGCAATGATGATGCCGCGGGAGAGAGCGTACTCGGCGCACTTCTTGTACAGGGCAATGGTGTAATCGCGCAGCTTGGTGGCGTACTCCTCGCCATGGCCGGGGAACTGCTTCTCCAGCACCTCGATGCTCTTTTCGTAGGAGATGTTCTCGTCGTGGTCGCCGATCTCGGCCTTGGTGGAGGGAGTGTAGATGGGCTCGGGCAGCTTGTCGGATTCCTTCAGGCCCTCGGGCAGCTGGATGCCGCACACCTTGCCGGTCTTCTGGTAGCTGGCCCAGCCGCTGCCGGTGATGTAGCCGCGCACGATGCACTCGATGGGCAGCATGGTCAGCTTGCGGCACATCATGCTGTTGCCGTCGAACTGAGGCTGCCGGAAGAACTCCGGCATATCCTTCACGTCCACGCTCAGCATGTGGTTGGGCAGCAGATCGCGGGTATAATCGAACCAGAACTTGCTCATCTGGGTAAGCACGGTGCCCTTTTTTGTGACCTTGTTTTTGAGGATGACATCAAATGCGGAAATGCGGTCGGTAGCAACCATGATCAGGCTGTCGCCGTTATCATAGATCTCGCGGACTTTGCCTTCTTTAATGGGCTTGAACTCAGTCATAGCAAAACACTCCATTTTCCAGTGCCGAAAAAGCGGCGGTGTATCCTTCTTACCTGTTTATTGTACCATTTCTGCCCACGGTTTGAAAGGACCAGAATGAAAGGAAAATGGGGCGGATTTTGTGTTTTTATCGTGAAAAGTGCGCAAAAAACACAGGCGAAATTCGTCGTTTTGACGATAAAAGTCGTACTTTCACAAGAAAAAGCACTTCTTTTGTGAAATGCGGGCATAGACATTCCGGCAATTGTGCGGTATCTTATACTTAACAAAGTATGCCATGGGGCAACAGTCATGCAAGGAGGTTTTATTTATGGGCAGTTTCCCAAAGAGTTTCCTGTGGGGCGGCGCTACCGCCGCAAACCAGTGCGAGGGTGCATGGCAGGACGGCGGCAAGGGCCTTGCCACCGTGGATGTGACCCCGTTTGGCCCGGACCGCTTCCCGGTGGCACGCGGCCAGCTGGAAATGCTGGAATGCGACGATCAGCACTATTACCCCAGCCATGAGGCCATCGACCTGTACCATCACTACAAAGAGGATATCGCTCTGTTTGCCGAGATGGGCTTCAAGTGCTTCCGGCTGTCCATCGCGTGGACGCGCATTCTGCCAAACGGCGATGACGCCCAGCCCAGCGAAGAGGGCCTTGCCTTCTACGACGCGGTGTTTGATGAATGCCATAAGTACGGCATCGAGCCGCTTGTTACCATCTGCCATTTTGACACCCCCATCGCCCTCATCAAAAAATACGGCGGCTGGAAGGATCGCCGCATGGTGGACGCCTACGTGCACTACTGCGCGGTGCTGTTTGACCGCTACAAGGACAAGGTGAAATACTGGCTCACCTTCAACGAGATCAACATGCTGCTGCACCTGCCGTTTACCGGTGCGGGCCTTGTGTTCCACCCGGGCGAAAATGTGCAGCAGGTGCAGTATCAGGCCGCACACTACGAGCTGGTGGCAAGCGCCAAGGCCGTCAGGCTGGCGCACGAAAAGATGCCCGGTGCCATGGTGGGCTGTATGCTGGCGGCGGGCCAGTATTACCCCCGCACCTGTGCGCCGGAGGATATCCGTGCCGCGCAGGAAGCGGACCGCGACAACTATTTCTTTACCGATGTGCAGGCCCGGGGCGCTTACCCGGTGTGGGCAAAAAAGCGGATGGAGCGTGCAGGCATCGTGCTGCAAACCGAGCCGGAGGACGAGCAGACCCTGAAAGAGGGTACCGTGGATTTTGTCTCCTTCAGCTACTATTCCAGCCGTTGCATCACGACGGATAAGGAGATTCTGGCCGGGGAAAAGACCGGTGGCAACGCGGTGTTTGAAGCCGTAAAGAACCCTTATCTCAAGGCCAGCGAGTGGGGCTGGGCCATTGACCCGGTGGGCCTGCGCGTGACATTGAACACCATCTACGACCGGTATGAGAAGCCCATGTTCATTGTGGAGAACGGCCTTGGCGCGGTGGATGCCGTGGAGCCGGACGGCTCGATCCACGACAGCTACCGCATCGATTATCTGCGTGCCCACATCAAAGAGATGGAAAAGGCCATCAATGAGGACGGCCTGCCGCTGATGGGCTATACCACTTGGGGGCCCATCGATCTGGTAAGCGCTTCCACCGGCGAGATGAAAAAGCGCTACGGCTTTATCTACGTGGATAAGGACAACGACGGCAAGGGCACATTGGCCCGCAGCCGCAAGGACAGCTTTTACTGGTACAAAAAGGTCATTGCATCGGACGGCACCGATCTGGGCTGAACCCGGCAGCACCCGCTTTGCGGAACAGCGGTGAGGCGTGAGGAAGAGCAGCATTGAGAGGAACAAGCACATTTTATGACACCTGAGATCATCGCACACCGCGGCGCATCCTATCTTGCGCCGGAAAACACACTTTCCGCTTTCCGCAAGGCCGTGGAGATCGGCGCGGACGGCGTGGAAATGGATGTCCAGCAGACCAGTGACAAAAAGCTGGTGATCCACCACGATTACATCATCGACCTGCACACCGATATCAAGGGCAAGATCTACGATATGACCGAAGGCGAGCTGAAAGAACTTGATTTTGGCAGCTGGAAGGACGTTGCCTATAAGGACGAAAAGATCGCCACGCTGGAAGAAGCCCTTGTCCTGTGCAAGGAGCTGGACACCTGCGTGCAGCTGGAAATGAAAGCTCCGCTTTTGTACAGCGATGCTTTTGTGGAGAATGTGGTGGAGCAGGTGCGGGCCGCCGACCTTGGCGACAAGCTGGTGCTCACCTCCTTCAACCATGACCATCTGCGGCTGGCAAAGCAGTTGATGCCGCAGCTGCAAGTGGGGGCGCTGCTGTTTGGCGCGGTGGAAACGCTGGTGCTGCCCAAGGGCACATGGGCGGCGCTGGACCTGCAAAACGGCATGGAAGAGGACGACTTTCCACAGCTGCCCATGCCCACGGTGGAAAATATGGACGATGAGAACTGCGGCGAGCTGACCCGTTGGCTGGATGACAAGTTCAGTATGCTGCAAGCGGCCTTCCCCAACGAAAGCCTGCGCGGCATTCTGGAAAAGCTGGACCGCCAGCGCGACCCGGTGCAGTATGTGCAGTCGCTGGATTTTAAGCCCGACTGGGTGTGCTGCGAGTATCACACCGCCTATCGAAAGGTGAGCATGGTGCAGAAGCTCCATGAGCTGGGCATCAAGGCCGCCTACTGGACGGTGAACACCGAGGAAGCGGTAAAGGCTGTGCTGCCATTGCAGCCGGACGGCATCCTCACCGACCGCCCGGACCGTGTGCGGGAATGGTGGAATGAAGCGTAAACAAAAAAGGACAGGCATTGCCTGTCCTTTTTTGTTTGCTCATAAGATATACCCAAAGCTCCGCAGCAAAAACAGCCAGAAGGTCAGGCTGAATGCGCTGAACAGGGTGGTGGTAACGCACACACTGCCGGTGAGCACGCCCTCGTGGCCCATCTGCTTTGCCATCACGTAGCAGCTGGGCGTGGCGATGCTGCCCAGCATCACCAGCAGTGCCACCAGCTTTTCGTCCGTAAAACCAAAGTGCACCGCCAGCGGCAGGAACACTGCGGGCAGGATCATCAGTTTGGTCAGGGTAGCCACGGTGGTGGGTTTCAGGTAGCCCAGCGCCTTGCGGCCTTTGAAGCCTGCGCCGATGGCAAGCAGGGCCAAGGGGCTTGTCAGCCCGGCCACATTGCCCAGCGTTTTGCTGAACATGGCAGGCATGGAAAAGCCCGCAAGGCTCCACGCAAAGCCTGCCGCGATGCCCAGCAGGGTGGGATTGGTCAGAACGCCTTTTACGCTCTTTTTGAGTTTTTGGGCCATGCTGCCCTGCTGCTGCGCGGCGGGGCCTTCCACCGTAAGCAGCACCACGGCCATGATGTTGTAAAGCGGCACGCTGCCAAGGATCATCAGGCTGGACATGCTGGCCGTGCCGTAGATGCTTTGCAGAAACGCTGTGCCGAGGATGGCCGCAGACGAGCGGTAGCACACCTGCACGAACTCGCCCACCAAAGCCTTGTTGGGCAGAAACAGCTTTGCCAGCGCCCAGAGGGCAAGGATGCTTACCAGCGTGACCACAAAGCAGAACAGCACATAGCCGCCATCAAAGGTAGCGCGCACATCGGTGGCACCAAGGTCGCGGAACAGCTGCACCGGCAGCGAAACGTAAAATACAAACTTGTTGGTCCCGGCCACGAATTCATCGCTCAAAAAGCCGGTGCGGTGCAGCACATAGCCCAAAAGCATGACGAAGAACAGCGGCATGGTGCTGTTCATGCTGAACAGAAGATTTTCCAGCATGGCTCACACTCCGCCGTGGCGGCGCTGCTCGGCCGCAAGTTCCTGCTGCAACGCCGCTTTGCGGTGGTCCAGCAGCAGGTCTTTGTTGTACTGGAAGTAGCGCTCGCAGCCGTTTTCGGTGAGGAAGGCGTGGGATGCCGGGTTTACGGTGAGCTCGGTGACGAACACCACCATCTCCTGACTTTCGGCAAACGCCTGCTCCATAAAGTCGAAGGCGGCTTCCAGCGCGGTGCTGGCGGCCTGCTGGGCCTTTTCGCGGTCGTTAGCAAGGGACTGGAACTGTGTGCGCAGCAGGTCAAAGGCTTCCTGCGTGCCGGCGGCGCTGGCACGGCGCAGCTCGCCCTCCCAGCCGCGCAGCACGGCCAGCACCTGCAAACGGGTGGTCAGGGCATCTTTGCTCAGCAGCCCGGCTTCACGCTTCTGCTGCGTTTCGGTGTCACAGTCCACGATCTGCTGGTGGAACAGCTCTGCCGGGCCGTCCGGGATATCGTCGGGCACCGTGGCAAGGGCCTTTTTGGTCTCCCGCAAAAAGGCATAGCAGCTGTCCGCCACAGCGTCCGCCTGCCGGGACGCCGCAAAGCGTGTATTCAGGCCGGCCAAGATCAAACTGACCAGCGACAGCCGCTCGTCAAAGGGCGCCTGCAAAAGCCGCGCAAACACGGCAGGCTTTGCCTGCCCGGCCAGAATTTCCTCCACGCCGTAGTCGTCGCGGTACTTATAGTAGAGGTCCAGATAGGCCGAGAAGTCCTCGGCGATCTTCGGGTGCTGGATGTACTCGCGGATGAGGTCCTCGTCCGCTTGCAGACCCAGCGTTTCGTAGGTGTCCAGCAGGTTGGACAGGTCCTCCCAGCCGCGTGCGGTGACGAACTGGGTGCCGTCCACATCGGCGTTGATCTGGTAGAAGTTCTGCGGGTGCAGCTCCAGATAGCTCAGGATGGCGCTGTGGATATGGGCTGTGCGGGCATAGTCCTTCCACACCGGCAGGTCCGGTTCAATGTCCATGCGGCGCACGCGGTCCAGCGTAACGATGTCAAAATCCCGCACCGACTTATTGTACTCCGGCGGGTTGCCTGCGGCCACGATCACCCACCCGGCCGGTACGGCCTGATTGCCAAAGGTCTTGCACTGCAAGAATTGCAGCATGGTGGGGGCCAGCGTTTCGGACACGCAGTTGATCTCGTCGATGAACAGGATGCCTTCTTTTAAGCCGGTGGCCTCCATTTTGGCGTAGATGCTGGCAATGATCTCGCTCATGGTATATTCGGTGACGGAGACATCCTTGCCGCCGTAGTTGCGCTGGCGGATAAAGGGCAGGCCCACGGCGCTCTGGCGGGTGTGATGGGTGATGGTGTAGGCCACCAGCGCCACACCGCATTCCCGGGCCACCTGCTCCATCACCTGCGTTTTGCCGATGCCCGGAGGGCCCATGAGCAGGATGGGCCGCTGCCGGATGGCCGGGATGGCGTATTCGCCCAGCGCATCCTTGGCAAGGTAGGCTTTTACGGTATGTTCAATTTCTTCTTTGGCACGTTTGATGTTCATAACAGTTTTTCCCCTCTTTATCAGGAGTTGTTCAGGTCACGGTACAAATCGTCCTCTTCGGCCAGTGCATCAGCAAGAGCGCTTTGCGGGCGGGCTGCTGTGCCGGTGAATTCTTCCTCGTCCAGCACCACCTTCATGGCCCAAGGCGGCACATTGGCGTCGTCGAACCGGTCGCCCAAAAACAGGAAAGCGGTGTCGTAGGCCGGGCGTTTGGCCGGGTAGGCGCCCATGCCGTCGGTAAAGTACAAAAGGCCCCGCAGGTTCGAGAAACGCTTCTCAGCGCAGAGCTGGTTCACGTACTCGAATGCCGGGCGGAAGTCCGTTCCGCCGCCGCCCCGCAGCTCAAAGTGGTTCATGGCGTGGATCAGCTCGTCCTCGTTGTGGATGAGGATATCCTGCCGGATGGCGTTATCGGCTTGGATGAGGTGCAGGTTCATCCGGTGGAAAAAGTTCTCCCGTCCTTTCAGCAGGGTGTAGGTCTCGGCCAGAAAAGCCCGCACCAATTCGCCGGATGTGGAGTAGCTGGTGTCGATCACAAGGGCCAATTCCTCGATCTTTTTGCTCTCGCGGCTTTCCAGCGGTTCGATCAGCGGCAGATTGCCATACACCGAAAGGCCGTAGGTGTAAAAGTTCAGGTCAAATTCGTCCGGGTCCAGCTTTACTTCCTCCCGCAGGACGCAGAACCGGCGCAGAAAATCCCGGTAGCTGCGGCGGCTGCGGTTGGCGGCCTTGACCTGCTGCTTGAGCGCGTCAGCGCCGTCACCGGCTTCTTTGTCGCGCAGGTCCAGCTCGGTCTGCATCCGTTCCCCGATCTTCTGCCATGTCTTTTGCGGCAGCGGCGTGGGCATCTGCTGGGGCTGCTCCGGGGCGTCCTTGGGCCACAGACGGTGGTCGTCAGTGGTGAATTCCCGCTCCAGCTGGCGCAAAACGCCCGGCGTCTGGCGGGTGAGCCACCGGTACACCGGCGCGGCGGCCACCACGGTTTCTTCGGCGGTGATCTGCTGGTAGGCGTTCTGCCGCACATAGGTCAGCGGACGCCTGACGCTGGTGCGGTTCAGGCTGTCAATGACGTTTTCCACCGCGATGTCGCAGGCAAGGCTCCACAGCTGCGGCTCCCGGCGGCCTTTCAGCCACAAATGCCGGAATACGCAATGGAATATCACGTGCAGATACAACCGATTGAGATATTTGGGGTTGTCCTGATAGAGCCGCAGCAGATGGCTGGGCTGGTAATACAGCATTTTTCCGTCGGTGGCCAGCACCCGGCAGCGCTCGTCCGGCGCAGGCGTTAAGGCACTAAGGGCCATGTCCAGAAACCGGAAGTCCAGATACAGCCCGCTGCGCACCACGGCAAGTACCTCGCCGCCCATGCGCGCCTGCCACTCCTCGTGGGTCTCCGGCCGCTGGGACTGGAAGGGCTTGCGGGGGTCGAAAAATTTTTCTTTTTGGATGGTTTGGGGCAAAGGTATCACCTCACTTGTAAACGGCCTCGCCCTCTCAGTCTCGCTCTGCTCGACAGCTCTCCCAAAGGGAGAGGTGGCTGCGACCAACGGGAGCAGACGGAGAGGGCGGACCCGTTAAAAATCAAAATCGTATCTTGCCTTTTTCTTCTCCGCCGCATACTTTTTGTGCTCTGCATCTGCCAGCAGGGCAGCGGCAGATGCGTTCTCGGCCTTGGCGGCAAGAGCGGCGGCTGCGGCAAAGCTGTCTTTGTCCAGCACGTCCAGTGCGATCAGATCACGCACGGCATCGTTGTCCTGCGCTTTCAGCAGGCGGGTGAGCACCCGGCCTGTGTTGGCTGCAAGGAATGCCCGGTAGTGCTCGGCGGCGGTCTCGCTCAGCTGCCACGGATACCGCAGCCGGTCAAAGCAGAGCATTGCCATCACATTGGCGTCGTCGGCGTCGTGTCCCTGCGGGAAGATGCTGTCGTATTCTGCGGGCAGGAATATATTGTTGAGAAAACACTGCCTGTAATGGTATCCCTGCCCGGAAAAAGTGTGCAGCAGGATGTGGGCGGGGGTCTCTTCGATGTCCTCCCAGTAGGCGGGATACCACAGCGCCGCCAACGGCGCGGCGGCACCGGCAGGCCGGAACTCTGCCCGCACGGCCTCGGTGATGTTGTTCACAAGGGCAAACAGGCCGGTAGGGGCTTCGGGGGCCGCCTGCACCCGGAGGGTCTCCAGCGCGAAGCAGTTCAAAAACACATCGCTGCCCACGGTCAGGTTCCCTGCGCCCACCGTGAGCAGGCGCAGGCTGCGGCAGTTGTAAAAGGCGCAGCTGCCAACCACCTGCAAACTGTCCGGCAGGGTGACCTCTTCCAGAAAATTGCCGCACACCGGATGCAGCGTGTCCGCATCGGAAGCCGGGGCGTCAAAGTCGAAGTCATACCGGCGGCAGGTGCCGCCTACCGCCTGCCCGAATGCCCGGGTCAGCCGCACCGTGCCGTCCGGCTCCACCGTATAGCGGCAGGTCTTGTCTGCCGAAGGCAGGCTGCGGGGCGTTTCGGAAAAGCAGTAGCCGCCCAGCTCCGTGACAGCAAAGCTGCCGCCTGCGGGGGCAGGCAGAGTGCCGGGCAGGGCAATGCACGGCTCGGTGCCGTACACCCGCACCAGCCGGGCCGTATCTGCCGAGAGCGGCAAAATATCCAGTGTCAATTTACTTCCCGAAACCACAGCGCAAAACCCCTCAGTCTGATAGAATCATTCAGCTTTCAGTATAAACCAACGGCAAAGCCTTGTAAAGCAGAAAAAATTCTGGCGTAATATGGTGGAAAATTCTATTGACGACCCCTTGACTTTTGCCCCAAATTGCATATAATAAGGGTAGGCAATGTGATGAGGCCAAGACGTGAGTTCCACGCAAAAAATCGAAGCACCCCGGTACTGATCCTACCGGGGTGCTTCTTTTTATCAGTGCTTGCTGCCCTTGCCAATCAGACTATCAAGCCACGTGCACAGGTAATAGGCGATCACCTGCGCTGCGACAGTCTGAATAAATGTGATGAGAGACATGGTTCCACCTCCTTTCCGCGACAGGGGGATCGGAGAAGGGCCGCAGAAACAGTATAACACAAAAAGCGACAGCGCGCAATTTGATGCACGCTGCCGCTTTTTTATTGAGGAGGTAGAGAATATCGTTAGTTCTCGGCCAGATTGCCGGTGTACAGCTGGTAGTACTTGCCCCGCTTGGCGATCAGCTCGTCGTGGCTGCCGCGCTCGATGATGCGGCCCTGCTCCAGCACCACGATGCAGTCTGCATTGCGGACGGTGGACAGGCGGTGCGCGATCACAAAGCTGGTGCGGCCATACATCAGGCCGTCCATGCCGCGCTGCACCAGAGCCTCGGTGCGGGTATCAATGGACGAAGTTGCTTCGTCCAAGATCAGCACCGGCGGGTCGGCCACGGCGGCACGGGCAATGGCCAGCAGCTGACGCTGGCCCTGCGAGAGGTTGGCGCCATCGCCGGTAAGCATGGTGTTGTAGCCCTCCGGCAGGCGCTTGATGAAGCTGTCGGCGTTGGCAAGGCGGGCGGCGGCAATGCACTCTTCATCGGTGGCATCCAGCCGGCCGTAGCGGATGTTCTCCATCACCGTGCCGGTGAACAGGTGGGTGTCCTGCAGCACGATGCCCAGCGAACGGCGCAGGTCGGCCTTTTTGATCTTGTGGATGTTGATGCCGTCGTAGCGGATCTTGCCGTCCTGAATGTCGTAGAATCGGTTGATCAGGTTGGTGATGGTGGTCTTGCCGGCACCGGTGGAGCCCACAAAGGCGATCTTCTGGCCCGGACGGCCATACAGATTGATGTCATGCAACACCGTCTTTTCCGGCACATAGCCAAAATCCACATCGGTAAAGGTGATGTTGCCTTCCAGCTTGTGGTAGGTGGTGGTGCCGTCGTGGTGCGGGTGCTTCCATGCCCACAGGCCGGTGCGCTCGGTGGTTTCCACAAGGTCATCATTGCGGTCATACTTGGCGTTGACCAGCGTGACATAGCCCTCGTCGGTCTCGCTGGGCTCATCCATCATCTTAAAGATACGCTCGGCACCGGCCAGAGCCATGATGATGCTGTTGGCCTGCATGGATACCTGACTGATGGGCATGTTGAAGCTCTTGTTCAGCGCAAGGAACGCCACAACAGTGCCCAGCGTGGTGCCGCCGACGCCGCCCACGGCCATGGCTGCACCCACCAGCGCGCAGACGGCGTAGCTGATGTTGCCCAGCTGTGCATTGACCGGCATCATGATGTTGGCAAAGCTGTTGGCCTTGTTGGCACTGTCCTTCAGCTGGTCGTTCAGCGCACGGAAACCGGCCAGAGCCTTTTGCTCGTGGGTGAACACCTTGACCACCTTCTGGCCCTCCATCATCTCTTCGATGTAGCCGTTCACCTTGCCCAGATCCCGCTGCTGCTGGATAAAGTATTTGCCGGACTGCTGGGTGATCTTTTTGGAGCAGAACAGCATCAGGGCCACCATGAGCATGGTGACAACGGTCAGCTGCCAGCTGAGCATGCACATGCTGAAGAACACCGAAACAATGGTAATGACGCTGGAGACCAGCTGCGGGATGCTCTGGCTGAGCATCTGGCGCAGGGTATCCACGTCGTTGGTGTACACGGACATGATGTCGCCGTGGGGATGCTGGTCAAAATACTTGATGGGCAGGCTCTCCATGTGGGTGAACAGCTGGGTGCGCAGGTTGCGCAGAGTGCCCTGCGTCACATTGACCATCACGCGGGCATTGAGCCATGCGGCCAGAATGCCGACCACATAGATGATGCCCACCCGCAGCAGTGCGCCTGCCAGCGGGGCAAAACTGGGGTCCTGCTGCTGGGTCATGGGTACGATGTAATCGTCCATCAGCGTCTGCAAAAACAGGCTGGCCTGCACGTTTGCCAGCGCGCTGACCACGATGCACACCAGAACAAGGATGCAGTGGGGCAGATAGTGCCGGAACACTTCGCCCATGATGCGCCCCAGCAGCTTGCCCGGGTTTTCTACCTTGGGGCGCGGACCACCCATACGGGGGCCGGGGCCGCGCACTTCTTTTGCCTGAGCCATTACTGTTCACCTCCCTGCTTATCGAAATCGCCGCCGCCTTGGGTCTGGCTGTTATAAACTTCCTGATAGATGGCGTTGGTCTTTAAAAGCTCTTCGTGGGTGCCCAAGCCGTCGATGCGGCCGTTATCCAGCACAAGGATGCGGTCGGCATCCTGCACCGAGGAAATGCGCTGTGCAATGATGATCTTGGTGGTGCCGGGGATCTCCTCCCGGAATGCCTTGCGGATCTTGGCATCGGTGGCAGTATCCACGGCACTGGTGGAGTCGTCCAGGATCAGCACCTTGGGCTTGCGCAGCAGGGCGCGGGCGATGGTCAGGCGCTGTTTCTGGCCGCCGGACACATTGGAGCCGCCCTGCTCGATCCATGTATTGTACTTATCCGGGAAGCGCTCGATGAATTCATCGGCGCAGGCCAGCTTTGCCACACGGATGCACGCTTCCTCGCTGGCGTTCTCATCGCCCCAGCGCAGGTTATCAAGGATGGTGCCGCTGAACAGCACGTTCTTTTGCAGCACCATGGATACCTCGCGGCGCAGAACGTCAAGGTTATAATCGCGCACATCCACGCCGCCCACCTTCACGGTGCCGGTCTCGGCGTCGTACAGGCGGGGGATCAGCTGCACAAGGCTGGATTTTGCACTGCCGGTGCCGCCGATGATGCCCAGCGTCTCGCCGGGCTTGATGGTAAAGCTGATGTCGTTCAAAACCGGCTGGCCGCTGCCGTGCTTGTATTTGAAAGTGACATGCTCGAACTCGATGCCGCCGTCGGCCACCTGCTGCACAGGGCTCTTTGCCGGGGGCAGGTCGGTGGTCTCGTCCAGCACTTCCACGATACGCTTGGCCGAAGCGGCAGACATGGAGATCATAACAAAGGCCATGCTGAGCATCATCAGGGCCATGAGGATGTTCATGATGTAGCCGAACAGGGCGTTCAGCTGGCCGGTGGTAATGGCACCGTGCAGCACATACTTTGCACCCAGCCAGCTCAGTGCGATGTTGCAACTGTACACTGCCAGCAGCATGGCGGGGTTATTGAAGCTCAGGCGGCTTTCGGCGTTGACGAACTGCTTGTACAGACTCTCGCAGGCAGCGGTGTATTTTTCGTTCTCGAAGCCCTCGCGCACGAAGCTCTTCACCACGCGGATGGCAGAAACGTTTTCCTGCACGGACGCATTCAGGGCGTCATAGTTTTTGAATACCCGGTCAAAGATGCGGAAGGTGGGGATCATGATGCCGGCCAGCACCGCCACCAGAAAGACCACCGCCACCACGAATACCAGCGCCAGCGGTCCGCCGATCATCACGGCCATGAACAGAGCAAACACCAGATGCACCGGGGCGCGCACGCACATGCGCTCGATCATCTGGAAGGCGTTCTGCACGTTGGTCACATCGGTGGTCATGCGGGTGACAAGGCCTGCGGTGGAGAACTTGTCGATGTTGGAGAACGAATAATGCTGGATGTTCTCATACATGGCATCGCGCAGGTTGCCGGCAAAGCCGGTGGATGCCTCGGCGGCGTATTTGCCGGCCAGAACGCCCAGCGCCAGCGCGACCACAGCCACCAGAAAGGTGAGCAGGCCGTACTTGAGGATGGCGTTCATATCGCCCTTTTCGATGCCCTGATCAATGATAAAGGCCATGATGGTGGGCAAAAGCACATCCATCACGGCTTCCAGAGCGGCAAAGAGCGGTGTCAGAACTGCGGCGCGTTTATACTCGCCCAGATGTGACACTAACTTTTTGATCATCTGAGTTACCTCCTGTTGCTTTTTATTTGTTAGGTACAGAACAATTTTATACAAAACATTTTAATTGTCAAGATGTTTCAAAAAATGTTCATAATTACTAATTTAACAATCACTTTTTCGGCAGATTGCATCACTGCAAAGCATCCCGCAGCTTGCTCAGCAGCCGCAGCAACTCCGCGTTCTCCTCTTCCGTCAGCAGCCCGGCCACATAATCGTCGGTCTGATGGAAGGAGCGTATCGTGTTCTCGTGGAAGCGGATGCCTTCTTCGGTGAGCACCAACTGCTTGAGCCGGGCGTCCTGCGGAACACTGCGCCGCTCAATGTAGCCTTTGTGCTCCATCAGCTGCAAAATATTGGTCACGGTGGAGCGGGTGATGGAGAACTCCCGCTCGATGTCCCGCTGGAACACGGCCGCGTCCCGGTGGCGGTAGAGATACCCAATGATCCACCCGTGCATGGGGGTGACCTGCTCTACGCCGTTTTCGCGGGCAAACTGGTTGATCTTGCGGAAGATCAGGTTGTCCACCCGGCGGATCTGTGCCGGGATGACCTGCGGGCTTTCCCAAGGCGGGTCTGTGCGTTTGCAGCACTCAATTTTGATTTCGTCACACATAATGGTTTTGTCCTTCATGATTGTTTTGGCAGTGAACAGTTCCCAATAGAACTGTTTGATAGCATACATATTATACAGCAGTCAAAGTGAATGTCAAGGGCAAGGGAACGATTTTAAATGCCCTCCGCTTTGCTCTGGGCATATTTAGCGGAAAATTATTTTTATAATAGAGCAACAGCAAACAGCCTGCGGGCTGTCTGCTGTTGCATTTTCACAGTAAAGGCCCAAAAGGGAAACTTCATCTGTTGCGCTTATTTCCTTCGGAAATGACCGCGCAACCGGAAAATATGCCGCTTGCAACTACGGCCCATTCCGTGAAAAAGCAAACCAGCCAAGCCCGCAGGCTTGGCTGGTTTGCAATATTAAAAAATAATATTTCATTATTTTATGCCCAGAGCGCAAGCGGAGGGCATTCTAAATTATTATTCCAGATTGTGCTTTTTGCAGAACTTTTTGCTCACCCAGTACATGCTGCCCCACAGCAGGACCGCCAGCACCAGATACACCGGATTCTTCATGGAGCTGACCAGCGATTGCCCGAACAGCGCGATCATGGCCACCATGATGCCTTTGCCCAGCAGCATGGTGATGAGGTAGCGTTTCTCGTCAAAATCCGAGATGCCAAAGGCCAGATGCATAAAGGAGCTGGGCGTAAAAGGCAGCAGCGTGAGCATGAAGAGGGAAGAGGTGTCGAACCGGTTCACCCACTGCTGGGCTTTCTCGAGCTTGGGCGAGCGGGATGCCAGTTTCCAGAAATAGCGCTTGACCACCCGCCGCCACAGCAAAAACATGATGCTGCCGCCCAGCGCTACGCCGGCCCAGCTGTACACAAAGCCCAGAATGCCGCCGTGGGCCGCCACATTCAGCGCCACAATGGCGATCAGCGGCAGCGGCGGGAAAAAAGACTCCACCATGGCCAGCACAATGGGGGCAATGGGGCCAAGGTCGCCAAAACTGTCCAGTAATGCTTCCCAGAATCCCAGCGTTCCAAGCTGACGCAGCCAAACGTTCATCGTGCGTATTCCATCCCTTCTGCCTGCGCCCTTTCCCAAAGCGCGGGCCGTCTATCCGTAGTATATCCACATTGTATGACAGAGCCGTGAACAGAAAACGACTTTTTTTGCCCTGCACACAGCTTCCTTAGGATACTACGAAGCAGAGAGGTGATTTCCTGCAAAACAGGTGAGAAACGACACCGGCTGCTCCGGCAAGCTGCGCGAAGCCATGTCTGGCGTGTAGGCTGCACTTAAGGCAATCTCTTTTTTTACGACGGCAATCTCCTGCAGGGGTCTATTTTTATCATCACACGGAACACCGGCGAATTTTTTTCGCATCACATTCTCTGTAAGTGAAACCCGTCAGAACAAAGCACCTCTCCACTGCATGAAATCATTGAGATACCGCTGCTTTATCCTCTGGCCACGATCTTCTGAGCGCCGCATAGGAAATAAGGAAGTTTGCAAGCCAACCTGCCGGGACTGCAAGCCAAACAAAAGCAATGCCAAAACGCGGTGCACAAATCAAGGCAACAGACAAGCGGATTGCAAGGTTTACCATATTTGCAATAAGAAACGGCCGCATGATTCCAAGTCCGCGAAGAACGCCATCCGTTGCCATCTTGATGCCCATGAAGATGAAAAAGTAACCAAGCCATCTCATATAATCACCGGACACCTGATAGGCCAACGCGGTTCCGTCTTTTCCCAAGAACAACGAGGAAATCTGTGTGTGCAGTGTTTCAATGACCACGAAAGCAAGAACTGCAAAGCATAGATCCAACACCAGTGCAGCATGATAACCTTTTTTGATACGCTCAAGTTTCTTTGCGCCAAGATTCTGGGATACAAACGGCGAAACTGCATTGCCGATGGATACGAAGATCAGCGAAAAAACATTTTCTACCCGCATCGTTGCCGCATACCCGGCAAGTGCCTGTGTGCCGAAGGGATTTACCACTGCCTGCACGATCATCATACCGATAGACACTGTGGACTGCTGCAAAACCGATGGTACCGCAATGCGAAGCATGGAATACAGCTCCTGCCGGTCGAACCTGCTAAAGGAACTCTTGTATTGCCGCATCCGAGACAGAAAGATCAAAAACGAAAACACGGCAGAAATTCCTTGTGCGATCAAGGTCGCAAGGGCTGCACCAAACACCCCCAGACCAAGACCGGCCACCATCCAGAGATCCATAAAAATATTCAGGATAGATGAGAATACCAGCAGTCCCAATGGAATTTTGGATTCACCGATGGAAGTGAACATGGTGGAAAGAATGTTGTACATGAATAGAAACGGGAAACCCACAAAGTAGACACGCAGATACAATACTGCTTCTTCCAATATATCGGCAGGGGTCTGTAATCCGCTCATCATGAAATGGGAAAAGCAAAAGCCAAAGACACCAAGGATAACGCTTAAGATCAAAAAGCTGATCAGGGACGTTGACACAATGGTTTTCATTTTACCATAATTTTTTGCACCAAAATAGCGGCTTACAAGCACACCTGCGCCCACACCAGCACCAAGCGCCACACAAATAAAAACATTGGTCAGTGCAGCACAAGCACCAACAGCCGCAAGTGCCGAGGAGCCAACAAATTGACCAACGATTATGGAATCGGCCATATTGTATACTTGTTGAAAAAAGCTGCCAAGGATCATCGGCATCGCAAAAACAGTCAGCGCTTTAAGGGGTGGATCTGTGATCAAATATTCATCTTTCGACATGATTATATTCCTTCCCAAAATCGTTTATCGCAAGTCAAGAAATTGGTGCAACATTCAAACGGCATCTTTGCGATATGCAATTCACCGCTGTTGCATTAAAAAGTTGAATTGCTATAAAATCGACCAGACAGCCTTAATGGGAAGTGCAAAGGCTTCTCACGCTGGTGGTCTGGCGAGTGCAGACGGGACGGAGCAGCCGGTGCCGCTTTTACTCCGCAGCCTGCTTTTCTGCGCGGGCCTTCATCCGCTCCAGCTGGGCGGTGCGCTGCTTTTCCCACCGGGCAAGACCGGCTGCGTCCGGCATCTGAAGGCAGCGGGCGTAGCTCCAGTGCAGGCCGTCGCGGCGGGCCAGCTTGTACCGCTGGAATACGCCCTTGCCTGCGGCATTGCCGCTGCCCGCGCAGTGCGGGCACCGGCTCAGGGTGTACCAGCTGTTGCTGCCCTTTTTCAGCCAGACATCGTCCGGCATCAGCGGTGCGCCGCACTCCGGGCAGTTCATGGTATAGATCTTGGGGTCGGTGCGCCAGGCGTACTGCTCCACATAGCCGTGGAACACCTCAAAATCCCGGTAGTCGCCGGGGGCCGGGCACAGGCTGGCCCGCAGAGATTCCTCCTCGGTGGGGTAGGCCGCAAGGCCCGCCCGCAGGTCCAGCATCCGGCAGACATCGGCAGTGTACAGCGTATCGGAAAGCGCATCGTGGAACTGCCGCTCCATGGGGATGCCAAGCCGGGTGACGACGCTTTCCAGCGTCATGCCTTCGCCCTCTTTGCGCGGGTGCTCCCGCAGAAAGACCTGCTGCAAATCGTACCAGACGGTGGGCTTGCTTTCATCGATGTTGCACAGGAATAAGTTCTGCTTGAGCACCGGCACATCGTCCATGCCCCACTCGGCAAACTCGGCGTCCGGGCCGCACCACTGCATAAAGCGGCGCAGGCCCTGCACGATGGGTTCGCCTTTGTCAAGGTCGGCCTGCGTCAGGCCGGTGACTTTAGCGATGTGGTGCTGCAATTTGCGGAAGATGCGGGGCCGCAGATGGATGGAAAAGGTGTCCAGCACGTTGGCGTCCTCGTCGATCTTCACGGCACCGATCTCCACGATCTCGCCCCGGAAGGTCTGCTGCACACCGTGATAATTAAAGGTGTAGGGCTGGTAGCCGATGTTCCATTCCAGATCAAATAAAACCAGATTGCGCGGCATTGTTTTGTGTTCCTCTCGTTACTTTAAAATAAACTTCTCCACAGCCTCGGCCACGCCATCGTGGTCGTTGTCGGCGGCGGTCACATAGTCGGCCACGGCCTTTACCGGCTCTTCGGCGTTCTGCATGGCCACGCCCACACCGGCGTATTCGATCATGGAGCGGTCGTTCAGGCCGTCGCCGCAGGCCATCAGGTTCTCGCGTTCAAGGCCCATGCGCTCCAAAAGGGCGGCAAGGCTGCCGTCCTTGGCCACGCCCAGCGGCACGGCTTCAATAAAGAAGGGGCTGGAGGGGTACAGGTCGATGCGGCCAGCGAACTGCTGTTTGCCTGCGGCCCACACTTCATCCCGGCGTGCGGGGTCCAGTGTGATGAGCATTTTGCAGATGGGGTAATCCACATACTTGGCAAGGTCGTCCACACCGGTCATGGGCAGCTTGCAGGTAAAGCATTCGTGCAGGGCCCACTCATCGTCCGGGCGTTCAGTGACGACGCCTTCATTGTTATAGGTGATGATCGCCACATCCTGTGCGGCGGCAAAGGCGCACAGCTCGGGCACATATTGGGCTTCCAGCTGCTTTTGGTATAATGTCTCGCCGGTGCGGCAGTCCACGATCTTGCCGCCGTTGTAAGAAAGGATGCAGCCGCCCTTTTTATCCAGACCCAGCTCCTTGGCCAGCGGCAGTACGCCTGCGGTGGGCCGGCCGGACGCCAGCACAACGGTGACGCCCTTTGCAATGGCGGCGTCCAGCGCAGCGCGGGTGCGGGGGGTAACTTCCTTCTGGCTGTTGGTCAGGGTGCCGTCCAGATCCAGCGCCAGAACTTTGATCTCTGCCATAAAAATACATTCCTCTCGATCTATATAAAGGCAAAAAAGCACTTACCCCTTTATTGTACAATGAAATGCGCCCGATTTTCAACCCTTCTGCGGCGGTTTGTGGAAAAAGCGTGCCGTCCGCACGGGATTTTACATGCTTTTCCTGCTTTTTACGTTGGGCGGGCCGGGTACGCGCCGGTTTTACCAAAGCTTTGCGGCGGCATGGTTTTTCCGCAGACGGCGGCGCGCTACAATAAAGACGTTCCCGCAAAATGATAAAACGAGGCCTGAGGCAGGCCCGCAAACGAATGATTTGGATAAAAGAGAGGATCACACGTTATGAAAGAAACCAAGATCTCCCGCCGCAGTTTCCTGAAGTTTGGTGCAGCCGCTTCCGCTGCCGGTATGATGGCCGCAGCACCCGTGGCTGCAAGTGCAGCGCAGCCGGACGCAGATGCCGCTGCCGAGGAGGAAAACGGCCTGCTGGACCTGTTCAAGAAACCCAAGTACATCTTCCTGTTCATCGGTGACGGCATGGGCACTGCCCAGATCCAGTCTGCCCGCTTCTACAAGGGCACCGTGGACAACAACGGCGCCATCACCGAGGCCGACCTGAGCTTTACCGGCTTCCCCACCGTGGGCAGCGTGACCACCTACGACAGCACATCTTTCTGCCCGGACTCCGCTTCTACCGCAACCTCCATTGCTACCGGCCACAAGACCGAGAGCGGCGTCATCAACATGTGCCCGTGGACCCGCGATGTGCCCTATGAGACCATTGCCGAAAAGCTGCATGCCCAGAAGGGCTACAAGGTGGGCGTCATTTCTTCGGTCAACATCGACCACGCCACCCCCGCCGCCTTCTACGCGCATCAGAAGACCCGCAAGAACTACTACCAGATCGGCGTGGAGCTGGCAAACTCCGGTTTTGAGTACTTTGCAGGCGGCGAGTTCCAGAAAGTGAACGGCGACGGCACCGGCCCCAACAACCACGAGGTGGCTGCTCAGGCGGGCTACAACGTTGTCACCACGCAGGCAGGTGCTGCCGCTCTGACCGCAGGCGCAGGCAAGACCCTGATCATTGCCGAGAATCTGGCAGACGGCAAGGCCATGAACTACGCCATGGACGCTGCCGCAGGCGAGTGGCAGCTGACCGATTACGTGAAAAAGGGCATCGAGCTGCTGGATAACCCCAAGGGCTTCTTCCTGATGACCGAGTCCGGCAAGATCGACTGGGCCTGCCATGCCAACGATGCCGCTGCTTCCATCCACGATGTGCTGGAGATGAGCAACGCCGTGCAGGCAGCTGTGGAGTTCCAGAACAAGCACCCCAACGAGACCCTGATCCTCGTCACCGCCGACCACGAGACCGGCGGCATGGCCATCGGCTACAAGACCACCAACTACGACACCTTCCTGACCAACCTGACCCACCAGAAGATGTCCTACGCAAAGTTTGATTCCACCTATGTACAGAACTACATCGCCAACAAGACCCCCTTTGAAGCTGCCATGCAGGATGTGAAGGCAAACTTCGGTCTGACCCTGCCCACCGACCCGGATGCTGCCAACGCCGGCAAGCTGCTGCTGACCGACTACGAGGTGCAGAACCTGCGCACCGCCTACGAGCGCACCCTGAAGGTCGGTTCTGCCAGCCAGAAGGAAATGTCTCAGCAGGACTACGAGCTGTACGGCACCTACATCCCCTTCAGCATGGCCATCTGCCATACCATCAACCATAAATCCGGCATGGACCACACCACCTACGCTCACACCGGTGCCATGGTGAACGTCTACGCCAACGGCGTGGGTGCGGAGAAGTTCGGCGGCGTGTTCGACAACACCGAGATCTATTACAAGCTGGCCGACCTGACCAAAGTGAAGTAAATCCCTGATTTTCCATATCGTTCCCGGATAAACCGAAAAATCTCCCTGCTCTGGGACCGCAGAGACTGCGGCAGAGCGGGGAGATTTTGTATGGAGCAGGTTATTTGCCTTTGCGGCCCTGCCGGTGAAAAGCAAAATCAGTTGTTGATCTCCGGGAAGCCCTCCAGCTTGCTGGTGCAGTGGGGGCAGCGCACAGCCTTGATGGAGATCTCGCTCTGGCAGTAGGGGCACACCTTGGTGGTGGGCTCTGCGGGAGCTTCCGGCTCGGCGGGCTTCTTGTGCAGGGAGTTGATGAATTTGATCACCACAAACAGCACGAATGCCACGATCACAAAGTTGATGATGGCATTGATAAAGGAACCAATACCGATCATCACATCGCCCACATGGATGCCGACGTCCGAGAAATCGGCGTTGAAAAACAGGCCGATGGCGGGGTTGATGATGTCGTTCACCAGCGAGTTGACGATGGAAGTGAACGCGCCGCCAACGACCACGCCGATTGCCATATCCAGCACGTTGCCGCGCATGGCGAATGCCTTGAACTCTTCAAAAAACTTTTTGATGCCCTTGACTTCTTTTTCTGCCATAAGTAGAAATCCACTCCTTCTTGCCCCTATACCGCAGGGGATAATATTTACCTCTATGATAACGGATTTTCCGCATGATTGCAAGGGAAAATGACAGAAAAAGAGCCAATGCACGGCATGGGTGCGTTGGCTCTTTTGGGCCCTTACTTGGGCTGACGGCCGATGTAGGCCAGAATGCCGCCATCGGCGTACAGGATCTGGCCGTTCACAAAGTCGGAAGCGTGGCTTGCCAGAAATACGCAAGGACCAACCATATCGTCCGCTTCGCCCCAGCGGCCTGCGGGGGTCTTGGCAGTGATGAACTGGTCGAACGGATGGCGGCTGCCATCCGGCTGCACCTCGCGCAGAGGGGCAGTCTGGGCGGTGGCAATGTAGCCGGGGCCCATGCCATTGCACTGGATGTTGTATTCGCCGTACTCGGAGGCAATGTTCTTGGTGAGCATCTTCAGTGCACCCTTGGCGGCGGCGTAGGCGGAGACGGTCTCGCGGCCCAGCTCACTCATCATGGAGCAGATGTTGATGATCTTGCCCTCACGCTTTGCGATCATATCCGGCAGCACGGCCTTGGAGCAGTTGAATGCGCCGCCCACATGCACATCAAGCACCCGCATGAAGTCGGCGTGGCTCATCTCGATCATGGGCACGCGCTTCATCAGGCCGGCGTTGTTCACCAGAATGTCCACCGGGCCCACTTCGGCCTTGATCCGGGCAATCATGGCATTTACGGCATCCTCATCGGACACATCGGCCACATAGCCGTGGGCTTCGATGCCGGCAGCCTTGTAGGCAGCAAGACCCTTTTCAAGGCTTGCTTCGGAAGAGCAGTTGAAGCAGACGGCAGCACCGCACTTGGCCATGCCCTCGGCAATGGAAAAACCGATGCCATGGGCACCGCCGGTGATCAGAGCCACCTTGCCCTGAAGGTTGAATGCAGAAAGATCCATGATTTTCTCCTTATCAAGTTAAATTTTTAGCAAAAAGCCCCGTACCGGTGTACCCGGTACGGGGCTTTTGTATGGTGCTTTTTAGCGCAGGTCTGTGGTGGCGATGTTGTCCATGTCGTCAAACTCCATGTTCTCGCCGCCCATTGCCCAGATAAACGTATAGTTTGAGGTGCCTACGCCGCTGTGGATGCTCCACGAGGGGCTGATCACAGCATCCTCGTTGTGCATCACGATGTGGCGGGTCTGGGTAGGCTCGCCGCACATGTGGAACACCACCTGCCCCTCGGGCAGTTCAAAGTAGGTATAAATTTCCATGCGCCGCTCGTGGGTGTGGCTGGGCATCGTGTTCCAGTTGGAACCAGCGTCCAGTTCGGTCATACCCATGCTCAGCTGACAGGTCTTCAGCACATCCGGGTGGATGAACTGATTGATGGTGCGCTTGTTGCAGGTCTCAACGCTGCCCAGAGGACGGTGATTTGCATCAGCCATCTTGATCAGACGGGTCTCGTAAGAGCAGTGTGCGGGAGCGGATACCATGTAGAACTTGGCGGGATGCTCCGGGTCGGCGGAAGCAAAGGTGACTTCCTTGGTGCCCTTGGTGATGTACAGGCAGTCCTTATAGCCCAGCTCGTACTTCACGCCGTCGGCCACCACGATGCCGGTGGAATCCTTGCCGATGTTGAACATGCCGATCTCGCGGCGCTCCAGAAAGTAGTGGGTGCCGAAGTTTGCCCACACGTCGATGCCCTTATCGATGGACACGGTCTCGTGCACCGGCATGCAGCCCAGCGTGACCATGCGGTCCACATGGCTGTACACGGCAACGACCTCATCTGCCTTGTACAGGCCGGTGATGAGCATTTCGTCCCGCATTTCCTCGGTGGTATAGCGCTTGAAATCCTTCTGGTTGCAGGAGTAACGGATATCCATTGTGGACTCCTTCCTGCTCTTAGCGCTGGATACGGCCGGAACCGTCGCCGCCGGCCAGCTTCTCGACCTCGGACACGGTCATCATGTTGTAGTCGCCCTCGATGGAGTGCTTCAGAGCGGAAGCTGCAACTGCGAACTCCACAGCCTCCTGAGTGCTCTTGCCGGTCAGCAGGCTGTAGATCAGGCCGCCGCCGAAGGAGTCACCGCCGCCAACGCGGTCGATGATGTGCAGGTCGTACTTCTTGGAGAAGCAGTACTCGTTGGAAGCAACATCGTACAGCATAGCGCTCCAGCCGTTGTCGAATGCGCTGTGGCTCTCACGCAGGGTGATAGCGACCTTCTCGAAGTGGAACTTGTCAGCCAGCTGCTTGGCAACGCTCTTGTAGCCCTCAGCATTCAGCTTGCCGCCGTAGATATCGGTAGCCTCGGCCTCGATGCCGAACACGTCCTTTGCGTCCTCCTCGTTGGAGATGCAGACGTCAACATACTGGCACAGGTCGGTCATGGCAGCGCGGGCCTGCTCACGGGTCCACAGCTTGCCGCGGTAGTTCAGGTCGCAGCTGATCTTCACGCCGTGTGCCTTAGCAGCCTTGCAGGCCTCGCGGCAGATCTCGACGACGTTCTCGCCCAGAGCCGGGGTGATGCCGGTGAAGTGGAACCAGTCCACGCCCTCGAAGATCTTATCCCAATCAAAGTCGGAGGGCTGAGCCAGCTGGATGGCACTGTTGGCACGGTCGTAGATGCAGACGGAACCACGCTGAGAAGCACCCTTCTCGTTGTAGTAGATGCCAACGCGATCGCCGCCGCGGGTGATCATGCTGGTGTCAACGCCATAGCGGCGCAGGCTGTTGACAGCGGCCTGACCGATTGCGTGTGCGGGGAGCTTGGTGACGAAGGCTGCGTCCAGACCGTAGTTGGCCAGAGAAACAGCAACGTTTGCCTCGCCGCCGCCGAAGGTGAACTCCAGGCTGTTAGCCTGAACGAAACGCTCGTAGTTGAACGGCTGCAGACGGACCATCAGTTCGCCAAAAGTAACAACTTTCATTGGGTATTCTCCTTTTATTTACAGGTGTTTATGACCTTCTGCTGCGGGGCATCCCCGGCGCAGCAGGGTTTTCACGGATAGGGGAGCCGGAGCTCAGGCCTGGACCAGATGGAATGCGAAGCCGCCGATCTCGTCTGCAAAGTAGCAGGCGATGGTCTTGCCGTTCTTCACGACCTTGCTGTCCAGATCGAACTTGGCACCGCGCTGAGACAGGTGATAGATGGCGCGGTCCACGTTGTTGCAGCCGATGGCGATGTGGCCGTTGGTGCCGCGGCCCGGCTTCTTCATGATCTCGAACTCCTTGTTGCCCACAAAGATGCTGGAGTTGCCGGGAGCGACCTTCATGTTCAGCAGGCTGCCGATCAGGTTTGCCACCTTCATGGCCTCTTCCTCGTTGCCGGTGTTGATGCCAACGTGCATCAGCTTCAGGCCCAGCATGGTGTCAACAGCTTCCTTGCTCTGTGCGGTGATCTTTGCCCAGTCGCCAGCCTTGATGACGTCGCTCTTGCACATCCAGGTGCCGCCCACGGCAAAGATCTGGTCGTAGCCCAGATAATCGTTCACGTTCTTGGCATTCACGCCGCCGGTGCACATCCAGCGTGCGCTCTTCAGGGCAGCGCCGATGTTCTTCAGCATGCCGACGCCGCCGTTGGCCTCAGCGGGGAAGAACTTCAGGGCCTCGCAGCCCATGTTCATAGCCTGCTGCATCTCGCCAGCAGAGCAGGTGCCGGGCATCATGATGCCGCCCTTGTCGATGACGTGCTTGCACACTTCGGGGTCAAAGCCGGGGGCAACGATGAAGGAAGCACCGGCTGCCATTGCACGGTCAGCCTGCTCGGTGGTCAGCACAGTGCCGGCGCCCAGCAGCATCTCGGGCATTTCCTCGTGGATCTTGCGGATGCACTCCTCAGCACATGCGGTGCGGAAGGTGACCTCGGCTGCGGGCAGACCGCCGTCAGCCAGAGCCTTGCACAGAGGCAGGGCTTCATCAACGCTGTTAAAAGCGATAACAGGGATAATGCCGATCTGATAGACCTTTTCTACGATGGGATTCATAACGCATTTCTCCTTTTTAATTTGAACTCTCTGGTGCGCGTGGGCTGCCGTTTGGGCATGGTGCACCCACTGTGCGCTCTTAATATTAGTATAAACAACGGAAACGAGTTTGGTAATGCTCAACAAGCACAATGTTTTGCATAAGAGCTTGTATACATTGCACAAAAATGACGAACGGCCTGAAAATCAGGGCCGTTTTGCCCCCACTTGGCTCAGATGCCAAGCTTCCGGAACAGCTCTGCAACGCCGTCGTGGTTGCAGTCGGCCTCGCTTACAATGGAGCCAATGGCTTTGATCTGGGGCATTCCGTTTGCCATCACAGCGGCAATGCCGGCCTTTTCCAGCATGGCGCGGTCGTTCTCGCTGTCGCCCACGGCAAGGGTGTTCTCGTGCTGGATGCCCAGCAGATCGGCAAGGGCCAGCAGGGCGCTGCCTTTGTCCACACCGGCGGCGGTCACTTCGATGTTGTCCGGCGAACCCTGCACCACCTCTGCACCCGGAATGGCCTGAAAGCGCGGCAGGGCAGCGGAGGTCTTTTCAGTGCTGTCAAAGAACATGCACAGCTTCTCGATCTCGTGGGCGTGGCGGGCCATCCAGCTCTCGATGCCGGGAATGACGGTAAAGCGGCCGTCGGTCAGGTTCTGCCGCGCCTCGGTGGAAAGGAAGTGGGTGGTGCGGGAGGTGAGCTTTGCAATGCCTTCCGGGGTTTTGATGGCAAGGCCGTTGCTGAATACGCTCAGCTCGCCGTCATACTGCTGGAACAGGTCAAAGGCTTCCCGCGCTACCTCCACCGGCATCAGGTGGCGCAGCAGGCAGACGGGTTCGCTGGTATGGCGCTGGGCCGCATTGGCATAGCGGCTGTGCACGGCGCCCATGGGGTCATCGCCCAAGTCCCATACGGCGGCACCGTTGGAGGTGATGGCATAGCGGATGCCGGGGAGTTTTGCCACCACAGGCGGCAGGCTGGCCAGCGGACGCCCGGTGGCGGGTACCACCACCACGCCGTGCTCCACCGCACGGGCAATGGCCTGACGGGTGGCAAGCGTGACCTCATTGTTCCGGTTCAGCAGGGTACCGTCCAGATCCAGTGCGGCCAGACGGACAGGGGGAAAACATTGCAGCATAATGGCTCCTTTTATAAATAGGTATGCTCCGGCGCGGAGCGGTCATTTCCATTTTATCGCAGCGGCGGCATTTGCGCAAGTGGACGAAATGTGCTATAATAACACGTCAATTCATTCAAAATATAGGAGAAATACCATGAATCTCGCGCAATTGCGCCGCCGGTGCCGCCCGCACCTGTGGTTTCAGCTGTACTGGGTGGTGTACCTTGTCTGGTTCTTCTGGCTGGACTTTACCATCACAGACCCCAAATACATCATCCACGCTCCGCTGGATGATCTGATCCCCTTCAACGAGTGGTTCGTCTTTCCGTATTGCAGCTGGTTTGTGCTGCTGGCCGGTGTGACGGCGCTGCTGTGGTGGTGCGACACCAAAAGCTATGATAAGCTGTGCCTGACCATGTTTTCGGGCATGACCTTCTGCCTGATCGTGTACATGCTGCTGCCCAATGGGCTGGCTCTCCGCCCGGCTGTGGACGAAATAGGCCGCAGCAACATCGCCATGCGCATCCTACAGCGGATCTGGAAGGCAGACGCTTCGGTGAACGTGTGCCCATCCATCCACTGCCAGAGCTCGGCCTGTATGGCGCTGGCTTTCAGTCACAGCAAGCTGGCAAAGGACCGTCCGGCCTTTCAGGTGCTGGCATGGGTGTGGGCTGCGCTGATCTGCGCAGCCACCGTGTTCACAAAGCAGCACTCCATCATCGATGTGGTGTGCGGCCTGACGGTGGCCGCGGTGTGGGTGCCGGTGGTGTACCGCCCGGCAAAAAGCTGAGCGCAGCACAAAAGCCCTCTCTCCGGAGGGCTTTTGTGCTGCCAGAACACCGGCGCTGACAAAACAGAGAAAAATGTTGGCATTTTTTAGCTGCCGTCACACTTGACAGCTGTGCCGCAGTTGGGTAATATGATTTATATACTAGTATATCAATCTTCACCCTGAAGGGAGCGGGAGTATATGTCATCACTGAGTGCGCGCGAAACGGCCTACCAGACCATCCGCAGCCGGATCATTACCATGGAGCTCAAGCCCGGCGACCCGCTGAATGACCGGGAGCTGGCCGAAGAACTTGGCATCAGCCGCACGCCCATGCGCGAAGCACTGCTTATGCTCAACTTGGCCCGCATGGTAGATATCAAGCCCCAGAGCGGCACCCATGTGTCACCAATCAACCTGAAACTGATGGAGATGGAGCAGTTTGCCCGCTTTACATTGGAAAAAGAAATTTTGAATCGTCTGCGCGGCCATGTGACACCGCAGCAGGAGGCGGAGTACCGCCAGAACATTGAGGCCTACCGTGTGCTGGAAGCGGATGTGGACCAGCCCGGCCGCCCCACCCGCCTGCTGGAGCTGGATAACGCCTTCCACCGCAAATCCTTTGAGCTGTGCGGCATGGAAGCCCACTACGACCACATGCTTTCCAGCTTGCAGCATGTGGAGCGCATCCGCAAGTTCAGCTTGCAGACCGAGGAGAACAAGTCGGTGTGTTCCTCGCACACGGCCATTCTGGAAGCGCTGCTGCACGGCAGTCCGGACGATGTGGGCGAAGCACTGGAAAGCCACCTGAGCCGGTATAAACAGTCGGTGGCGCAGGCGCGCAGCATCCACCCGGAATATTTTATCGATGAATAACATTTGGGCCTGCCGGAGAACGGCGGGCCGTTTTTGTAAAAATATAAAAAGATTGAGTTGCTTGAATCCCGTTATTGACCAAACCTGCGTTTTGCGGTAAAATCGGGGTATAACAGGGCAGGCAGAGATGCCCGGCCCTTTCCAGCGTGCACAGCGCACGGCTGGCCAATGTTGCAAGACAGGAGGTCTCAGATATGAAGGCCAAACGATTGATATCCTTTGTGCTGGCAGCTGCGTTCATGCTCAGCACAGCAGCAGCGCCGGCGTTTGCGGCAGCTGCCGCCCAGCCCGCCGAAACGGCGGTAGTCGAGCAGCAGAACGGCATGGTCTCCATCCGGCTCAAGGCCACCGGAAACCTTGTTTACGGCTCGGACTATAAGCTGGAGGTGCAGACCAACCCCGAGAATACCCAGTACATCGGCGTGGTGATCGGCACCGGCGGTGAAGCAAAGGGCTATGTGACCCTGATGATCTCGGACAAGCTGCGGATGCTGCTCAAGATGATCCCGCTGCCCAGAAAGATGTCCCAGACGCCGGAACAGCCGGCCGAGTTCAATGTTTACGAATACCTCAAGCAGCTGATCGATGGCAACGATGTGGATGTGCTGCTGCGTGTGGCGGACGAAGCCGTTTCGGTGATGGACGTGCTGCATTTCTATGTGCCGCAGATCGATCAGGTGTCCAATGGCATGCGTTTGGCGCTGGACCTTATCCGGAAGTATCTGCCGGAGGGCGCATTCAGCCGCATCTATCTGGACGAGCAGCCGGTGGATTCCGGCAGCTACGTTGCAGGTGCGCTGGCACTGGAAAGCGGCGATATGAACACTGCGGGCTTTGCTGTGTTCAAGATCAAGCCGAAGTCGGAAGGCGTGCGGATGTACTGGGCACAGCAGGCCGACGCGGCCATGACCGCGGAAGAGCTGCAAAGCTTTGACGCTGCCGCTGTTCTGGAAGTGGATGGTCAGGTGGTGCCTACCGATAAGATCCGCTATACCTATAAAAAGAAAGGGCTGTTCGGCGAAAAAACAAGCGAACTGCCCACCCGGCCGGGCACCTATGTGCAGACGGCGGAGATCGGCGGCAACTATACCTGCGGTAAGATCAGCCGGAATATCATTGTAAAGTAATTTTTTTGTAAAACACAAAGGGGCTGCTGCAAAATAAAAATGCGATAGCAACTTTCACAAAGAAATAGCGTAAAATCAGAAACCCGGAACCCTTTTTGAGCCGTTTTGGCCGAGAAAAGGTTCCGGGTTTTGTGCATGATTTTTTCAAAGAGCTATTTTGCAGCCCCTTTGAAGGTTTACTGTTTTTTGTTCTGGTCCGGCTCCGGATTTTCGCAGCGGCTGTGGCAGGAAGCACAGTTGCCGCCGCAGCCTTCACCCTTCCAGCCGCCCTGCTTGGAGATCCACACAACGGCCAGCGCAAACAGCACCACCAGAACGATCAGCGTAATAATTCCACGAATTGTCAGCATTTTTAATACCTCTTTTCCCGGTTGGGAAGCTTCTGGACCCAGTATACACGATTTTGCCCGCAAGAGCAACCGGTGGATAAAAAGAAAAAGTGTGATTTTTTTCAAATTAGGGCTTGCAATTTGGCAAACACCATGCTATAATAATCACGTTCCAATTCGGAACGCCCCAATATGGAGGATTAGCTCAGCTGGTTAGAGCACCTGCATCACACGCAGGGGGTCTGGGGTTCGAGTCCCTAATTCTCCACCATACAGTTCGTACTCGAACCCGATTCTTTACGAAAAAGGGTTCGGGTACGTTTTTTGTTTGCAAGAGGTTCTGAGAAAGGACTACTCGGAACAGTAAACGAGCAAAGGCAGGGTATCATCGTGGCGATGGTATCCTGCCTTTTGCTTTGAAATCAAGTTATCATTGTGCGAACTTGATTGCCCTTATGGAGAAAATCATTTTAC
>CAKSWG010000008.1 GCA_934511465.1 uncultured Faecalibacterium sp. | reverse complement strand
GGTAAAGCATTGAATGGTGAAAAATGCACAAAGGTTTTTTGCTCCTCCTCCGGAGCACTGCACACCTTTGTGCGATACCCGCATTATACGCTGTTCCGCCTAAAAAAGAAAGACTTCCGGCTGTTTTTCTGTGCTTTGACCAATGGCGCGCTAAAAATTTGATTCCATTTTTGTGCAGTTTTGAAAGCGTTCTGTGTTTGTATCAGCTACAGTTCCTCGAAAACATGAGTTTTTTGTATTTTTCAGGAAAACACATGAAGAAATTTCACCTGTATATTTGCATTTATTTGCATAAGTCGTACTTTTCCGTCCGCTTTGTTTCCTCCGCAAAAAGCAAGAATGCCCTGCCGGGACACACTGTTCCCGGCAGGGCAAATGCCTTTGGAGCTGTTATGCGAACAGCGCCACCACATAGGTCTCGCCGCCGTACTCGATGAACACCGCGCCCATCCGGCTGCTGCCCGCCGCATAGCTGCCAAGGCTCCGGGCTGCGCTGCCCGCTGCGGGCGCATACAGATAGCCCGTGAACGCACGGCTCTGGTTGTCCAGCGCAAGGCCCACCGTCACATCGGCGGGAATGCTGACCCAGATGCCGGACTGCATGCTGGAATGATCGATGAAGTCCCGCACATTGGTGTCGGTCATGTTGCCGGAATCCGCCGTCAGCGTCACCTTGCGGGCAAACAGGCCAGACTGGGTGCCCAGCTGATTGGGGTCCTCCACCAGCCAGTCCGCCAGACGGCTGGCCGTGTTCTCCAGCTCGGTGCTATAAGTAAGGCCCGTATCGATCTTTTTCATCAGAGCCGTGGCCTGCTCCGTATCCTCGTGCACCGTACCGGCCAGCACGCCGCTGCACCCGGCCAGCACAGCCAGCGCCAGCGCTGCCGCCGCAAGCGCGACCAGCGCTTTTTTTGCGTATTTCATGTGGTGTACTCCCCTTTCAATGCTTTTTCTCCATGATACCCTTTTTGCCGCCGAATCGCAAGTGCTTTCCACAGCAAAAAAGCCGCTGCACCCAATCGTACAGCGGCCCTCTGATGCCAAATCTTTATTTTGCGTACTCGACAGCGCGGCTCTCGCGGATCACATTGACCTTGATCTGGCCGGGGTAATCCAGCGTGTCCTCGATCTTCTTGGCAATGGAGCGTGCCAGCAGGATCACCTGATCGTCGCTGATGACGTCAGGCTTTACCATGATGCGCACTTCGCGGCCTGCCTGCACGGCAAAGGCCTGCTCCACGCCCTCAAAGCTGGAAGAGATCTCCTCCAGATTTTCCAGACGCTTGACGTAGCTTTCCACATTCTCACGGCGGGCACCGGGGCGTGCGGCGCTGATGGCGTCGGCAGCCTGAATGATGAAGGCCAGCGGGGTCTTGGGCTCCACATCACCGTGATGTGCCTCGATGGCATGGATGATCTGGGTATTTTCCTTGTACTTGCGGCAGATATCCACACCGATCTGTACATGGCTGCCCTCGATCTCGTGGTCCAGTGCCTTGCCGATATCATGCAGCAGACCGGCACGGCGTGCCATGGTCACGTTCACACCCATCTCGCCTGCCAGCAGGCCGGCCAGCCAAGCCACTTCCATGCTGTGGGTCAGGGCGTTCTGGCCAAAGCTGGTGCGGTACTTGAGCCGGCCGATCAGCTTGATCAGGTCCGGGTGCAGGCCGTGGATGCCCAGCTCCATCACAGCGCGCTCGCCCTCGCGCTTCATCTGCAATTCCAGCTCGTGGCGGCACTTTTCCACCGTTTCCTCAATGCGGGCGGGGTGGATGCGGCCATCGCCGATCAGGCGTTCCAGCGTCATGCGAGCCACCTCGCGGCGGGTCTGGTCGAAGGAGGACAGGGTGATGGCCTCCGGGGTATCATCGATGATCAGGTCCACGCCGGTAGCCGTCTCCAGTGCACGGATATTGCGGCCCTCGCGGCCAATGATGCGGCCCTTCATCTCATCGCTGGGCAGCGGCACCACGCTGACGGTGGTCTCGCTGCAATGGTCGGCAGCGCAGCGGCTGACGGCCTGACCGATCAGGTTGCGGGCAATGTTGTCGCAGTTCTCCTTCAGGTCGGTCTCATAGGCGGCAACGCGCACAGCCTTTTCGTGGGTCAGCTCCTCGTCCACCTTGTGCAGCAGCACTTCGCGGGCATCCTCCTGGCTCAGGCCGGCCAGCGTTTCCAGCCGCTCCATCTCCTTGGCACGCAAAGCATCGATCTCCGCCAGACGCTCGTCGGCTTCGGCAGCGCGCTTTTTGAGCTCTTCTTCCTTTTTCTCCAGCGCCTCGGTCTTGCGGTCGAGGGCATTTTCCTTCTGGTCGATGCGGTTCTCCTGACGGCTGATCTCCGCACGGCGCTGCTTGATCTCCTTATCGGCTTCCGCCTTCTGGGCATCCACCTCAGCCTTCAGCTTGAAGGCCTCGTCCTTTGCTTCCAGAACCGCTTCCTTGCGCTTCTGTTCTGCGGTCTTGATCGCCTCGTTCACCAAGCGGGTGGCTTCGGCTTCTGCGCTGCCGATCTGTGCTTCGGCGGTCTTTTTGCGGTTGTTGTAACCAACAAAATAGCCCGCACCAGCGCCGACAACAGCAACGATCAAGGCCACGATCACTCCAATCGCGGTCATCGCGTTTCACTCTCCTTTGTTAAAATTCATTGCTCTGAATCATAAGCAGGAGACGCTGTGCGGCAGGTGTAGGCTGCAAACGGTTTTATAAGCGAGCTTTCAATGCAAAAAGTGACAACAAAAGCATACGCGCGGCAAAAACGCACCACGCGGGCAGCTTGCGCTTTTTTATCTACGGTTCTATCTTATATCAAACAGGCGCATACGCCTGTAACGGAACTCGGGTCACGGGGAACGACCTGCATACAGCGTCTTTTATTCCATACTACTATTTATAGTACGAAACATTTGTCCGCTTGTCAAGGGGCAAAAGCCGCCCTGTGGTCTTATTTTATGCAAAAACCAAGGGCGGCATCCGCTCCAGACGCCGCCCTCCGGTCATTTTATTCCAGATACATCCTGCGCAGGCGCATCAGGCGCGCCGGGGTCAGGCCGTATTCTGCTTCCAGATAGTTCTCGGCGCTGCCGTATTTTGCGCGGATGGTGTGCAGCACAAAGGGCGCCATTGCCGGGTCCACACCTGCCTTGCGGTAATACCGCATCCGGCAGGCCGGGTCCGCCGCGATCTCAGCGGCGTGTTCGGCCAGCACCGCATCGATCTCGGCCTTGCGGCAGAGGTTCGTGCGCTCATAATCCGCGCAGATGGTCTCGTCGGAGGCACCCAGCGCCAGCAGGATCAGCATGGCCGCAACGCCTGTGCGGTCCTTGCCCGCCGAGCAGTGGAACAGAACGGGCGTCTCGCCCGCTTCCAGTGCGCGGAACAGCTCCTTGAACGCCTTGTTGCCGTACAGCATCCGCTCATACATGGCCTGCACAAAAGTGCTGCCGTCCGGGGCATTCTCGCGGTCCTGCATCAGGGCAGCAATGTCGTCCGGCGCAAAGGAGATCTCGTGCCCGTCTTCGGCGCACAGGCCGCAGATCTGCACCAGCCGTGCACCGTCCGGCACATAGTCCGGCTCCTTGCGGGCTTCCTCGGTGCTGCGCAGGTCTAAGATCAGGCGCAGGCCCAGTGCATCCAGCTTGGCGCGGTCGGCGTCGCCGGTGAGCTTGCAGGTGGGGATGCCGCGCCAGATCTGGCCCCACTTGATATGCTTGCCCTCATCGGCTTCGTAACCGCCCAGCTCCCGGAAATTGGTGCCGCCTGCAAGATCCAGCGGCGTGCCGGGTTCCGGGTGGGCCGGTGCTGCCTTGGCAGCAGCACTGGAAAGCACCGGGAAGTTATAGAACGGCTTTGCAGGCCGGCCGCGGCGGGGCGGCAGGCTGGCCGTGCCGCCCAGCACTTCCATCAGGTAGCTGCGCAGCAGGTCGATATAGGCGGAACTGTAGTCCCGCCGCTGCACCAGCGAAACGCACAGCGGGGGCAGGTCCTCCAGCAGCACATCGCGCACACGGTCCAGCTCCCGCCGGGCACCGGGCTCGTAGCGGGTCAGGCAGGTGCAAAGCTGCTCCTGCACAAGGTAGTACGCCTGATAAAAGCTGGGCCCGATCTCCGCATTGGGGGCAAAGCCTGCACGGGCACAGGCTGCCCACAGCGGGCTGAACAGGTCCTGCCGCAGGCTGGGCAGCAGTACCCGCTGACCCCGCAGCTCTGCCAGCGGGATGCTCTCCTTATCCCAGAACGCATGGCCGCGGGGCACCAGCAGGCAGGCGGGGTCTGCACGCAGGGTGGTGCGGGCCAGAACCGGCGCAGCACAACCCAAGTCGATCACAAGGCCGGCGTCCAGCTCGCCCTGCTCCACGCCGTCGGCCACGGCGTCGTTGTCCATCATGCGGAAGCGCATCTCCACATGGGGGTACTGCTGGCGGAATTTATCCAGCTGGGTCTCAAGGCCGGGCAGATAATCCGGCACCAGCGAGACACTGATGCCGATGCACACCGGCTGAGCCGACTGGATCTCGGCCCGCAGTGCCGCCTGCATCTGCTGGAACTGCTCCACCACCGGCGCTGCATGGCGCTGCAAGCTTATGCCGCGGTCGGTGAGGGTGAGCTTGTGGTGGGCGCTGAGGAACAGCGGCCCGCACAGTTCCGCTTCCAGCGCGGTGATGCTCTGCCGCAGCGCCTGCCGCGACAAAAACAGCCGCTGTGCCGCGCGGCTGTAATTCATTTCATCGCACAATACCAAAAAGTAGTGCAGCTGGCGGATGTCCATGGTTTCCTCCCTGAGAAAAGTATCGTATAAAGAATACCGCCTTTTTACGCGATTGTAAAGCCGTTGGCAGCAAAAAACTGCGGCGCAGTACACACACCATGCCGCAGCCGAGAAGTATCTGCCTTATCCGGGCAGGCTCACCTGTTTCAATCGTCCCATTCTTCCCAAAGATCCATGTTCGGCCTGCCCAGATACTTGTACAGCGGTGCCATGCTGGTAGCCACAGCCCGCTTGAACTCCGGGCTCTCGGTATCCTTCCACTCGTAATGCCGCATACGGGTCTTCATTTCGCTCATGAGTTCATTCTCGCGCGCCATCACAGGTTCCAGATAGAGCTCGTTGTGCGCCTCGATAAACGCCATGAGCCGGTCGTATTCCGCAAGCAGACGGGCGTTGGACATTTCATCGGGGAAGGTGCGCGCTTCAAACCAGTCCACAAGGCCGCTCACCCGCAGCGGCGGCAGCGGGTCCAATTCATCCACAAAGTATGCTTTGCGGCCTTCTGCCCTGCCGACATTGACGTAGTGGTCATACAGCCCTTTCGCATCAACTACCCCGTCCTTCGTCACATAAAGCGCATACAGATCCGGGTAGTCCTCGGCATAGGTCATGTAGTCAAATGTCTCCAGACTTTCGGCTGCTGCGGCAGAAGCGGTCAGCGCGCCCACCGTCAGGGTCAGCACCAGTGCAAGGACAACGGCTGCGATCTTTCGTTTCATAGTTCTTTCTCCCTTGGTCTACAGCATTCTGCGTTCCGGTCCAGTATACCATAGCCGGCCCGCGTTTTCCACACAGAAGCGCAAAAAAGCTGCCGCACAGCGTTGTACCGTGCGGCAGCCAAAGCGCAAAACGATCAGATCAGGCTCAGTGCTTCCTCGTCGCCCACAAGGATGAAGTCCGGATGCATCTGCAAAATGCTTGCGGGCACCTCCGGGGTAACGGGGCCAAAGAATGCCTTTTTGATGATCTCGGCCTTGCCCTTGCCGTTTGCCACCATGAGCACCTTGCGTGCCTGCATGATGGTCTTGATGCCCATGGTGTAAGCCTGCTTGGGCACAAGGTCCTCGTTGCCGTCAAAGAAGCGCTTGTTGGCCTCAATGGTCTCGGCGGTCAGGTCCACACAGTGGGTCTCCAGCTCAAAGGCTTCGCCCGGCTCGTTGAAGCCGATGTGTCCGTCGTGGCCGATGCCCAGCAGCTGCAAATCGATGCCGCCCACAGCGTGGATGATCTGGTTATACTTTGTGCAGGCGTCCTCGGCATCGGGGTTGGTGCCGTCCGGCAGGTTGATCTTGGCCGGGTCGATGTTCACCTTATCGAACAGGTTCTTGTGCATAAAGCTCCAGTAGCTTTCCGGGTGCTCCTTGGGCAGGCCGCGGTACTCGTCCAGATTGACGGTCGTCACCTCGGAAAAATCGATATCGCCCTTGTTGTACCAGTCCACCAGCTGTGCATACGCACCCACGGGGGTGCCGCCGGTGGCAAGGCCCAGCACGCAGTTGGGCTTCATAATGACCTGTGCCGAAATGATGTTGGCTGCCTTGCGGGACATATCCGCATAATCCTTTGCACGAATGATCTTCATCACAAACGACCTCTCTTCATGTTTTTTCTCCGGGGCGCACACTGCCGCCCGCACTTCTGTACTCAGTCTACCACATTTGCGGCAGGAAAGCCACAAAACGGCACATTTTTCCCTGCTGTCCGTCATTCTTTGGCACAATCGCCTGCTCTTTGCCCGCATTTCCCGTTCATTTGCACAAAAGACCAGAACCGGTCCGAAAAATCCTTTCGGAAGCCGCTCTGGTCTTTTGCAGAATATCTTTTATTTCCGTGCTCAGCTGCACAGGCCGCAGGCGGCGCAGGCAGCGGGCGTTGCCGCACAGCCGCCAAGGGCGGTCTCGCGCAGCTCGGCAGGCAGGCGCTTGCCCACGGCGTACATGGCGTCCAGCATCTGGTCAAAGGGGATCAGCTGGCGGATGCCGCTCAGGGACAGTTCCGCTGCAATGAGGGCGTTGGCCACACCGGCAGCGTTGCGGTTCTGGCAGGGGTACTCCACCAGCCCGCCTACAGGGTCGCACACAAGGCCCAGCATGTTCATCAGCACGGTGGAAGCCGCGTCCAGACACTGCTGCGGGTCGCCGCCCATCAGCTCCACGGCGGCAGAAGCAGCCATGGCGGACGCAATGCCCACCTCGGCCTGACAGCCGCCCACGGCACCGGCCACGGTGGCGTTGCGCATGGCAAGATAGCCCACGGCACCGGCGTTGAACAGGGCATCCACGATGCGCTGGTCGGAGATGCGGTAGCACTCCTGCAGCGCCAGCATCATGCCCGGCACCACGCCTGCAGAGCCTGCGGTGGGTGCAGCCACGATCAGGCCCATGGAAGCGTTCACTTCCAGCACGGCCATGGCGTAGGTCATGGCCTTCTGCAGCACATCGCCGCAGATGTTTTTCTTCTTATTATAATGTGTTTCCAGCTTTTTGGCCTCGCCGCCAATGAGCCCGCCCATGGATTTGATGGGCTTTTTCAGCGGCTGGGTGGCAGAAGCGCGCATGATCTCCCATGCCTTTGCCATGCGGTGATCCACAGCATCCCGGGGCACTTCGCCCAGAATGCATTCCCGCTGGCGCATCACTTCCGAAATGGGCAGTTGGTTTTCCTCGCACAGGTCCAGCAGCTCCTTGGCGGACTTGAAATCCATGTTCATCGCTCGTCCCTCCTTACGGCTGCACGACCATTACATCGTTGATGTTCGGGTTTGCCAGCAGCAGCTGATCCACACCCTCGGGCAGGCGCTCATCCGACTCCACGATGGTGTAAGCCGTGTGACCCTTTTCCTCGCGGAACAGACGCATGAACGCAATGTTCACGCTGCGGTCGCTGAGGATCTTGGTGATGTGGGCCACCACGCCGGGCTTGTCCTTCTGCACCACGATGAGGGCATTGTACTCGCCGGTAAAGTCCACCTCCACGCCATTGATCCGCACGATGCGCACCTTGCCGCCGCCCAGCGATTCACCGCGCACGGTCATGACCTGACCGGCCGCATTCTCCATGCGGATATCCACCGTGTTGGGGTGGATGTCGGTCTCCACCTCATTGGGGGTGAAGCTGTAGCCAAGGCCGCGGTCGGTGGCAATGGCAAAGGAATCCCGGATGCGGGTATCATCGGCCGAAAAGCCCATGATGCCGCCCAGCAGGGCGCGGTCGGTGCCGTGGCCGTGGTAGGTCTTGGCAAAGGAACCGTAGAGGGTAAAGTCCGCCCGCTTCAGCGGCGGGGCGATCATCTTCTGTGCCAGAAAGGCGATGATCTCCGCACCTGCGGTGTGGGAGCTGGAAGGGCCGATCATGTTCGGGCCCAGAACATCAAAAACACTGATAAATGCCATGGGGTGTCACTCCTGTCAGGTCAAGAACCGCGCGCCGCGCATCAGACGCTTGCGCTGCTCTTGTTGATGAACTTCTGGTAGATGGTCTCCACGATGACGCCGATGGCGTTGTCGCCGGAGACGTTGCAGGCAGTGCCGAAGGAATCCTGCGTGATGTACAGAGCCACCATGATGGCGCAGATGGGGCCATTGGGGTCACCGGCCTCAGCGCCGAAAATCATGTACAGGAAGGGCAGAGCGGTCATGATGGAGCCGCCGGGAGCACCGGGAGAAGCCACCATGGCAACGCCCAGAGTCATGATGAAGGGCACCACGGTAGCAAGGCTGATGGGCAGCTGGTTCATCAGGCAGACGGCAGTTGCGCAGGCGGTAATGGTGATCATGGAGCCTGCCATGTGGATGTTGGCGCACAGAGGCACCACGAAGTTGCGGATCTGCTCGCTCACGCCGTCAGCCGCAGCGCACTGCAGGTTGACCGGGATGGTGGCTGCAGAGGACTGAGTGCCCAGAGCGGTGGTGTAGCCGGGGATCTGGTTGCGGATCATCTTGAAGGGGCTCTTGTGGCTCACAGCGCCTGCAACGCAGAACTGCAGGAAGATGCAGACCAGATGCATGATGATGACCACCAGGAACACCTTCCACAGGATGCCCAGAATGGCAAAGGTCTTGCCGGACTTGGTCATGTCGATGAAGGTACCGCAGACGTACAGGGGCAGCAGCGGGATGATGACGCTGTGCAGCACCTGATCGATGATGCCGGAGAAGTCCTTCATGCCGTTATAAAGGGTATCGCCGATGGTCTTGCCGCGCAGGGTGGACAGGCACAGGCCCAGCACGAAGGCCAGCACCACAGCAGAGAGGGTGTCCAGGATCGGGGGGATGGAGATAGAGATGTAGCTGGCCAGAGAGTTGTCAGCCGTGGCGGCGATCTGTTCCAGAGCGCCTTCGCTCATGAAGCTGGGGAACAGGTTTGCGGACACCAGATAGGATGCCGAGCCTGCGATCAGGGTGGAGCCGTAGGCCAGAGCCACCGTGATGAGCAGCAGCTTGCCTGCGCCGCTCTTCAGGTCGGCAATGCCCATGGTGACGTAGGCCACGATCATCAGCGGGATGATGAACTTCAGGAACGAGCTGAAGATGCTGGATGCCGTGACGACGACCCGGCAGAACCACACCGGGAAGAACTGGCCGATGATGATGCCCAGCACGATGGCGATGAGCAGCTTCGGCAGCAGTCCGAGCTTGAATTTTTTCTTTTCCATAAGAATAAAATCCTCCTTTTCCTGTCCTGACCTTTGTGCGGCACCTGACGGCGCTCTCTCCACCGCAGCCCGCACGGCCAGTCTTTCACGAAACGTCAAATTTTCACTTGACGTGTTGACACATTTAGTTTAACATAGACATACACATGATTCAAATTCATAAAAATAAAGTTATAGTTTAAAATTCTTAATAGCAAAGGAGTTTTGCCATGGAAGTGCGCCAGCTGAACACCCTGATCCGTGCCGCCCAGTTCCAGAGCTTTTCCAAGGCAGCGGAAAGTCTGGGCTATTCCCAGTCTGCCGTTACCGTGCAGATCAAAGCGCTGGAAGAAGAGCTGGGCGTGCGCCTGTTCGACCGCATGGGCAAGCGGGTGATTCTGACGGCGCAGGGCCAGTGCTTTCTGGAATACGCCAACAGCATTCTGGATACCATCCACAACGCCCGCCGCGCCCTGCGCGAGGACGCCGAGCTGGAGGGCTGCCTGCACATCGGCACGCTGGAATCCCTCTGCTTTTTCCGGCTGCCCGGCCTGATGCACCAGTTCCGGCTGGAGCACCCCAAGGTCAGCCTGCAGGTCACTACCGGCTCCCCGGAAGAGCTGATTGAAAAAATGGAGCGTGGCGAGGTGGACCTGATCTGCATTCTGGACGAGCCGCGCTACTCCAACAGCTGGCACAAGTGCAACGAAGTGCCGGAAGAGGTGGTGTTTGCGGCGTCGCCGGACATCGACCTCGGCCACCCCGGGCCCTACCGGGTGGCAGAGCTTCTGGACAAGCCCTTTTTCCTCACCGAGCGCAACGCAAACTACCGCCGCACCTTTGATAAATTTCTGGCTTCCCGCCAGATCGAGCTGACGCCCAGCCTTGAGATCAGCGATACCTCCTTTATCATCAAGATGCTGGAGCATTCCTCCGGCATCTCGCTGCTGCCCCGCTTTGCGGTGGCCGAGCCTGCGGCGAGGAATGAGCTGCGCATTCTGGAGGTATCGGATTTCCGGCTGACGATGTACCGGCAGATGTTCTACCACAAGGACAAATGCTGCACCCGCGAGATGGACGCCTTTATCCAGCTGGCCTCCGGGCCGGACCTGCCGCTGTGAAGCGGGTGGCCAAACATGCCCTATGCATCAAAGCCCCCGGCTGTACGTTTGAAACAGCCGGGGGCTTTTAAGATGCATTTATTCTTTTTCAAACACCAGAAACCGGAACGCGATGTCCGTTTCCAGCTGCGGCAGGGCCGCAAGACGCGCGGCACCGTCGCGGGGCGTTTTCCAGTAATAGGGCGTCATGGCAAACAGGGCTTCCAGCTGGTCGTGCGGCACCGTGATGCGGCCCGCCACTTCCCGCTCTCCAATGGCCTTAAAACCTTCATAGGCAATTTCCTGCACCGGGTTCTTATAGGGCTTTTGGTACAGCACGGCCTTCATCTGGTAGAGGTGCTCGGCCCCGGGCACCACGTAGATCATCCGCCCGCCTTTGCGCAGCACCCGCAGGAACTCTTCCTGCGCAAAGGGTGAAAAGCAGTTCAGCAGCAGATCGGCCCAGCCGGTGCACACCGGCTGGCCAAAGCTGGAAGCCACCGCGTACTGCGCCGTGGGCAGGGCCTTGGCGGCCAGACGCACCGCAGGCTTTGCAATATCAAAGCCCGCCAGCTGCACCCTGCTGCCCTTTTCGGCAAAGGCCTGTGCGATGCAGCGGTCATACCAGCCCTCGCCGCAGCCTGCATCCAGCAGGTGCAGCGGCGCATCCGGCGCGGCAGGCAGGCCGTATTCTAAGCACAGCTCACCCAGCGCGCTGCCAAAAATGCCGTAGTATCCGCCGTTCAAAAAGGCGCGGCGGGCCGCCACCATCTCCTTGCTGTCGCCGGGGGCCTTGGTGCGCATGCTCTGCACCGGCAAAAGATGCCAGTAGCCCTCTTTGGCGCGGTCAAAGCAGTGGCCTTTTGTGCATTTCAGGGTGCTGTCGCCGGTCAGTTTCTCCCCGCACAGCGGGCACTGCCACGGGGCAAACGGTTCATTTGTGCTCATACTTCGTCGCCGTGGTCCTCAATGGGCGCGGTGGCACCGCCATGGGCATTCATATACTCCTCAAAGTTGGTGAACTTCTGCTGCGGCGGGCGGCGGCTGATGAGCACCAGACCCGGGTCTTCGTCCCGTGTGGCAGCGCGGCTGCGGCGGCCGGGCTCGGCCTTGGGGGCGCGGGCCGGTGCAGGCTGGGCACTGCGGGCCGCACTCTGGCGGCTGCGCGGACCGTTGTTTGCGCTGCGACCCTGCTCCGCGCCCGGATTCTGGGCGGCGGACTGGTTCGGGCGTGCCGGGCGGTCGCTGCGGTCATTGCGGCGGCTGCGCGGACCCGGATTGCCGCCGTTCTGCGGCTGGGCAGCAGGCTGCGCGGCGGTGCGGATAGCCGGGGCGCCGGGCGCTGCCGGGGCCTTCTTGACCGGGCGCAGCGGCGTGGCTTCCGGCGCGCTTACAAAGTGGGGGTCAAACTTGGGCTGTGCATTGCTGCCACGTGCGGGGGCATTCTGTTCCCGGCGCGGGCGGCTGTTATGATTGGAACGGCGGTCGCCGCTGCGGCTACCGACATTACGCTTGGTATCATCCATAGGCTGTTCCTCTTTTTCCGGTTTTACGGGCTTTGCCTGCGCTTTGGGCGCGGGCAAAGCCTTTTTTTCAGGTTTTGCGGGTCTTGCCTCGGCCTTTGCAGGCTTCGGCTGCTTTTCGGCAGGTTTCTCGGCAGGCTTTTGGGCCGGTTCGGCGGCAGCGGCCTTGGGCTTTTTGCCGCGCACGGGCGGCTCCGGGCGCACCGGTGCGGGCACGCCGTCCCACGGGTGGCCACTTATCACAGGGATCTTGCGGCGGTTCAGCTTTTCGATGCCTGCCAGATATTCCTGCTCCTCCGGTGCGCAGAAGCTGACGGCGGTGCCGTCGGCACCGGCGCGGGCCGTGCGGCCGATGCGGTGCACATAGGTCTCCGGCACCTCGGGCAGGTCGTAGTTGAACACATGGGACAGCTCGCTGATATCGATGCCGCGGGCGGCGATATCGGTGGCCACCAGCACCTTGGTCTTGCCGGCCTTGAAGTCTTCCAGCGCGGTGACGCGGGCGGTCTGGCTCTTGTTGCCATGGATCGCCGCAGCCGGGATGCCCTGCTTGGTGAGGTCTTTTGCGATCTTATCCGCGCCGTGCTTGGTGCGGCTGAACACCAGTGCATTTACCACCGGCGGGTTCAGGTTCTTGATGAGCCACGGCAGCAGGAACTTCTTGTTGCCCTTTTCCACATGGTACAGGCTCTGCCGGATGCGGTCCACGGTGCTGGACACCGGGTCCACCTTGACAAAGGCAGGCTTGCGCAGGATGCCGGCCGCCAGCTGCTCGATCTCGGCAGGCATGGTGGCGCTGAACATCAGGTTCTGGCGCTCTTTGGGCAGCTTTGCGATCACTTTTTTCACATCGTGCACAAAGCCCATATCCAGCATCCGGTCGGCTTCGTCCAGCACAAAGATCTCAAGGTCCGAAAGGTCGATATATCCTTGGCCGATCAGGTCGTTCAGCCGTCCCGGGCAGGCGATCAGGATATCCACCCCTTTTTTGAGCGCTTCCACCTGCGGGGCCTGCCCTACGCCGCCAAAAATGACGGTGCTGCGCAGCTTGAGGTACTTGCCGTAGGCTTCAAAGCTTTCGCCGATCTGCAAGGCAAGCTCACGGGTGGGGGTGAGGATCAGCGCGCGGATGGCACCCTTGCGGCGGGGTGCATTGGCGGTGAGCCGGTCCAGCATGGGCAGCGCAAAAGCAGCCGTCTTTCCGGTACCGGTCTGGGCACAGCCCATCAGATCCCGGCCGGACAGCACCGGCGGGATCGCCGCCGCCTGAATGGGCGACGGGGTCTCATAGCCTGCCTCCTGCACAGCGCGCAGAAGCGGGGCGGACAGATTCAATTCTTTAAATGTCATGGTTCTCCAATAATTATTCCGTAATTTTCCGGCACTCCACATAGTACCGCTTTTCTTCGGCGTGGCCCATGCTGAAGGTCTTGCGGGGCAGCACGCCGCCCATCACAACGCCCTTGAACAGGTCGCTCTTGGCAAACGGCGGCATCAGAAAGGCCACAGCGCCCTTTTTGCACAGGGCACGGACGGCAGGCTCGTCGTGGACATAATCCACCCGTGCCTCCGTGTGGCGTTCCATATAGTCCGCAATAAAATCGTCGATGGTGCCCACGGTCAGCGGCTCGGTGGGGTTCTCGAAGCTGAGCACGTTGGACATGTGCGGCCCTGCCAGCGTGAAGGGCTGCTGCTTGCTGCCGCCGAAGCAGCAGCCGGCCATATTGGAGTCGCTCCACGTGATCAGGCTCAGCAGCACCGTAGCGCAGTCCACATTGAACAGCACCCGGTGGATGGGCTCGATCTCGATGGCGGGCGAGTGCACATTGCACACCTCGGCCAGACACCAGCGAGCGGGATGCACCGCGGCCTGCTCCGGCGTCAGGGTCTTTTTCAGCTCCTCCCAGCAGGCCTTTGCGGTGGCCAGCGAGTGGTTGCCGTCGCCCACGGCCAGCGTCAGCGGGTCGCGGCGGGCGGCATCCGGGTACTTTTTGTCAAACTCTTCCTGACTGCCCAGCACGGCCAGTGCATCCTCGATCTGCGCGATGAGGGCAGGGTCTTCCACGGCCCAGCCCGCAATGTGGCCGCCGTTCAGCATCAATTCGCCCTCGTATACCTTGGGCAGCTCCTGCTTGTGCGCCGCCACCGGCTCGATGAGGGTGCAGCCCGGGTCATCGGCCAGCATCATGATGTGAGGCGTTTCCAGACTGGCGCCGGTGCGCACCTTCATGCGGGGCGGGATGCGGCTTTCCACGGTGCTCTCGCTGGGGCGCACCGTGCATTTCTCGCCCCGGCGGTAGCTGTAGGCTTCCAGATCCACCATGCCCACAAGGCCCTGCCGCACCTTGCCGCTCTGCTCGGTGCGCTCTACGTAGATAAAGCCGTCCACCGCGCGGGTGAGCACATTCTGTGCGTAATCGTCCATGGCGGCGTGGATCTTTTCAATGCGGGCGTCCGCGTCGCCGTCCTCCAGATAGACCTCCGGCAGGATCAGATTCAGGGTGCTGGGACTGCCCGCTGCAGCGGCCTCGGCCTTCTGCCAGTAATCCCGGTCACTGGTGAACTGGTCGCAGGCGATGCAGCCCCACTTTTCCAGCGGGATCTGTGCCGAAGGCAGAAGGATATGGGCCGGTGCAAAGCAGGATTTGGTATTCATAGCAGATTCCTCCCTCTTATAAAACCAGAGACGTTACTGGAAAATGTCGGCGCTGTGCAGCACCAGATGCTGCACGCCCTGTCCGGCGGCAGACTGCTCCAGTGCGGTGCGGCTGTCGGCGTCCACCGCCTTGTCTGCCGTCACCAGCAGGTTGTCCATGCCCAGCGTCACAGCGGGCACATCCAGCGACACGCTGTTGGTATTGCACTGATCCAGCGTGTAGCTGAACCACAGGGTCACGCTGCCCGCAAAGCGGCTCTGCAGGGCGGCGATATCCGCCTTGAGCTGATCCGCGCGGGAAACGCCGCTGGTCTCGCCGTAGTCCTGTTTGCGGCTGAGCTTCGGGAACTGGACATTGGTCAGGACTACCTGCTCAAAGCCCATGCCCTGCACCTCGGCCACAAGGTCGCCTACATATTCCACTGCCGCAGCGGAGTAGGGGTTCAGCCATGCATTGCCGTCCTTCTGGGCGTCCAGCCACAGGCCGTCGCCGTAGTGGATGGCCATGCTGCGGTCGGTGCGGGAGGAGATGGGGTCCTTGAAGGCTGCAAGCTGGGCCACAGGGATCACGCCCTCTTCCCGGAAGATGGCCGCGATGCGGGCCGGGTCCACGGTGGTACCGGCAATGCTCTGGGCGGCAGCCGGCACCTGCGAAGCGTAGCAGATGCTGCCATCCGGTGTTTTCAGGGTCACAAGGCCGTAGTCTGCCCCCTGTGCCTTGAGCTGCTGTGCCGCCGCACGGATGGATGCGTCATCGGCAAGGGCGCTCACGTCCACCGCAGCCCAACTGCCGCCGGTGACGGCCCTGCCGTCCAGTCCCTTGGGCTGTTCCGGCTCCGGCTGGGACGAGGCCGCTTCCTCTGCCGCCGCAGATGCAGCCGCTTCGGAGGAAGCCGCTGCGCGGGATGCAGATTCCGCTTCCAGATCCCGGTTCTTCACCACGGTGTACCAGGTGTGCGTGGCCCAGTCCAGCACATGGGGTGCCGCCAGCCATGCCGCGCCCAGCACCACCAGTACCAGCACCAGGATGCCGACGCCGCGCTTGATGCGGGCGCCCCGGCTGTAGAAGCTGCGGTGGTAGCGCTTGACCTTCTGCCGTTTATACTTTGCCATTGTCGATCCTCCTCCCTGCAAAAATCACAGGATCACAGAATGTCCGGTAAAACCATAGATCGCCAGTGCCAGCACACCGATGTACACCAGTGTGATGGGCAGGCCGCGGAAGGCTTCCGGGATGGCCTTGCTGCGCAGGCGGTGGCGGGCTTCCGTTACCAGCAGCACTGCCAGCACATAGCCAAGGCCGCTGCCCAGACCAAACCCGAGGGACTGGCCCAGCGTAAAGCTCTGGGTGCGCTCCACCAGCACGGTGCCCAGCACACAGCTGTTCAGGCCCGCCAGCGGCACGATGCGCAGCAGTGCACTGCGGTGCGGCAGGCCCTTTGCCAGCCACAGCACAAGGTGTTCGGCAATGCATACCGCGGCGATGCTGGCAAGATAGACCAGCGGGCGCAGCTGGGCACGGTTGGCCAGCGGTGCGATCCGGCTGCCGGCATACCACGCCAGCGGCGTTACCAGCACCTGTGTGATGCACAGCTGCATGCCGAACAGCCAGCTGCTGGTGCGGTCATCGCCCACCAGCTGCACCAGACGCGAAACGCCCAGTGCACGGGTAAACACGGCGTTCTGGGCAAACACCGCCAGCAGTGCATAGCTGAAGAACACTGCACTTGTTGTTACAACATCTTTCATCCTTCGCGGTCCGCCTCCTTCTGGGAATGCACATCCACAAGGTTGCGCGCTTCTTTGGTGAGATATGCCTTGCGTTTTTGGGCCAGCGCGCGCCACACCGCGCACAGCACGCCCAGCACGATAAAGCCGCCGGCCGGCATCCCGGCCATGGGCAGCAATGCCCTGCGGCCCACTGCCGCACCGAACACGGTGCCTGCGGCCAGCCATTCACGGACGCAGCCCAGCAGCAACAGCAGCAGTGCATAGCCCACCGTGATGCGCAGGCCCTTGGAGACAGCCTTGCGCACCGTCTCCTGCACGCGGCCAAAGCGGTAGGTGAGCAGCGGCTCCATGGTGAGCATGGGCAGGTAGATGCCAAGGCCCAGCAGACTGGTGCCGAACAGCATGTTCAGGATGGGATATGCCGCCAAGTACACCACTGCCGTGCTGAAACCGTACACCAGTGCGCGGGGCAGCAGCTTTTTTTGCAGCGTTTCCGGGGCAGGGTCCTCATCGTGCAAAGGCACGAGACGGCTCAGCAGACAGGCCAGCACGCGGGAGGGCACCAGCAGCAGCGCCACCGCCGCCGCCAGCATCACCGCATTCTGGCCGCTGGTGGCAAGCACCACCAGCGGGGCAAGGCCCATGCCCTGCATGACCACAGGGTTATTCAGGAACACACGGTCGTGGTGGGCAAACTTGTTGGGGTCTTTTACGATCAGTTCCGCCGTTGCGCGTTTCATTGTGCTGCCCCCTTTCCGGCATCTGCATTCAGATGCGTCAGGTGATACAGCCTTGCCTCGGTGCGGTCGATCCATGCCGACACACTGTTGACCACCAGCAGCGCAAAGCACACGCCGGTCTCGTATACGCCGTAGTAGCGGAAGCCCATGCTCACAACGCCCACCAGCACGCCGTACAGGATACGGCCCATGCGGTGGTGTACGCAGGTATAGGGTTCGTTGAGCAGGAACACGGCGCTGAACAGGATCGCGCCGGTGAGCAGTTCATCCCGCACACACTGCAGGCGGGGCAGGATATTGGACAGCACGGCACTGTCGGCCAGACCCGCCTGCCGCGGGAAGAAGAAGGCGATCAGCGCACAGGTGAGCAGAAAGCTGACCGAGGCAGACATGTGGGCATCCTTCTGGGTCCACAGGAACAGGCCGCAGGCCAAGATCACCAGCGCCGCGCCGGTGCCCATGGGGGCGGCATACTCGCCCAGACTCAGCACCAGCGAACTGATGTTCAGCATACCGCCGCTGCGCAGGGTATCCTCAACAGTGCTGGATACCGGCACCATGGAAGCGTCCCACAGGGGGATGCTGGTGTAGGGCTGCGGGTAGCGGAACACCTGCTCCGGCCATGACACCGCCGCCACCACATAGCCCACAGCGGCGGGGTTGAAGGGGTAGCTGCCATAGCCGCCGAAGATCTCTTTGCCGATCAGCACACCGGCAAGCACCGCGGCGATCAGAACATAGATGTCCACCGTCACCGGCATCAGCAGGGCGATGACGAGCGCAAAGCTCTCGTTGGAAAAGTCGCTGGCCTGATACACGCGGCGGCGCAGCAGCGAAACAAGACGGTCACACAAATTGCCGGTCAGCGCCGCAATGCCGCACAGCAGCAGCGGGCGCGCCCCGTACAGGCAGCAGGCCATGCACAGCACCGGCACCACCATAAAGCAGATATGCTTGTAATAGCGGCCGGTCTTTTGCAGCTGTGCCTCCTGCTCCCGGATCAAAGATTCATCCATAAATGGTTTTCCTTTCAAGGGTCAAAGGCTGGCGAGGTGCTGCACCGCAGCAGCAGGGTCTGCTGCACCGAACACCGCACTGCCCGCCACCAGAATATCGGCGCCCGCTTCCACGCACTGGGGCGCGGTGGTGCTGTCCACACCGCCGTCCACCTCTAGCAGGTAGTGTGCACCGCGTTTTTCGCGCTCTGCTTTCAGCCAGCGCAGCTTGTCCAGCGCCGAGGGCATGAACTTCTGCCCGCCGAAGCCGGGCTCCACGCTCATCACCAGCACAAGGTCCAGCTGATCAAGGTACGGTGCCAGTGCCTGCGGCTCTGTGCCGGGCTTGATGGTCAGGCCCGCCTTGCAGCCCAGCGCCCGGACGGCATCGAGGGTGGCCTGAATATCGTCCTCACATTCCAGATGGAAGTTATAGAGGGTGGCACCCGCCTTGATGAAGGCTTCTGCATACTGCAACGGATGGCTGATCATCAGGTGCACATCATAAAAGGCGTCGGGCAGGTTTTTGTGCAGGCTCTTGAGCACCGGCACGCCAAAGCTGATGTTGGGCACAAAGTGGCCGTCCATCACGTCGTAATGCAGCATCTGTGCACCGGCGTCCAGCACCATGCGGCAGTCTGCACCCAATTTGCCAAAATCAGCGGAAAGGATCGAAGGACTTACGATTGCCATGTTCTATCTTTACGCTCCGTTATTTTAAAAATTATTATTCCCCATCGTCCCGCATTTTTGCTGGTTTACCGCCGCAAAAACAGCATGGGCATGGTTATCTTTTAGTTTACATGAAAACGGGCAAAAAATCAAACCCGCCAACGGCTTTTTCACGGAAATGACGTAAATCGCACAAATTGTCCCTGTGCGGGGTGCGGCGAAGAAACTCCCTCAGTCGCCGGGAAAACCCTCTCAGTCATCGCTGCGCAAAGCCATCAGGCTTTGACTGAGAGGGTTCGTCCCGCGCAAGGCACCCCCAGCGGCAACGCCCCCACGCCAAAACAGCCAGACCGCCCCGCTCCATGGGACAGTCTGGCTGGAAGTTCATTCTACAGGCTTCATGCTGGCGGGGTCTTCCACGGTGGGTTCGCCGCCGGCTTCGTCCGGCAGACGCTTCATGCCGCCGGGGTTCGGTGCCACGGTGGGCAGGGTGAACACGAACCGGCACCACTCGCCCTGCTGGCTCTCCACCCGGATCTGCCCGCCGGAAAGGTTCACCAGCACCTTGCAGATGTTCAGGCCCAGACCCGCGCCCCGGGCGTGCAGGCCGCGGGAGCGGTCCTCCTTATAGAACCGCTGGAACACGTAGGGCAGCGCCTCCGGGCTGATGCCCTGACCGGAGTTCCAGATGGAGATCTCGGCTTCCGGGCCCAGTTTTTCCACCCTGAAGCGGATGGTGCCCCCTGCCGGGGTGAACTTGATGGCGTTGTCCAGCAGGTTATACACCACCTGATGGATCAGGTCGGGGTCGGCGTAGACCAGCACCTTTTCGTCCATGGTCAGGCCGTCGATGTCGATCATGCCGTCGTTGATGCGCTGCTCTGCCGAGAGGGCCACGCCGGTGATGGTCTCCCAGATGTTGAACATCCGGGCATTCACCTGATATTCGCCGCTTTCCAGCTTGGAGAGATCCAGCATGTTCTGGATGAGCCGTGCCAGACGGCCCGTTTCCTCGCTGACCAGCTGCAGGTAGTGGTTCTGCATATCCGGCGGGATGGTGCCGTCCAGAATGCCGTCCACAAAGCCCTTGATGGTGGTCATGGGGGTGCGCAGCTCGTGGGCGATGTTGCCCATGAACTGGCCCCGGGAGTTGTCGTTCATCTGGATGTTGTCCGCCATGCGGTTGAAGGTGCGGGCAAGGTCTGCCACCTCGCCTTCGCCCTCCACGCCTTCCACGCGGACCGAAAGATCCCCGCCGCCAAAGCGCTGGGCGGCGTCCGTCACCTTCTGCAGCGGGTCGGTGAGCTGGCGCATCAGGATCTTGGTCAGGATGCTGGCACACAGCAGCATCACGCAGGCCGACAGCAGGAAGTTGGACCAGAACTGCTGCTTGAACTGGGTCAGCTGCTCGCCGGAAGAGCACAGGAACAGGTAGCCGCTGGGCTGACCGTGCTCGTTGCACAGTTCGCTGACCGTGATGTAGCTTTTCTCGGTCAGCACGCCGTCCAGTGTGCCGAATATATGGTAGTAGTCCGCATCGGAAGTGTCGATCTTTTCCATCATCTCTTCCGGCACGGCGGCGGCGCCCAGCTTTTCCGGGCTGGATGCGATCATCACATTGCCGTTGTTATCGGTAAAGAACAGATAGGCTTCTGCGCTCTCGCCAATGATCTCCAGCTTGGTGCTCAGCGCGTCCAGCTCGTCGCCTTCGGGCAGAGCCGCTTCCTGTGCCAGATACCGGGCCGTGCGCTGCGCCACACCCACCACCTGATCCAGTGTTTCGTAGCGGTCCCGGGCAAAGTAGTTCTTGAACAGCACCCACTCCGAAGCCCCCATCAGCACGATGCCCAGCACCATCAGGGTGGACACCAGCGAGAAGAACGCCACCGAGATACTTTTGCGCATTACTGACGCACCTCGAACTTATAGCCAACGCCCCATACGGTCTTCAGTTCCCATTTATCGGAAGCACCGGCCAGCTTCTCGCGCAGGCGCTTGACATGCACATCAATGGTGCGGCTGTCGCCGTAATACTCAAAGCCCCACACCTCGTCCAGCAGCTGGTCGCGGGTGTAGACGCGGTTCGGATGGGAGGCCAGACAGTTCAGCAGCTCCAGCTCCTTGGGGGGAGCCTCCACCACCTTGCCCTTGACCCGCAGCTCATAGCTGTTCATGTCCAGACGCAGGTTGTCGAATTCGATCACGCCCTCGGTGCTCTCGGCAGCGGCGGTGGTGGTCTGGCAGCGGCGCAGCACCGCCTTGATGCGGGCCACCACTTCCTTGGCGTCAAAGGGCTTCACCATGTAATCGTCTGCACCCAGTTCCAGCCCCAGCACCTTATCAAAGGTCTCGCCCTTGGCGGTGAGCATCATCACCGGGGTGTTGCCCGCCTTGCGGATGCGGCGGCACACTTCCAAGCCGTCCATCTTGGGCATCATCACGTCCAGCAGCACCATGTCAGGCTTGACCTGATTGAACTTTTCCAAGCCTTCTTCGCCATCGTTGGCAACCGTGACCTGATAGCCTTCCTTGGTCAGGTACAGCCGCAGCAGCTCGCAGATGTTGGTATCGTCGTCCACAACGAGGATCTTTTCGTTGGCCATAATGATTTCCTCCCATTTTATCGGATGCCCGCAAAGGCGGGCAGAGCAGCAAAGTATTCCACCTCTTATTATACGGAAGAGTTATGACAAAATAAAGAAGGATTTGTATGATTTTTTCACAATCCCGGCCCAGCCTTACTCGATCATCAGCCGGATGATCTCCTCATTGGTCTCCTTCATGCCGTCCTTGCCCAGACGTCCGATGCCCTTGATGGTGGTCTCGATGTCCTTCATCACGATGCCGTCGCCGCCCTTGAACTCCTGATGGCACTTGTACATGTTGTAGCCAAGCAAGGCCGCGTCCACCGAGGATGCGATCTTTGCCGCGCAGGAGGCCTTTGCGCCGTCGCACACGATGCCGGACACGATGGCCAGCGCATTGACCACCGTGTGGATGGTGGCCTGATAGCCGTCGCCGCACAGATATACGATGCCCGCGCCTGCGCCCGCACCGGCGCTGACTGCGCCGCAGTAGGCGGACAGGGTGCCGATGCCGGTCTTTTCGTGGATGGCCACCAGATTGGAAATGATGAGGGCACGGTAAAGCTTTTCCTTGCCGCTGTGCAGCTCCTTGGCATATTCAATGAGCGGCACCGAGCAGGTGATGCCCTGATTGCCGCTGCCGGAGTTGATGATGACCGGCAGCTCGCATCCGTTCATGCGGGCGTCCGAACCGGCGGCCGCCTTGGCCTTGGCCCGGATGGACACATCATTGCCGTAAGTAGAAAGCAGCACCCGGCCGATGTTCGCGCCATAGTCGCCCAGAAGGCCCTCCTCTGCAATGGCGTTGTTGTAGCGGATCTGGCGTTCCAGCAGGTCCGCCACATCCTGCAGGTCGGCGGTCTCGGCAAAGTCCCAGATGTCCTTCATGTTCAGCAGACTGCGGTCGGCCCGGCTGTCCCGCCGGGCCTCCTCGTTCAGCAGCGGCTTTTCGTAGAGCACCCGGCCGTTCTTTTCGATCAGGCAGATGTTGGTGTGAAAATCCGCAATGCGCACCTTTGCGTAGGAATCCCCGCTGCGCTCGGTAACGATGATATCGAACACATGCCCCTGCTCGATGTGCTGGATGGAAATGGGCACCGTCTGCATGTAATCCCGGATGGCAGTCTTCTTGTCCTCGCTGACCTCCGAGATGACTTCCAGCTCTCTGTCTGCCGAACCGGCAATGATGCCCGCTGCCACAGCGGCTTCCATGCCTTTCAGGTGGCCGGTGTTGGGCACGATGACGCTCTTCACGTTTTTGATGATGCTGCCGCTTACTTGCAGCTGCACACTTTCCGGCAGCGCGCCCAGCACCTCGCGGGCTTTGGCTGCGGCATAAGCCAGCGCAATGGGCTCGGTGCAGCCCATTGCCGGAATAAGCTCTTCCTTTAATATTTCCACATACGCCTGATAGCGCGGGTCACTGCGTTCCATGGCGGATCCCTGCCTTTCCTCTACGACATCCTTTTGATATTTACCAATAGGGATAGTATACAATAGAATCCGCCTGATGTAAAATAAATTCTTCCCCGCCCGCAGGACCGGCTATTGCAAAGCACGAACGGCAGAAGTAAAATAGGATCACCAAAAGCCCCGCGCAGGCCGGTCAAAACAGAACGATCTGACCGGCCTTTTTCAGGGGGCACGACTCTTCGTGGAGGTTTTTCCAATGATCGAAAAAGACGTACAGGAGATGCTGTCCTTCATCGACGGCAACCCTACCGCATACCACACCACTGCATCCGTCCGCAGCATTTTGCTGAACGCGGGCTTTGCAGAGCTGCTGGAGAGCCGCAAGTGGCAGCTGGAACCCGGCAAGAGCTATTTCGTCTGCCGCAACGGTTCCAGCATCCTTGCGTTCCGCATGGGCGAACAGCTGGAGGATTACAGCTTCAACGTGGCTGCTGCCCACACGGATTCTCCCTGCTTCCGCATCAAGGAAAACGCGGAGATCCACATGGGCCAGAAGTACACAAAGCTCAACACCGAGGGCTACGGCGGCATGATCTGCTCCACATGGATGGACCGCCCGCTGTCCGTGGCAGGCCGCGTGCTGGTGAAGGAGAACGGTGCCATCACCTCCCGCCTGCTCACGCTGGACCGCGACCTGCTGATGATCCCCAGTGTAGCCATCCACATGGACCGCGAAGTCAACGACAAGGCTTCTTATAATAAGCAGGTGGACATGCTGCCGCTGCTGGGCGCCGCCGCCGAGGAAGGCGTGCTGAAAAAGCTGATCGCCAAAGAGCTGAATGTTGCCGAAGAGCAGATCCTTGGCAGCGACCTGTTCCTCTGCATCCGCGAAAAGGCCACTGTCTGGGGCTGCAACGAGGAGTTCATCTCCTCCGGTCGTCTGGACGACCAGCAGTGCGTGTTCGGCATCCTGAAAGGCATTCTGAACGCGCACAGCGCCCGGTCCGTCAACGTTGCCGCCTTTTTCGACAATGAAGAAGTGGGTTCCGGCACCAAGCAGGGTGCGGCTTCCACCTTCCTGTACGATGTGCTGCACCGCATTGCCCAGAACGTCTGCCCCGGCGACGAGGATTTCCACCGCGCGGTTGCGTCCAGCTTTATGTTCAGCGCCGACAACGCCCACGCCGTACACCCCAACCACCCGGAGCACACCGATGTGAACAACTGCACTTACATGAACGAGGGCGTTGTGGTCAAGGTGCACGCCGGCCAGAAGTACACCAGCGACGGCATGAGCATGGCCGTGGCAAAGGAGCTGGCAGCCCGCGCCGGTGTGCCGCTGCAATATTTTGCCAACCGTTCCGATAAGGTGGGCGGCAGCACGCTGGGCAATCTGGCCATGGCACAGGTGTCCATGAATTGTGTGGACATCGGCCTGCCCCAGCTGGCCATGCACTCCTGCTACGAGACTGCCGGTGCCAAGGACACCGTCTCCCTCATCCGCCTGATGGAGGAGTTCTATAGCAGCCACTTTGAAGAAACCGCCTTCGGCACTCTTGCCATTGGCAAGTAAGCCCGGCACGAACAGAATCGCCAACACCGCCCACGGGAAAACCGAAATTTTCCGTGGGCGGTGTTTTGTTCCGCTCTTGCAAGTACATATTGAGAAAAAACGTCCATTGTGCTACAATTATTCTGTTATAGCAGGATTTTCAGCGCAGCAGGAATGCCGCTGATAGACCAATATTTTTAAGGAGTATAGTACCATGAAGTTAGGAATTGTGGGTCTCCCGAACGTCGGCAAGTCCACTCTGTTCAATGCCATCACCTCCACCAAGAATGCAGAAGCCGCAAACTACCCCTTCTGCACCATCGAGCCGAACTCCGGTATCGTGGCCGTGCCGGACAAGCGTCTGGACAAGCTGGCCGAGATCTGGCAGACCAATAAAAAGACCCCTGCCATCGTGGAATTCGTGGATATCGCGGGTCTTGTGAAGGGTGCCAGTCAGGGCGCGGGTCTGGGCAACAAGTTCCTGGGCCACATCCGCGAGTGCGACGCCATTGTGCATGTGGTGCGCTGCTTTGACGATGACAACATCATCCATGTGGTGGAGGATGTTTCCAAGGCTGAGGCCGTGGACCCCATTGCCGACATCGATGCCATCGACTACGAGCTGATCCTGTCCGACCTTGAGGTGGTGCAGAACCGCGCAGGCCGCATGGCCAAAGCTGCCAAGAGCGGCAACAACAAGGGTGCTGCCGCAGAGGCCGCATGGCTGCAACAGCTGGCCGACCACCTGAGCGCAGGCAAGCCCGCCCGCAGCTTTGCGTTTGACGAGAGCGATGCCGAGCAGCAGACCGTGCTGCACGAGATGGGCCTGCTGAGTGCAAAGCCGGTGCTGTACGCCTGCAACGTAGGCGAGGACGACCTGATGGAGGGCATTGAGAACAACAAGTATGTCCCGCTGGTGGCTGCGCGTGCCAAGGAAGAAGGCGCACGCTACATTCCCATCTGCGCCAAGACCGAAGAGGACATTGCCGACTACTCCCCTGAGGAAAAGAAGGCTTTTCTGGCCGAAATGGGCATTGAAGCCAGCGGTCTGGACAACCTCATCACTGCCAGCTACGACCTGCTGGGCCTGATCTCCTTCCTGACCGACGGCAAGAAGGAATGCCGCGCATGGACCATCCGCAAGGGCACCAAGGCACCGCAGGCGGCCGGCAAGATCCACAGCGATTTCGAGCGCGGTTTCATCCGCGCCAGCGTCATTGGCTACAGCGATCTGGAAGCCAACAACTTCGATTACGCCGCCGTCAAGGCCAAGGGTTTGCAGCGCACCGAGGGCAAGGAGTACGTTGTCAACGACGGCGATGTGATCGAGTTCCTGTTCAACGTCTGATATCGAAATAACAGCCATATAAAACTCTGCCGGGCTTGCCCTCTCCGTCTGCTCACTGTGTTCGCATCCACCTCTCCCAAAGGGAGAGGCCTTGGCAAAGAGATAAATTTTGCCGCCACGACCCTTCCCGTGAAAAAGTAAGTTCCAAAAGCCCGCAGGCTTTTGGAACTTACAAAATTAAAAATAAATTTCCGCTATATATGGCCAGAGCGCACGCGTCGGCCATTTAAAATCGTAAAAGAGGTTTCCTATGATTTTCGGTATTATGGGCGCAATGCCCGATGAAGTCGATCAGCTGTGTGCAAAGCTGGAAAACGTCACCGTGGAGCCCTACGGCGGCGTGGAGTACCACAAGGGCACGCTGGCCGGCAGACAGGTGGTGGTGTGCTGCGCCGGTATGGGCAAGGCCAACGCCGCCGCCGCCACGCAGGTGCTCATCACAAAATTCGGCGCGGAGAAGATCATCTTCTCCGGCATTGCAGGCAACATGACCGCGAAGATCGGCATCGGTGATGTGGTCATCGGCAAGACCGTGCTGTATCATGACGCCCAGCTGGATATGATCTGCCAGAACCCGCCGTTCCTCAAGGAATACACCGGCGACCCGGAGCTGATCGCCGCCGCCGAAAAAGCCTGCGCCGCTGCCGGCGTAAAGGCGCTGGTGGGCAAGATCGCCACCGGCGACCTGTTTGTGGGCGACAGTGAGACCAAGGCCGCCATTGAAGCCAAATGCGCCCCCGACTGCGTGGAGATGGAAGGCGCGGCTGTGAGCCAGATCGCCGCCAAGAACGGTGTGCCCTGCGTCATTCTGCGCGCCATGAGCGACAACGCCGATGAGGACGGCCACGAGGTGCTGGTGGTGAAGAAGTTCAGCATCGCCGAATATGTTGCCACTGCGACCAAAATTGTTGCGGCCATGGTGGAAAGCCTGTAAAAAATGATGTTGCTGCGCAAACGATACAGCTTCGCCATGATGTTTTGCTTTGCAAAATGATGTGCCGCTTTCGCGGCAATAAAGCCGCCTGTCAGGTATCACTGCCCGACAGGCGGCTTCGTTTTCCCATGCGCCGCAGCGCACATCATTCCCTCATTTTCCTGTGGAAAACATCATTGTCCTGTAAGGACAACATCATTACAAAAACTGTTCCAGCTTTACCCGGCTGTCCTCCTGAAACTCCATCAGCCGCTGGGCAAGGCGCTTTGTGCCGGGCGCAGCATTGGGGTAATCCTTCTGGGCCTTTACGCAGTCCACCACCCCCATGCCGCTGCCCTGCGTGAGCATCTCGGCCAGATTGCGGGTGGATCTATCGGTGAGCGTTTTCATGCTGATGCCCATTTTGGTGTTGAACTTTGCCATAGCGCTCTGCCCCTGCGCGGTGCCGCCGCAGGCTTCGATGGCGGTGTGCGCTTCCTGATTGAGCTGGTGGTACACATTGCGCTGACGCAGAAGCTCGGCCTTGAACTGCACATCATCGGTCATGGGCACGATCTGTTCCAGCGTGTTTTTGCCCATCTCGGTGTTCTGCACCACCGCTTCCAGCAGGTTCAGATTGTCGTTTTTCTGGTTTTCCATACAAAAATCCCCCTTTTGGCCTTAGCTTGTGCCAAAAGGGGGATTTTATACGCCGGTTTTATTCTGCGCGCACCTGATCGCCGCCTGCGGTCTGTGCCGCGCGCAGGCGCTCGTCACACAGCTCGTACAACGCCTGCCAGTTTTTGGCGGCAATGTTCTCAAAGCCTGCCACGCCGCAGCTCAGGGTAAAGGGCACCCGGTGCATCAGGCCCACAGTCGTCACGCAGGCATGGGGCATCTGGGCGTAGAGCCGCTTCATCTCCTGCGCCAGCTGGGCCGCGTCCATGTCCACGCAGCCCACCACAAAGATGCTGCCGGTCAGGCGGCAGACGATGCGGGCCGCCGGGGTGTCGAAGGTCTTTTTCCACTGGTTGCCCACAAAGCAGTGCAGCTGGTCCATCACAGGCTGGCCGTAGGCATCCCGCAGATGCTGGCCGTTGTCGATGCTCACCAGCGCCACCGCAGCCTTGCGGCCTTCGGCGGCGCACTGACGCAGCTTTTCGGCAAACACGGTCTCAAGATAACGGCGGTTGTACACGCCGGTCAGGAAATCGTGGTTCATATCCTCGCGGCACAGCTCCCGCTCACGGGGAGTCATGCGCTCTTCCGGCAGCACATTGCCTGCCAGCGGGGCCGACATTTCCAGTTCCCAGCATTTGCCGTCCGCTTCCAGATGGCGGTGCAGCACGCAGTCCACACGGCCATTGCGCAGCTCGTAATCCACCCGCAGGCCGTCGTCCTGCCAGCCCTCGGCGGGCTGTGCTTCGGTCAGTGTGACCGTTTCAAACGCGGCCTGCGCCGATTGCACCAGTGTCCGCAGATCCTGCTCGGTACATTCTTTCTTCATGTAATTTTTCCCCATCATCTGCGCACGCGGCGCTCCCGTATCCCGCGTGCAGTCGCCTGTTTCCCATACGTTTCAGGAAACATCTGCTGCATTATGCATCCCGCGCCCGCCGCTCCGTTTCCGGAAATACCGGGAACGGAGCAGTCAAAGAAAAATGGCATAATGCCGCTTTAGCAACATTATACCATTCAGCTTCCGATTTTACCAGCAAAACGCACAATTTTCTGCCGGAGTTTTTACATTTTCGTCAAATTGCTAAGCACCCGCCGCTCTGTGCCTTCTGTTTATACGCGGCAGTACACACTGCACTCGTCGTGGATGGTCTTGGCCAGTGCCTTGGCGGCAAAGCCGCCGGCGGCGCGCCATGCCCAGTTTCCGCCCAGCTTGCCGGGCGTGTTCAGGTGTGCTTCCGCGCCCAGACCCAGCCAGTCGTACATAGGGATGATGGCCCGGTCGGCCACCGACCCCAGCGCTGCGCGCAGCAGAGCGATGCGGACATCATCGGTCCGGATGGCCGCCAGCTCCTTTGCGGTGGGCTTTACGCCGGTCAGGTGCAGGTAAGCGGCAGCGGCAGCCTTTTCCTTTTCGGAAGCGCCGTTCTCCCACCAGTCGGTCAGGGTGGTGTTATCGTGGGTGCCGGGATACACCACGCTGTTCTTGACGTGGTTGTGGGGCAGATACTCGCTGTCCCCACCGCCGAAGGCGAACTGCAGCACCTTCATACCCGGGAAGGTGCTGTCGGCCAGCAGCTTTCGCACGCTGGGGAACAGTTCGCCCAAGTCCTCGGCAATGATGGGCAGCTTGCCAAGGGCAGCTTCCAGCGCGTCGAACAGCTCCATGCCGGGGCCGTTCTCCCACTTGCCGGTGCGGGCGGTGGCACTGCCCGCCGGGATGGCCCAGTAGGTATCGAAGCCGCGGAAGTGGTCGATGCGCAGCAGGTCGTAGATGCCCAGTGCGTGGCGCACCCGGCGCACCCACCACGCGTAGCCGGTCTTTTTGTGGTAAGCCCAGTTGTACAGCGGGTTGCCCCACAGCTGACCATCGGCGGAGAAATAATCCGGCGGGCAGCCCGCCACACGGGCAAAGCCGCCGTTGGCGTCCAGCTCAAACAGTGCGCCGCCCACCCATGCATCCACCGAGTCGGCAGAGACATAGATGGGGATGTCGCCCAAAATCTGCACGCCCTTTTTGTTGGCGTAGGCCTTCACTGCCTGCCACTGGGCCGCAAACTTGTACTGCACGAACTTCCAGAAACCGATCTCTTCCTCGTTCTCCGCGGCAAAGGCAGCAAGGGCCTTCTTGTCGCGCAGGCGGTAGGGGCGCTCCCACTCCACCCAGTTCTTCATGCCGTTGGCCACTTTCAGGGCCATGTACAGGGCATAATCGTCCAGCCATTCCTCATTGGCAAGGGTAAAGGCGTAGTAATCATCCGGGAAATAGTACGCACAGCCATGCAGTCCTGCGCACTGCTTGCGCCATGCGGCGTAGGCGGTGCGCAGGACCTTAAAGCGGCTCACATACAGCGTGCCGTAGTCCACCTCTTTGGGGTCCGTGCCCCATTTTTCGGCCTTGAGCTGGGCGGCGGTGAGCAGGCCCTCTTCCTTCAGCGCGTCGAGGTCGATGAAATAGGGGTTGCCCGCAAACGCCGAACAGCTCTGATACGGGCTGTCGCCGTAGCCGGTGGGACTCAGCGGCAGGATCTGCCAGATCTTCTGGCCCGCTTCGGCCAGAAAATCCACGAACTTGAATGCTTCCCTGCCAAAGCAGCCGATGCCATACGGGCCGGGCAGGCTGGACACCGGCATCAGGATTCCACTTTCACGCATGCTATTACCTTCCTCATTTTTAACATTTTATGGGAATATCGTTGTTTCTTATCATAACATATCCGCAGACTATTTTCCACAGGCAAAAAACGTGGTATACTTATTTTTAGATTGGGTGAGTATCCCTTTTTCGATTTTAAATAGCCTCCGCTTTCGCTCTGGCTATGTTCAGCGGAATCCAGATTTTTTATTTCGCGTTTGTCGCGGCCTGCGGGCCGCTCCAAACGCATTTTCACCAGAAGGGCCGAAACCGGCAGATGCAGTAAAAACTCTTCTGTTGTTGGCCTTTACGGCCCCTTGCGTGAAAAAGCAGAATTGGAACGACCGCAGTCGTTCCAATTCTGCAAAAATAAAAATAAATTTTCCGCTGAATATGGCCAGAGCCTGCGGCGGCCATTTCAAATCGTCAAACTGCACCCTGAACAGGAGGTACCCGCGCCATGCAGCGCACAGAAAAATACTTTGAACCGGACGCTTTCCGCACCCAGTGCGAGAGCGTCATCCTTGCCGCGGAGCCGGACGAAAAGACCGGCGGCGGGCGCATTGCGCTGGATGGCACGGTGTTTTACCCGGAGGGCGGCGGTCAGCCTGCCGACCGGGGCACCCTGACCCTGCCGGACGGCACCACACTTGCCGTCACCGATGTGCACGAGCATGACGGCACCCTCTGGCACAGCGTGGATGCTCTGCCCGCAGCCGCCGTGCCCGGCGCCGCCGTTACGGCCCGCATCGATTGGGAATGGCGGTTTGACAAAATGCAGCAGCACACCGGCGAGCACATTCTTTCCGGCATCCTGCACCAGATGTTCGGGGCCGAGAACGTGGGCTTCCACATCGGCGCCGAGGCTGTGCGCATGGACACCAGCGTGCCCATTTCCGCCGAGGGCCTGCGCGCCGCCGAGCTTTCCGCCAACCGCATCATCTGGCAGAACGTGCCGGTGCTGGTCAGCTACCCCACCCGGGAGGAGCTTGCCGCCCTTACCTACCGCTCCAAAAAGGAGATCGAAGGGCAGGTGCGCATCGTCACCATTCCGGGTGCGGACGTCTGCGCCTGCTGCGGCACCCACACTGCCACCACCGGTCAGGTGGGGCAGATCAAAATTCTGGCATCCGAGAACTACAAAGGCGGCGTGCGGCTGAGCGTTGTCTGCGGCCAGCGTGCATTGCTTGCTGCGCAGGAGATGCGCCAGCGGCAGGCAGACATCGGGGCGCTGCTCTCGGCCAAGGCCGACCAGACCGCTGTGGCCGTGCATCGTGTCTACGATGAGTATACTGCGCTCAAGTTTACACATTTTGGCGTATGTGCGCAGCTGTTTGACGCTCTCGCCCAGCTGGTAACGCCCGGCGAGGATGCCATCCGCACGGTGCCCGGCCTTGACCCGGACGGCCTGCACCGGCTGGCGGTGCGTCTGACCGAAGCCACCAAGGGCCTGTGCGCCGCCCTGACCCCCACCGAAAAGGGCACCGGCTACTGCATTGCGCAGGCAGACGGCGATGTGCGCGCCCTGACCAAAGCCCTGAACGCCGCCCTGAACGGACGCGGCGGCGGCAAACCCGGCATCTGTCAGGGCAGCTGCGCCGCTGCACCGGAACAGGTGGAGGAATTTTTGAAGGAGCAAAACCGGTAAGCATCCTCGCCCTCTCCGTCTTTGCTTCGCAAAGCCACCTCTCCTAAAGGGGAGCGCTGGCGCGTCAGCGCCTGAGAGGGCGAGCCACGTTAAATTTAAGGAGAACAACAAACTATGAGAATGCGTTTCAAGCCCTATGCCCACGACGAGCTGATGGCAGCCGATTTCCATGTGCACGAGCCGCTGATCTGGGGCGGCAAATGGCACGCCCAGTATGCCCGCCCGGAACAGCCCTTTGTGCTGGAACTGGGCTGCGGCAAAGGCGGCTTCATCTCCCAGCTGGCCTGTGCCCACCCGGAGAACAACTATCTGGGCATCGACATCACCGACAAGGTGCTCATCCTTGCCAAGCGCAAGATCGAAGCCGCTTATCAGGCTGCGAACCGCCCCATCGACAACGTCAAGATCATGAGCACCGACATCGAGCGCATCAAGGGCGTGATCACCGCCGAGGACACGGTCAGCCGCATCTACATCAACTTCTGCAATCCGTGGAGCAAGAACGGCTCTTCCCACAAGCACCGCCTCACCTACCCGCGCCAGCTCATCAACTACCGCGAGTTCCTCAAGGACGGCGGCGAGATCTACTTCAAGACCGACGACGATGATCTGTTCCGCGACAGTCTGGAATACTTCCCCGCTTCCGGCTACGACATCGAGTGGATGACCTACGACCTCCACGAGAACGAGCCGGAGTGGAACATCCGCACCGAGCACGAGGGCATGTTCACCGAAATGGGCATCAAGATCAAGGCCCTGATCGCCCGCAAGGACCCGGACCCCGCCAGCGTGACTTGGATCGAACCCAAGATCCTCAAGCGTCAGGCGCGCGAAGCTGCCGAGGCCGAAGCTGCCGCCAAGGCTGCACAGGAAGGCGAAGGCCATGAATGATCCCTGCGAGATCTGCCTGAACAACGTGCAGGACGAATACGGCAGCTACTACTGCGCCGAGGGCGGTTCCCTCGACGAGGACGAGATGGCGCGCTATCTCTCCCATGCCACCGCCGCCTGCCCGTTCTTTGAGCCGGGCGATGAATACAAAATTGTGAACAAGCAAATCTGAACTGGAGGTATTTTTATGCTTTCTTTTCTGACAAATACCACCGTGTGCGGCTTTTCGCTGTACTATGTGCTGGCCTATTTCCTGATCTACTCCTGCCTTGGCTGGTGCGTGGAGGTGGTGTATGCCGCCGCTACCACCGGTGAGCTGGTGAACCGCGGCTTTCTGAACGGCCCGGTGTGCCCCATTTATGGTTTTGGCATGGTCATCGTGCTGTTTGCCCTCACGCCGTTGCAGCACAGCGTTCTTCTGCTGTACATTGGCGGCGTCATTCTGCCAAGCGCGCTGGAGCTGGTGGGCGGCTGGGCTCTGTACAAGCTCTACCGCACGCGCTGGTGGGACTACAGCGACCGGCCGTTTAACATCGGCGGCTATATCTGCTTGGAGTTCAGCCTGTTGTGGGGCGTGGGCACGCTGGTGATGATGCGGGCCATCCACCCGGCCATTGCCGGCTTGGTGGAGCTGGTGCCGCCGCTGGTGGGCCTTGTGCTCATGTGCGTGCTGTACGCCGTGTATGCAGCGGATGTGGTGGCCACCGCCATTGCGGCTTCCGGCCTTGCCAATACGCTGGACACCATGGAGCAGCTGGCCGACAGCATCCACGCCGTCAGCGACGCCATGACCCAGCTGCTGGGCACCACCACCCTGAACGCCGACCAGAAGCTGGACGAGCAGCGTTTGCAGCTCAAGCTGGCCGCCGCCGAAGCCCGCGATGCTGCGCCGGAAAAGCGCACGCTGCGTGAGACCATGACCGCCGTGCGCGCCAAGGCGGACGAAGCCATGGAGGCTGCAAAGCATGCTTCCGAGATCGGCAAGCTGAACGCTGCCGAAGCTGCCAAGGCCGCGCAGCTGGCTGCAAAGGGTACCGCCGAGCGTGCCGCCGAACTGCTGCGTCTGGAGCAGCTGGCCGAAGAGCTGCAAGCCCGCAGCGACGAGATGCAGGCCCAGCTGCTGCGCACGCCGCGCATCGTGGGCCAGCGCCGTATGCTGCGCGCCTACCCCGGCCTGAGGCATGGTGTCAAGCGGACCACCCTCAAGGCCCTGCGCCAGCGCCTTGACCGCAAAGACGACGACCGCAAGGACGCCTGAACCAGAACGTCGCTTTCCCCGCATTTTTGCCGCACCGGGCCCGTTCCGGTGCGGCTTCTTGCGTTTTATTCACGTCGTATGTATTTATGCGGCAGATCTCGCGCAAATTTGGCTTAAACACTCAAATTTCTATTTGCAAAGCGGCCAAATAGTGTTATACTGGTACATAGAATTGAGGTGCTATGTCTACAACTTAGCCGATGAAGTCCGATAGCGAGGGATTTTTATGTCCGAAGAAATGAAATTGAACCAAACCGTCAGTGCTCCGCAGCCCGATGTGCTTGCGCAGATCGCTCGCAAAGACGATTTTCTGCACCAGCTGCAGCAGTTTCTGAGCACCCATAAGGACGAGAACTGGTGTGTTGCCGCCGTCGATATCGAGCATTTCAAACTGTACAACGAGCTGTACGGCGCCCAGCAGGCCAAGAGCCTGCTGCAAGCGCTGGCCGGCCTCTTGCTGGAGCACGCCAAGGCCACCGACACGCCGGTGGGCTACTTTGGCAACGATGATTTTATGCTGTGCCTGCCGGACGACCGCGAAAAGCAGCTGGCCGTGATCAGCAAGCTTCAGACCTGCGCGAACACCCGCAAGCAGGACGTCACGTTCTACCTGTCCATCGGTCTGTGCCCGGTGGCCGAGCAGCCGGATGCGGACGCGCAGGCCCTTTGCAACTATGCGCAGATCGCGGCAGTGGACCCCAGCCCTGCCGTGGGCGGCGTGCACCGCTTTACGCCAGCCATGATGACCCACCTCAAAGAGCAGCGCCAGCTGCTCAGCGAGCTGGAACGGGCCCTCAAAAACCACGAGTTCTGCTTCTTTTTGCAGCCCAAGTGCAACAGCATGACCCGCGCCATCGTGGGCATGGAAGCGCTGGTGCGCTGGAACCATCCCACCCGCGGCTGCGTGTCCCCGGCCGAGTTTATGCCCCTGATGGAGAGCACCGGCCTTGTGACCCAGCTGGACCAGTACATCTGGGAGTCCGTCTGCCAGACATTGCAGAAGTGGCAGGAGAGCGACAGCAATCTTGTGCCTGTTTCCGTAAACGTTTCCGTTGTGGATATCGTCAATCTGGACGTGCCGCAGATCTTCTCAGACCTTGTGGAGAAATATCAGCTGGAGCCCAAGCTCCTGCTGGCCGAGATCACCGAGACCATGGTGGCTGAAAATGCCACGATGGTGGAAAGCGCCATTCAGGGCCTGCACCGCAAGGGCTTCTCGGTGATGATGGACGACTTTGGCAGCGGCTACTCCTCGCTGAACATGCTCAAAGACACCAATGTGGATGCCATCAAGCTGGACATGAAGCTGATCGACATGAACAAGCAGAACCGCGACAAGGGCGTGCAGATCGTGGAGTCGGTGGTGGATATGGCGCACCGGCTCAACCTGCCCATCATTGCCGAGGGTGTCGAGACGCCGGAGCAGGTGTCCATGCTGCAAGCGGCGGACTGCCTGTACACACAGGGCTACTACTTCTACAAGCCCATGCCCGTGGAAAACGCCGAGGCCCTGCTGGCCCAGCCCAACAGCGAGGATTACTGGGATATGCGCCGCGACCTGATGCGCCGTGACCGCCGCGCCCCCAGCACCGACAGCGACCAGACCGCGCTGGCCTTGCAGGCATACCAGATCTTTGCAGACAGTGTGCTGGAGCTTTCGCTGCTGAACCTTTCCACCGGCGAATACCGGGTGATCAAGCGTGACCCGCGTCTGCCCGGCACCGGCAGCATTGAAAAAGAAGAGGATTTTTCCACTTACTGTGAGCGCCTTGTCTCGGAAAAGATCATCCATCCGGACGATGCCGAGATGTTTGCCGACCAGACCGATCTTGAGATCCTGCGCTCTTCTGTGTTCCACACCCAGCAGCCGGAGGCTTACCGCTTCCGCAAGAATGTTTCCGGCCAGTTCGTGTGGATCACCATGGAGTTTCTGCCCTGCCGCAACTGCTGCGCGCAGACCCCTTGGGCCACCGTTGTGGTGCGCGAGGACGCGCAGGCCGACCAGCTCAGCGAAGAGCTGGACTTCTCCTACAGCCACGACACGCTGACCGGCCTTTTGAACCGCAGCCGCTACGAGACCGATCTACGGGAGCTGCAATTCAGCGATTATGATTCTATGGTGTGCATCTACATCGATGTGGTGGGCCTGCACGAGGTGAACAACCATCTGGGCCACCGCAGCGGCGATGCCATGCTGTGCTTTATTGCCAACGCGGCCCGCAAGTTCTTTGCCACCAGCCGGTTGTACCGCATTGGCGGCGATGAGTTCGTGATCCTTACACCCAACCAGCCGCCCTACAGCGTGTGGGTAAGTATGGACCGAATGCGCTCCTTCCTGCGGGAAAAGGAATACGAAATTTCGGTGGGCATCCAGAGCACTTCCGACCTGCACAAACTGGACAATGCCCTGAACAAAGCCGAAGCCGCCATGCGGCAGGACAAGCAGGCCTACTACGCCCGCAACGGGCAGGAGCGCCAGCTGCGCGGCCTGAACGAAAAGCTGGAGCAGACCCTTACCGAAAAGCGGGACGCCGAGCATTTCCTGCGGGTGCTGGCCCCCAAGTATAAAACCGTGTTTGTTGTGGACCTGAAGAATGACAGCGTGCGCAGCATAATCGTACCCGGCTACTTCCAGAAGATCTTGGATACTTCCGGCGGCTGCTTCAAATCCACTTTGCAGCAGTACCGTGATACGCTGGTGGAGCCCGCCTACCGCGAAAGCCTGACCGATCTGTTCGATTACGATTACATCCGCAGCAAGGTACTGACCGGCGACATCGTGGAGCGCACCTACAAAAAGATCGATGGCACCACCTTCCGCATCAAGGTGATGCCTTACTCCAAGAGCGGCACCCATATTGACGAGACGCTGTGGATCTTCTCGGACGAGGATGCGACCTTTATCCCCCCCCCCCCACGAAATAAGTGATTAAAGCAAAAAGAGACGCTTGATCGTACGATCGAGCGTCTCTTTTTTGTTTTATCTTAGCCCCACAAATTCTCCGGGTACTGGCCCTGTGCCGTCTTGCGGGCGATGGCTTCCACCACCAGCGGCTTATCCTCCCGGTAGGTGACGCCGTACCATTTATCCGTGCTGTGCAGAACCTGAATTTTTGCCTTACCCTCTTCGATCAGCTCTGTGACCACCAGCGGCAGATAATACTCGCACTTGAGCGGGTTGCCCGGCAGGTTTTCGGTCAGCCAGCCCGCAAAGCGGCGCTCGGCTTCGTCCAGAAAGCTCTTGCCGAACCCCCACAGGTTCATGCTTACCGGTGTGTCGCCGGGCAGGTCCACCCAGCTTGCGCCGCCGTCCTCGGTGTAGTGCACGCCGCCCTCGCAGGTCTCGATGCGGGTGCGCTCGGTGACGCTGTGCAGCGTGCCGTCGGCATTGGTCCGGCAGACGCCGCGAGACACACTGCCGTTTTCCGACACGGTATTTTTGATGAGGTAGCTCACCATGCAGTAATCGTAGAACGCGCCATCCTGATGGGTGGAAAGGTAATCGTACATTACCTTGAAGGCTTCGGGGCCGTAGTAATCATCGGCATTGATGACGGCAAACGGGCCGTTGATCAGACGCTTTGCGGCCAGCACAGCGTGGCAGGTGCCCCATGGCTTTACGCGGCCCTCCGGCACGGCAAAGCCTGCGGGCAGCTCGTCCAGCTGCTGGAAAGCATATTTCACGTTCATGGCCTTGCCCACGCGCTCCCCAATGGCCGCTTTGAAGGCGTCCTCGATCTCATGCTTGATCACAAAGATCACGGTCTCAAAACCTGCGCGGCGGGCATCGTAGAGCGAATAATCGATGATCACCTGCCCGTTCGGCCCCACCGGGTCGATCTGCTTCATGCCGCCGTAGCGGCTGCCCATGCCGGCCGCCATGACCACCAGTACCGGTTTGTTCATAGAAGGTTCCTCCCCTGTTCCAGCCGCAGCTGCGGCAGAAGTTTCGTGGCTTCCATTATACTCCATTTGGGACAGAAAAACAATTTGAAATGGCTCCGCTGCGCTCTGCCATTTTCACAAGAAAGATCGTGATGGACAACTGCAACATTCAATTTCAAATGGAGCTATCCGTTTGGACCTCTGTGTGAAAATGAGTTTGTCGCGGCCCGCAGGCTGCGACAAACTCAAAAATATAAAATTCATTCCGCTGATAATGGCAGAGCGAAGCGGCGCCATTTTTCAATGGTCTCTTCGTTCTGCAAGCCAAAATTTCCAAAATATGCAATTTATTATTGCCAAAGCCTTGTTTTTGGCATGTGGATATTGTATAATGGCCATATCAAATGCAGGTTTTGCCTGTCAAAATATGTTTTAAAGCGAAAGCCCTGCTTTCCAATCCAACCAAGAAAGAGGTATTTTATCATGAACGAAGCCGTTACCAAGCGCTTTCTGCTGTACTTCCGCCTGATGCTGCTGGTGTGGATCCTGATCGCCAACGCCATCATCCATGTGACCGGCATGGAGTACAGCTGGCTGATCTTCCTGAGCAATATCATGATGTTCACGCTGGAAGGCGATGTGAAGGATCGCTTCGTCACCGTTGAGCTGGGTGGTCTTGTGGGTCTGATCCTCACCGTGATCGCCCTGCTTTCCATCACGGCCCTGACCCCGGTGCTGGGCGGCTTCTTCGGCTTCCTCATCCCGCTGGCCGTGGTGCTGTTCATCCTCATCATCCTGCACCCCTACGCACCCAAGGTGCTGAACAACGTGGGCTTTGCCTACCTGACTGTGGCCTGCATCGACACCACCGCTCTGGCCACCCATCTGCCCCAGTTCTTCATCACCTTCATCGTGGGTTCTGTGGTCTTCAACGGCGTGTGCGTGCTGCTGATGAAGCCCGCCAAGGCTCTGGCCGTCAAGAGCGTCCAGAAGGAAAATGCCTGATCCCCTTTTTATAAAGCAACTAACGCCAAAGGCCGCTGTTTCCATTTGAACAGCGGCCTTTGGCTTTTCGCTGTAGCAAAAAAGCGCCGCTCTCCCCTGCCGGGAAAGCGGCGCTTTGTGTTTTACAGTGTCTGCTTACAGGCTGCGGTTGCGGATCTCGGCAGTCACCTTTGCGATGAAGGCATCAAGCTCCATCGTGGTGGTCTCGCCCTTGCGGTCACGCACCGAGATGTTGCCGGCCTCGGCTTCCTTGGCACCCAGCACCAGCATATAGGGCACGCGGTCCACCTGCTGTGCAGCGCGGATCTTGTAGCCGATCTTCTGGTTGTCGTCGTCCAGCACCACGCGGACGCCAGCCTCCACCAGCTTTTCGGTCACGTCCTGTGCGTAGTCCAGCGTCTTTTCGGAGACGGGCAGCACCTTGACCTGCGTGGGAGCCAGCCAAGTGGGGAACTTGCCCTTGGTCTCCTCGATCAGGTAGGCCATGAAGCGGTCCAGAGAGCCCAGAATTGCGCGGTGCAGCACCACGGGGGTCTTTTCGGTGCCGTCCTTGTCCACGTAGGTCAGGTGGAACTTTGCGGGCAGGCAGAAGTCCAGCTGGCAGGTGGACAGGGTGTACTCGGCACCCACGGCGGGCTTGACGTTCACGTCCAGCTTGGGGCCGTAGAAGGCAGCCTCGCCGATTTCCTCGGTAAAGTGGATGCCCAGCTCGGTCAGCACCTCGCGCAGAGCGCTCTCTGCGTGGTTCCACATGGCATCGTCATCGTGGTACTTCTTCTTGTCGGCGGGGTCGCGCAGGCTCAGCACGCAGCGGTAATCGGTGATGTTGAAGTCCTTGTACACCTCAAAGATCAGGTTGCACACGTCTGCGACCTCGCTCTTGATCTGCTCCGGGGTGCCGAACAGGTGGGCGTCGTTCTGGCAGAAGTGACGGCCGCGCTCGATGCCCTTCAGGGTGCCGGAGGACTCGTAACGGAAGTCGTGGGCGATCTCACCGATGCGCATGGGCAGGTCACGATAGGAGTGGGGACGGTTTGCGTAGATCATCATGTGGTGGGGGCAGTTCATCGGGCGCAGAACATAGCTCTCGCCCTCCATCTCCATGGCGGGGAACATGTTCTCACGGTAGTGATCCCAGTGACCGGAGGTCTTATACAGGTTCACAGTGCCGATGCAGGGAGTCATAACGTGCAGGTAGCCGCGTGCACGCTCCTTCTCCTTGATATAGTTCTCCAGCTCCTGCCAGACGGTGTAGCCTGCGGGCAGGAACATGGGCAGGCCGCGGCCAACCAGATCATCGGTCATGAACAGGCCCATCTCCTTGCCGATCTTGCGGTGATCGCGCTCGCGGGCCTCCTGCTGCTCCTTCTCCCATGCGTCCAGCTCTTCCTGATTGCGGAAAGCCACGCCGTTGATACGGGTCAGCATCTTGTTTTCCTTGTCGTTCTTCCAGTATGCGCCGGACTGCTGGGTGATCTTGAAGGCCTTCAGCGCCTTGGTGTAGGTCAGGTGGGGTCCGATGCACATATCCACGTACTCGCCCTGCTGGAAGAAGCTGAACTCGGTCTCGTCGGCCAGATCGGCCATGTGCTCGATCTTGTAGTTTTCCTTGCGCTCTTCCATCAGCTTCACAGCCTCGGCGCGGGGCAGGATGAAGGGCTTGATGGGCAGGTTCTCCTTGACGATCTTGCGCATCTCTTTTTCGATGTTTGCCAGATCCTCGTCGCTGAGCTTCTGGTCGCCCAGATCGACATCGTAGTAGAAGCCGTTCTCGGTGGCAGGGCCGAAGGCAAAGTCAGCCTGCGGATACAGGCGCTTGATGGCCTGCGCCATGATGTGGGCTGCGGTGTGGCGGATGACGTGCAGTTCCTGGTCCTGCGGGCACTCGTCCACATGGCCGTCCTTATAGATGATCTTCATAATGTTTGCTCCTTTGACAGATAAAGTAAAACAAAAAAGCGCTTCATCCCGCACACTTACTCACGGGATGAAGCGCCTGAAAAAATCAGAAACGTTCCACGGTTCCACCCGAATTGCACGCCTCTGCGTGCCACTCGCTGTGCTGTAACGGGCGCACCCGGCAGAGGTTCTCCTCTGCGCTCTGCGGTGGTAGAGCTCCGGCACATGGCAGGCTGCTTGCAGCACCCTTGCGGGGCAGCCCTCTCTGGGTCATGGAGGAACGGGAACTCAGTTTGTCCGCATCATCGCTTTTACAGGATGAAACTACGCTGATTGTAGCACGCCGGACAGAAAAAATCAAGAGACGCAGCCATGAAATTTTTTCTTCATTTTCCTTCCTTCGGCTGTAGGAATTCCGAAAAAAGCTTGCTTGTGCGGAATCCCTGACTTGAGTACAGGCTGTGATAGCCGGAGAACATATAGCTCAGGCCGCAGGCCAGCGCCATCAGTTCAAACCCGCCACCACCGCACAGCACATAGCCAGCACAGCGGTGCGCACCACCGTCCGGGCATCCAGCGATGGTTCTTCCATCACAAAACGTGTGGGCGCAATACCGGCTTTCAGCGAGATGCCGTACGCAATGAGCGCCGCCAGAAAGCCCGGCACGAACGCCACGGTCAGCATCAGGCCCACATCCACCACCATCATCGCAAACAGGGTCGCGGTCAGCGGCGTGCCGAACAGCGCCGAAAAGAATGCCGCCATGCCGCACACGGTAGCCGTGCGGCAGTCATGATTGTTGAAGTGCAGCACCCGGCCGATATTCCAGCCGATGCTGCCGCCCATTTGCAGCGCTGCGCCCTCGCGGCCGGCCGAGCCGCCGCACAGCACGCCGGTGCACACAGCCAGAAGCGTCCACCGGAACAGCGCCAGAAGCGAGATCCGGATCGCATCCTTATAATGCAGGACCCATTCCCTCATTGTTGTACCCCTCTCTTGCCGTCTGATTTTTTATACGCGCCAAAACATAACACGTTTTTCTGTGAAAATCAGCCAAAGAACGGCAAAGATTCTTATGCAACTTTCACATGCCCGGTAAAATAAATGGCCAAAGGCCCCGCTTCTTTGTGCGCAGAAGCGGGGCCTTTGATTTGGTTGCCGTTCGAGATTTTGGATTAGAAAAAGGAAAAAGGAGAACAAAGAACACTTGTCGGGGCGAGGCCCCTCCATCTGCTTTCGCAGACCGTTTGGTCACTCGAAAGCCCCACTGGGGCTTTCGTTGCTGACGCAAACGTGAATATCACACTGCTGCGCAAGAGCCGGTGTCGTGCCGGTGCGCCTGCACCGCAGCGGGACAGCTGTTAGAGTTTTGGAGCTTTACTCCACATCCTGCAAGGCGGCAAAGCCCTCTTCGCCGGTGCGGATCTTGACCACGCGGGTCACGTTGTAGACAAAGATCTTGCCATCGCCGATGTGGCCGGTGTACAGGGCCTTCTTGGCGGCCTCCACCACAGCGTCCACGCTGATCTTGGAAACGATTACTTCCACCTTGATCTTGGGCAGCAGGGTGGTATCCACAGGCACGCCGCGGTACTTCTCGCTGGTGCCCTTCTGGATGCCGCAGCCCATCACCTGCGTGACGGTCATGCCGGTGACGCCCAGATCGTTGAGGGCCGTCTTGAGCTGGTCGAACTTGGACAGCTTTGCAATGATGGACACCTTGTGCATACCGGTGTCGTACACACCATCGTGGATCACGGGCGAAGCTTCCCGCACCACAGGCACGGCGGCGCTGATCTGCTTGTCGGTGGCCTTGGTCACATCGTCCTCACCGAGGTCGGTGTTCTCGTTGGGCACCATGGCGGCAGAGTTTGCATCGGAGATGGAGAAACCGGCGTAGGCAGATGCCAGACCATGCTCGTGGATGTCCAAGCCATCGATCTCCACCTCAGCCGGCACGCGCAGGCCGATGGTCTTATCGATGATCTTGAAGATGATGAACATCACGATCACAACATACAGGTCCACGGTCACGAGGCCCAGCAGCTGGGTGCCCAGCTGTGCCAGACCGCCGCCGTAGAACAGACCGGCATGCTCAGTGTTGGCACCGGTGGAGAACAGGCCCACGGCGATGGTGCCCCACACACCGTTTGCAAAGTGGACGGAGACCGCACCAACGGGGTCGTCCACCTTGGCGATGTTATCGAAGAATTCCACGCTCAGCACAACGAGGAAGCCGGCCACAAAGCCGATGAAGAATGCGCCGAAGGGAGAAACGGTATCGCAGCTTGCGGTGATGGCCACAAGACCTGCCAGAGAACCGTTCAGGGTCATGGAGACATCGGGCTTGCCGTAGCGCAGCCAAGTAAAGATCATGGTCACGCAGGTAGCAACGGCTGCGGCAAGGTTCGTGTTGAAGCAGACCAGACCGGTCAGGGTCATGGTGGCGTCGGTGGAAAGGCTCAGCGAAGAGCCGCCGTTGAAGCCGAACCAGCAGAACCACAGGATGAACACGCCCAGTGCACCGGCGGTCAGGTTGTGGCCGGGAATGGCGTGGGGCTTGCCGTTCTTGTCGTACTTGCCAATGCGGGGGCCCAGCATCCATGCGCCCAGCAGAGCGATGATGCCGCCCACATTGTGGACTGCTGCGGAGCCTGCAAAGTCATGGAAGCCCATGCTTTGCAGCCAGCCGCCGCCCCACATCCAGTGGCCGCAGATGGGGTAGACCACCAGCGAGATGGCTGCGGAGTACACGCAGTAAGCCTTGAAGTTGGTGCGCTCGGCCATGGAGCCGGAGACGATGGTGGCTGCCGTTGCGCAGAACACGGTCTGGAACACGATGTACACCCACAGCGGGATATCCAGACCCAAGTGGCTGTAGTCGCCCTGAATGAACGGGTCGAAGCCGCCGATCAGTGCACCGGTGCCGCCGAACATCAGGCCAAAGCCGATGAGCCAGTAGCACGGGGTGCCGATGCAGAAGTCCATCATATTCTTCATCAGAATATTGCCGGTGTTCTTGGCACGGGTAAAGCCGGCTTCACACAAGGCGAAGCCCGCCTGCATGAAGTAAACGAGGAACGCTCCCACGAGCGTCCAACAGGTGTTGACGGAGTTGAACATAACTTTCTAACCTCCCCACAAGTGATGCCGCAAGGCCGCCAGAACCCTGCGGCGCGTACTGCACTCCCCGCGCCGATTGCGCGCAGGAGCGCTGTTTCTGCCCTTGGGAGACCCTCTATCTTCCCCCAAGCGGCAATATCCCCGAAAACGCAAAAGGCGCTGGCGGAATTGCTTCCGTCAGCGCCTTTGCTTTCGATGGCATGAGTATAGTCCCTTTGTGCAAACCTGTCAAGAGTTCACATCAAGGTTTTACGTTTTTCACAACACAGCAAAAGCCATGCAGGCAAAAGTTTGGCAAAACTTTGTTAGTCATTCTTTTCTTCTGCCGCGTCGCTTTCCTCTTTTTTGTGGCCGGAACGGTGTCCGCCCTCCATTTCCCAGTGCAGCATCAGGCTCATCATGGCGCGCAGCGCAAAGGTAGCCGCCAACGGGATCACCGATTCCAGATTTTGCAGCAGGAAGGTCTTGGCGATCTCCGCCGACATCAGGAATTCCAGCGCGGTGGTCAGGCCGCTGCTCATTTCGTGGTGGAAGTCGTGCTGATCATGGAAAAAGGTGGCCCGCACATAGTGGTAGGTAGCCTTGGCAAGGCTGGTGACGATGATGAACAGGCCAATCACCTCGGCAAGGCCTGCGATCATGGGCACTGCCGTTTCCAGAAAACCTTCCAGCCCATGGGTAATGCCTGCATTCAGGTGGTAAAACCATTCCATGGCGTGTCACCTTACAGCAGGGTCTTGACGTAAGCGGCCAGCTCCGCGTCCTTGCAGGAAGCAAAGAACAGCTCGCTGAACTTTGCACCGGCCACAGCACCCTTCACGAGGTCCTGATCGATGCCCTTCAGAATTTCCACCAGCGGCTTGAAGGCGGCGGCACGCACGCCGTCCAAAATCTTCTTGTTGCGCTGCTCAGGCTCCACGCGCTCCTTGGGGTAGCCCTGACCGTGGCCGAAGCCGAACAGCTTCTCGAAGCAGTACTCGAGGTTCAGCTCACCGCCCCAGCCGAAGCCCTTGGCAAACGGCATGGCAACGGCGTTGCCGTCGTTGACGTGGGCAAAGGTGTAGGCGTCCACGGGGTCCTCCACATGGCCGCAGATCACACCCGGGAAGCTGTTCAGGGCCAGCATGGCGCCCTCGCCGGTGCCGCAGCCAGTGATCACGTAGTCGGCAGCGCCGCTGTTCAGCAGGATTGCGGCCAGAATGCCGCACTGCACATAGGTCAGCTGGGCAGCATCATCGGCGGCATACATGCCGTAATTGACCACCTCGTGGCCCATGGGCTCCACCACCTTTTTCAGGGCGGCTTCAATGATGCCGTTCTTTGCGGCCTGACTGTTCTCGTTGATGAGTGCAATTTTCATGGTTTTTTGACTCTCCTTCTTATTTTCTGCCCTGCGGGATGCAGGTTTATACAAAGTCCTCGCGCATGGGGGTAAAGAAGTCCAGCATCACGCCGCCTTCCAGACACACACAGCCGTGCATCACGCCGTCCTGCTTGAGCAGGGTATCGCCGGGGCCCACCTCCCGGGTCTCGTCCCCGATGGTAAAGCGGTAGCGGCCCGAAACGATGTAGGTGATCTGGGTGTGAGGATGGCAGTGCATGGCGCCCACACCGCCGGTCTCAAAGGTATTCTCCACACACATGGCGTCCTTGCTGTAGGCCAGAATGCGGCGCTGCACCCCGGGGCCGCAGGGTTCCGGGGCAATGTCGGCATGGGGCACCCATACCGCGTCCTTATGCTGTTTTTCCATTATACCACAACAACCTTTCCACTACAAATAAAAGCGGCAGCCGACAGGCTAAGCCCGCCCGGCTGCCGCCGTTCAGAACTGTGGAGTACCCTCAGTGTTTACTGGGGCTGCTTGCCGATGTAGGCCAGAATGCCGCCATCAACGTACAGGATCAGGCCATTGACAAAGTCGGAAGCCTCAGATGCCAGGAAGACAGCGGGTCCGCCCAGATCCTCGGCCTCGCCCCAGCGGCCTGCGGGGGTCTTGGCAACGATGAAGCTGTCGAAGGGGTGACGGCTGCCGTCGGGCTGACGCTCGCGCAGAGGTGCGGTCTGCGGGGTAGCAATGTAGCCGGGTCCGATGCCGTTGCACTGGATGTTGTACTGGCCGTACTCGGAAGCGATGTTCTTGGTGAGCATCTTCAGGCCGCCCTTGGCAGCAGCATAGGCGGAGACGGTCTCACGGCCCAGCTCGCTCATCATGGAGCAGATGTTGATGATCTTGCCGCCGCCCTGTGCGATCATGTCGGGGATGATGGCCTTTGCCACGATGAAGGGAGCGTTCAGGTCAACATCGATGACCTGACGGAACTGAGCAGCGCTCATCTCGGTCATGGGGATGCGCTTGATGATGCCTGCGTTGTTGACCAGAATGTTGATGTGGCCAACTTCCTCGGTGATCTTTGCCACCATGGCGTTGACGGCGTCCTCATCGGTAACGTCGCAGACATAGCCGTGAGCCTTGATGCCTGCTTCTGCGTAAGCAGCGATGCCCTTATCCACCAGCTCCTGCTTGATGTCGTTGAACACGATGGTTGCACCGTTGGCTGCCATTGCCTTTGCAATAGCCATGCCGATGCCATAAGATGCGCCGGTGATCAGCGCGACCTTGCCGGTCAGATCAAAAGATTTGGGAGTGCACTGTGCCATAATAGAGTCCTCCAATCAAATTGTTCCTTTTTGTTCCTTTGCGGGGAAACCCCGTTCTTGCTTTGCGGGACGCTCAAAGCCGGACTGCCGGTTTTAGCATCCTTCTTGTATACAGGGTAACATTCTTTTGTGGCGCTGTCAAGGCATTTTCTTTTACATTTTTGCTGTATTTTTAATTTTCCGGGAAAATTTTTCGTGAAAAGTCGTACAAAGCCGCGAAAATCCGGGTTTTTCTTGTATACATGGTTTCAGCCCTTAGCGGTGCGCACAATTTCGGCAGAAAAATTTGGGCTTGTTGACAAAGTTGCAGACTTCTCTCTGTTTCTTCTTGACATAAGTACGACTTTCCTGTATCTTCACAATCAAGAACGATTCTTGCAAAAGAAAAGGAGTCCTGCTATGAAAAAACACTTACTCATCTTCGCTTCGCTGGCACTGAGCTGTCTGGTGCTGTCCGCACCGCTGACTGCCGGGGCCGTCTCTTCCAGCCAGACCGAAGCATCCTCGCTTTACATCATCACGGTACAGCCGGAACTGCCCGTGACCGAACACTCTGAGCTGGAACTGACCGCACTGGAGATGACCCAGACATGGCAGAATCCCAATCCCCGCCGCCAGCTGGCACTAAAGTCTGTTTCCCGTGCCGGGTGTTCCGTTTATCGGTGGAGCAGTTCCGCCCCGGCCGTTGCTTCGGTGGATGCCAGCGGCCTTGTCACGGCACTGGCCCCCGGCAAGGCAGTCATCAGTGCATACACCACTCAGGGAGAAACGCTGACCTGCACCGTAACGGTCACTTCCGAAATTGGCAAAGTCACGCTGGATGCAGATATTCTTTTGCTGCACAGCGTTGGCGGCCAGCAGGACCTGATCCCCACTGTGGCTGTGCAGGAGCCTTCCGCTGTGGCACTGCAATGGACAAGCTCTGACCCCTCCGTAGCCGTCGTAGACGCCAGCGGTACCGTCACTGCCGTAACGGACGGAAAAGCAGTGGTCACAGTCCGCACCCCGGAGGGTCGCAGCGCGAACTGCACCGTATACGTCGGGCAGGCTGCCGCAGATTACGAAAAGCGGAACAGCCAGCTCACCAAGGCCGCGCTTGGCGGCATGGGCGTTCTGGGTGTGCTGTTCCTGCTGCTGGGCATCGCACTTTAATATCGGATACAAAAGACCGGACCGCAAAACTGCAGTCCGGTCTCCTTATATCATCCCAGCTTCTTTTTCTGCTGCTTTGCCACAATGGGCATCAGCAGACCGGTTGGCACCAGCTTTTGGGCCGCCGTGCACGCCCGCATAAAGGCCGACGGCACAATGATGGTCTTGCGGTGCATCATGCCGTGCATGGCTTCCTGTACGCAGAACTCCGGCGTGATGCCCTTGAGGGCAAACGTCACACCGGCGCGGTCGTTGAACTCGGTATCCACCGGCCCCGGGCAGAGTGCGCACACATACACCGGGCTGTGCAGCTCGTGCAGTTCCTGCGCAACGCCCCGGGTCAGGCTGACCACATAGGCTTTGCTGGCGTAGTAGCCCGCCATGTAGGGCCCGCCGGGCAGCAGACCCGCCGAGGATGCCACATTCAGGATGGTGCCGCCGCCCGCCGCGTGCATCTTGCGCACCGCAAAGCGGAACAGCCGCGCCATGGCTTCCACATTCACCTTTATCATTTCCTCTTCGCGGGCGTTATCGGTCTCCAGATAGCTGCCGCACACGCCAAAGCCCGCGTTGTTGATAAAGATGTCAACGGTCTCCCCCTCCAGCTCCTTGAAAAGGCGCTGGCAGTCCTCTTCCCGGGCAAGGTCGGCGGGCAAAATGCGGCAGGGCGTGCCAAGGCGTGCGGCCAGCGCTTCCAGCCGATCGGTGCGGCGGGCAGTCAGGATGAGCCGACAGCCCAGCTTTGCATAGCGGCGTGCAAACTCCTGCCCGATGCCGGAGCTTGCGCCGGTGATCCATACAGTCTTACTCATGCTTTTCCTCCAAATCCCGAAGCCTTATCAATGGCGTTCAGCTCCTCTTCGGTAAAGGTAGTGTTTTCCAGCGCCTTGATGTTGTCCATGATCTGCTCCGGGCGGGATGCGCCGATCAGCACACTGGTCACTTTGCCATCCTTCAGGATCCACGCCAGTGCCATCTCGGCCAGCGTCTGCCCGCGGGAAGCGGCGATCTCGTTCAAGGCACGGATCTGGGCCAGCTTTTCCTCGGTGAGGGCGGATTCCTTCAAAAAGCGGCCATCGGTGCGCACGCGGCTGTCCTCCGGGATGCCGTTCAGGTAACGGTTGGTCAGCAGGCCCTGTGCCAGCGGGCTGAACGCAATGATGCCCTTGTTCAGGCGCACGGCGGTATCCTTCAGGCCGTTGTGCTCAATGGTGCGGTCGAAGATGGAGTAGCGGTTCTGGTTGATCACAAAGGGCACATGCAGCTCGTTCAGGATGGCAGCGGCCTTTTCCAGCGTTTCGCCGTTGTAGTTGGAAAGGCCCGCGTACAGGGCTTTGCCGCTGTGCACCGCCGTTGCCAGCGCGCCCATGGTCTCTTCCAGCGGAGTGTTGGGGTCCATGCGGTGGTGATAGTAAATGTCCACATAGTCCAGCCCCAGCCGCTGCAGGCTCTGGTCCAGACTTGCCAGCAGATACTTGCGGCTGCCCCAGTCGCCATAGGGGCCATCCCACATGGTATAGCCCGCCTTGGTGCTGATGATCAGCTCATCGCGGTAGGGCATAAAGTTTTCGTGCAGGATGCGGCCAAGGTTTTTCTCGGCGCTGCCCGGCTCCGGGCCGTAGTTGTTGGCGAGGTCAAAGTGGGTGATGCCGTGGTCGAAGGCCGTGAAGCAGAGCTGCTTCATGGTGTCGTAACGGGCCGTATCGCCAAAGTTGTGCCAGAAGCCCAGCGAGACGGCCGGCAGCAGCAGGCCGCTTTTGCCGCAGCGGTGGTACGGCATGGAGGAATAACGTGCATCGGATGCCTGATACATGAAAAACACTCCTTTATGCAAAAAGGGGCCGCTACACAGATACCGTGCAACAGCCCCTTCCATTTTTATTTCAGCAGATTGTCATTCTCGAAGTAATCGATGCGCATGGACTTGCGCACTTCGGCCAGCGTGGCGGCGGCAGTCTTTTCCGCGTAGGCGCTGCCCTCTTTCAGGATCTCCACCACCTCGGGCAGGCGCTGCTCCCACTCCTTGCGGCGGGTGCGGATGGGCTCCAGCTCGGCCTGCATGACGCTGTTCAGGAACTTTTTCACCTTCACGTCGCCCAGACCACCGCGCTGGTAGTGCGCCTTCACCTCGTCGAGGTTCTGGTATTCCGGCCAGAACTCTGCAAAGTGCTCCGGACGGCAGAAGGCGTCCAGATAGATGAACACCGGGTTGCCCTCCACCTTGCCGGGGTCCTGCACCCGCAGGTGGTTGGGGTCGGTGTACATGGACATGACCTTCTTTTTGATGTCTTCCGGCTCCTCGGAGAGGTAGATGCAGTTGCCGAGGCTCTTGCTCATCTTGGCCTTGCCGTCGGTGCCGGGCAGGCGCAGGCAGGCGGCGTTCTGGGGCAGCACGATCTCCGGCTCGGTCAGGGTGTCACCGTAAACGGCGTTGAATTTGCGCACGATCTCGCAGCACTGCTCGATCATGGGCTTCTGATCCTCACCGGCAGGCACGGTGGTGGCATGGAAGGCGGTGATGTCCGCCGCCTGACTGATGGGGTAGCAGAAGAAGCCCACCGGGATGCTGGTCTCGAAGTTGCGCATGTGGATCTCGCTCTTGACGGTGGGGTTGCGCTGCAGGCGGCTCACGGTGACGAGGTTCATATAGTAGAAGCTCAGCTCCGTCAATTCCGGCACCATGGACTGGATGAAAATATGGGTCTTGGCGGGGTCGATGCCGCAGGCCAGATAGTCCAGTGCCACCTGCAGGATGTTCTGGCGCACCTTTTCCGGGTTGTCGGCGTTGTCGGTCAGGGCCTGTGCATCGGCGATCATAACGTAGATCTCATCGTACTCGCCGGAGTTCTGCAGGCGCACCCGCTCCTTCAGGGAACCGACATAGTGGCCCACATGCAGGCGGCCGGTGGGACGGTCGCCGGTCAGAATGATTTTTTTCATGATGTTCTCCTTTTTTAAAGGGCAAACTCCCCCAGTCACGGCTTATGCCGTGCCAGCCCCCTCGGAGATGGGGCCTTTGGCAGTGCGGCAGAGTTTCCGGTTTTGCCAAAGCCTCCCTCATAGAGAGAGGTGGCATTGCCGCAGGCAATGACGGAAGGAGTTTCCTCCTGTTTCGCTTATTATTTTAAGTATATCCCGCCCTGCATTTTCTGTCAACAAAAGCGGTGGCAGAAAAAGAAAAAAGCGATGGAAAACTTCCATCGCTTTGCTGGCGCCTCTTGCCTGACTCGAACAGGCGACACCCTGATTAACAGTCAGGTGCTCTAACCGACTGAGCTAAAGAGGCATCTATATAAAACGGCACATGACCGTTTTACTACTATAAAATGGTGACCCGTACCGGAATCGAACCGATGTTAAAGGCGTGAGAGGCCTCTGTCTTAACCGCTTGACCAACGGGCCATACGTCCATTTTGCATCGGGCGTTCGCTCCCGACTTGGTTATTTTAGCATAGAGGTCGTACTTTGTCAACACAAAATTTCAATTTTTTCAAAAAATCTCCCGCACCCGGGCTGCACCGGTGCGGAACAGGCCCAGCGCCAGCCCCAGATACACGCTGACCACCGTCTCGCTCTGGTCAAATTCCATCTGCTGGCGCTGCGGCAGGCCGGCCAGCGTACCCTTGTACACACACTCCAGCTCTTCCAGCCGGGTGTAGTCGTTCGGGTGCATCAGGGTGCTGTGCTTGGGCAGTGCCACGGCGCCGCTCTTTTCCAGCACCTCGCTGACAAACTGGGAGCAGAAATAGTGCCGGCGGCGCTGCCAACGGATATGCATGGCGCACAGCACAAGGCCCAGCACGTTGAAGCGGTACAGCCTGCCGTGGACCATCATGTGTTCGGCGCGGCGGCGGGCGCGGGTGTAGGCCTCGTCGGTCACTTCCAGCGCGTACAGTGCACAGGGCACATTTTCCCGCAGACGGAACACGCCCCGGTTCAGGTATTCTTTGCTGGGCCCCGCCGGGAACATGGTGTAGCCGTTTTTGCGGGTAGAGCTGTACAGGCAGCTCAGGTCTTCGTCAAAGGCAAGCGACGCATGGGTATAGTTTGCACCGGTAACGGCGTAGACAAGGTTGGACAGCAGCGTGCCCGACCGGGTGAGCAGGATGTAGATGGTTTTCATGGTGTGGTTTCCTTATATATGTACTGCGCCAAAGGCGGAGATGTTTTTTGCCTGCCGATAGTATACCACAGGCAAAGCTTCTTTGCCACAAAAACGGATGAAATACCGTAAAAATTGCACAAATCGGGCTGTCAATTTTTGCTTTATGCCGTCCCGCTGCGCCCTCTGCCCGGAAAAAGGCTGTTTTTACGCACGTTTTCTCCATGCATCCCAGCTTGTCAAAATTTTATCAAAAATTGGCTTTTCTGCCGTTCCACCTTATTTTTTCAGGCTTTGCCTTCGGCTTTTGTTTCCTGAATTAGTTTCATCTGGTTAAATTTCTTAATGAAATTTGTTTCTTTTCTGCAAATAGCACGATTCGTTTATTGATTTTGAGGTACTTTTATGTATAATGATAAACAGGAGAATTTGCATTTACAAACTGCACTCCCCCTGCGCAGCGTCCGGCACGCCGGCAAGCGCTGCGTCCTACACAGGATGTATGGATCAAACGAAAGTAGAGGTATCGCAAATATGGCAAAGTTGGATCTTACCAAGTATGGCATTACCGGCACGACCGAGGTCGTGTACAACCCCTCCTACGAGCAGCTGTTCGAGGAAGAGACCAAGCCCGGTCTGGAAGGCTACGAAAAGGGCCAGGTCAGCGAGCTGGGTGCTGTGAACGTTATGACCGGCATCTACACCGGCCGTTCTCCCAAGGACAAGTTCATCGTTATGGACGAGAACTCCAAGGACACCGTGTGGTGGACTTCTGACGAGTACAAGAACGACAACCACCCCGCTTCTCAGGAAGCATGGGCTGCTGTGAAGGCTATTGCTCAGAAGGAGCTGTCCAACAAGCGCCTGTACGTGGTGGATGCATTCTGCGGTGCCAACAAGGATACCCGCATGGCCATCCGCTTTGTCATGGAAGTTGCATGGCAGGCACACTTCGTCACCAACATGTTCATCAAGCCCACCGCTGAGGAGCTGGAGAACTTTGAGCCCGATTTCGTTGTCTACAACGCATCCAAGGCCAAGGTTGAGAACTACAAGGAGCTGGGCCTGAACTCTGAGACTGCTGTTGTGTTCAACATCACCAGCAAGGAGCAGGTCATCGTCAACACCTGGTACGGCGGCGAGATGAAGAAGGGCATGTTCTCCATGATGAACTACTTCCTGCCGCTGAAGGGCATGGCTTCCATGCACTGCTCTGCCAACACCGACCTGAACGGCGAGAACACCGCTATCTTCTTCGGTCTGTCCGGCACCGGCAAGACCACCCTGTCCACCGATCCCAAGCGTCTGCTGATCGGCGATGACGAGCACGGCTGGGACGACAACGGCGTGTTCAACTTCGAGGGCGGCTGCTACGCTAAGGTCATCAACCTGGATAAGGACTCCGAGCCCGATATCTACAACGCCATCAAGCGCAACGCTCTGCTGGAGAACGTCACTCTGGATGCTGAGGGCCACATCGATTTCGCTGATAAGAGCGTTACCGAGAACACCCGTGTGTCCTACCCCATCAACCACATCAAGAACATCGTCCGCCCCATTTCTTCTGCACCCGCTGCAAAGAACGTCATCTTCCTGTCTGCTGACGCATTCGGCGTTCTGCCCCCGGTCTCCATCCTGAGCCCCGAGCAGACCCAGTACTACTTCCTGTCCGGCTTCACTGCAAAGCTGGCAGGCACCGAGCGCGGCATCACCGAGCCCACCCCCACCTTCTCTGCATGCTTCGGCCAGGCCTTCCTGGAGCTGCACCCCACCAAGTATGCTGAGGAGCTGGTCAAGAAGATGCAGAAGAGCGGCGCCAAGGCTTATCTGGTCAACACCGGCTGGAACGGCACCGGCAAGCGCATCTCCATCAAGGATACCCGCGGCATCATCGACGCCATCCTGAACGGCGACATCAACAATGTCCCCACCAAGAAGATCCCCTACTTCGACTTCGAGGTTCCCACCGTGCTGAACGGCGTGGACACCGGCATTCTGGATCCTCGCGACACCTATGCTGACGCTTCCCAGTGGGAAGAGAAGGCCAAGGATCTGGCAAGCCGCTTCATCAAGAACTTCAAGAAGTACGAGGGCAACGAGCACGGCAAGGCTCTGGTCTCTGCCGGCCCCCAGCTGTAAGCTGATCTCTGCCTGATACTTATAAGTAAGCAGTAAAAAGGACGTGTTCCCGCAAGGGAGCACGTCCTTTTTGTTTTGTAAACCGGAAGGCAAACGTTCCGTCGGTTGTGTTTTCCACATTCCCGTGTTATCCTGTGAAAAAGGATGTGAGCAGAATGCAGTTTCCCTCTCCGTCCCCACCTGTGAAAAAACAAAAGAGCAAAGCCCGCCGGCTTTGCTCTTTTGCATAAGGATCCATCATTTTCCGCTGCTATGCCCAGAGCACAGCGGAGGGCATTCCAAATCGTTTTTACTTGGCAGCTTCAAACTCTGCCTCGATCTCAGCAGAAGGAGCCGGTGTGACAAGGCTGACGATCACGCAGACCAGCAGAGAGGTCAGGAAGGCAGGCAGCAGCTCGTAGATGCCAAACACGCCGCCCAGCGGGCTGATGATGTACTTCCATACAAAGACCATCAGGCCGCCGGAGAGCATACCGGCCAGAGCACCCTGCCAGTTGCAGCGCTTCCAGAACAGGGAGCACAGCACCACCGCGCCAAAGGAGCCGCCGAAGCCGGCCCATGCAAAGCTGACGATGCCGAACACACTGGAGTTGGGGTCGCGGGCCAGCACCACGCCCACCACGCTGATGCAGATGATGGTCAGGCGGGCAGCGAACAGGCTCTGCTTCTCGGTCAGCTTCATGTGGCCGAACTCCTGCAGGATGTTCTGGGATACGCTGGAGGCCGCTGCCAGCATCTGGCTGTCGGCGGTGGACATGGTAGCGGCAAGGATGCCGGCAAGGATCAGGCCTGCCAGAATGGCTGCCAGCACGCCGTGCTGAGCGATCAGGCTGGCCACCCGCACGATCAGGGTCTCGCTGGAAGCGCCGCTCAGGAACTCCAGTGCGCCCGCCTTGGTCATGCCCAGACCCACCATGCCGATGACGATGGAAGCGGTCATGGCAATGACCACCCACACGCTTGCAATGCGGCGGCTGAGCACCAGCTTCTTTTCGTCCTCAATGGCCATGAAGCGCAGCAGGATGTGGGGCATGCCGAAGTAGCCCAGACCCCATGCCAGCGTGGACACGATGTCCAGCAGGCTGTAGGAAGTGGCGCTGTTATCGGCCACATTGTGGCTGGCCGCCATGGTCAGGTAGCCGGGCAGGCTGCGGGCATTCTCGATCACCACATCCCAGCCGCCTGCCACGCTGACACCATACACCAGCACCGCGATGAGCGCCATGCTCATGACGATGGACTGGATCAGGTCGGTGGTGGACACGGCGCGGAAGCCGCCCATAATGGTGTAGCCCACAATGACCACGGCGGACAGGATCATGGCGATCATGTAATCCACGCCGAACAGGCTGTTGAACAGCTTGCCGCAGGCCGCAAAGCCGGAGGCGGTGTACGGGATGAAGAACACAATGATGATCACCGCGCCCAAAGCGTTCAACAGGTTGCGCTGGTCGTGGAAGCGCAGCGAAAGGAACTGCGGCACCGTGATGGCGTTCAGGTTGGCCGAGTAGCGGCGCAGACGACGGGCCACGATGAGCCAGTTGAGCCACGTGCCCACGGCAAGGCCGATGGCAGTCCAGCCCGGCGATGCGATGCCGGTGAGGTACGCAAGGCCCGGCATACCCATCAGCAGCCAGCTGGACATATCGCTGGCTTCGGCGCTCATGGCCGTGACCAGCGGGCCCATCTTGCGGCCGCCGAGATAGAAATCGCTGCTGTCCTCGTTGGATTTGCTGTACACAAAGCCAACCAGCAGCATTCCCACCAGATAGATCACAATGGTGGCGATGATGCAGATGTTGATCATTCAGATTACCCCTCTCTCTTCCCCACAATGGGAACATATTGTTAATAATACCACAAAAACCAGCATTCCTGCAAGCTTTTTGCGCAATTCCGGAGCACAAAGCGCCATTTTTACGGCTTTGACCAGAAAATCTGGCAAAGCAGGCCTAAAATCCGTCACCCTTACCCGCCGGGCAAATTGCAAAACACCTCTGCCGCGTGCTATAATCGGGCCAGATCCATAGGGAAGGAAGTTGTATCATGGCACAGATCGCCATCCGCAACGCCGCACTTGCCGATGCGCCGCGCATTCTGCAAATTTATGCATGGTATGTGGAGCATACGGTCATTACCTTTGAGTACACCGTGCCGTCGCTCGCCGAGTTCGAGGGCCGGATGCGGCACACGATGCAAAAATATCCGTATCTGGTCATTGAAAAGGATGGCCGCATCGAGGGCTACGCTTACGCCGGCGCCTTTGTGGGCCGCGCCGCCTATGACTGGGCCTGCGAGCTGACCATCTATCTGGACCACAACGCCCAGAAGTGCGGCATGGGCCGGATGCTGTACGAAGCACTGGCGGACCGTTTAAAGGATATGGGCATTCTGAACCTGTATGCCTGCATCGGCTGCCCGCAGGTGGAGGACGAATACCTGACCAAAAACAGCGCCCAGTTCCACGCGCATCTCGGTTTTGCGCTGTGCGGCACCTTCCGCAACTGCGGCTACAAGTTCGGCCGCTGGTACGATATGGTGTGGATGGAAAAGATCATTGGGGAGCACAAAGCCGATCAGCCCGCCGTAAAGGCCTATCATTACGAATAAAAGCACCCGCTGTCAGCCTTACCGGGCCATGACAGCGGGTGTTTTTTACTTTTTCAAAAAGAAATCCGGGAACCGCTCCAAGATCTGGGCAAAGTTTTCGCGGTACATGCCAAGATGATGCTCAAACAGCGCTTCCGCGTCCACCTGCGGCGGCAGGCCGTCGCGCAGATAGACAAAGATCTGCACGTGCTCTTTCTGCACCGAAGCGATATTTCCCCGGCAAAGGGCCGAGTCCAGATAGCGCACGCGGTCCATGTGGGAAGTGACGTTGTGCATGGCTTCCCAGATACGGTCATAACCGGAATCGTGGTACAGCAGCCGGTGGAAGTCGTTGTCCAGCGAGATGAAAAAATCATCCGCCGCATCCTGATCAAGGTACAGGTCGGTGTTCTGCCGGTCCAGCAGGGCTCGGAATTCGTCCAGCTGCACCGGCGTCAGCTTCCCGGCCAGACCGCGCAGCAGCGCCGGCTCCAGAATGCGGCGCATGGCAAAGCCCTCGTTCAGGTACGGGATGCTGATCTTGGACACGATGCTGCCGCGCTGCGGCAGAACATCCACCAGCCATTCGCCCTTCAGCATCATCAGCGCTTCGTGCACCGGCGTGCGGCTCATCGCCAGCTGCTCGCACAGGTCGGCTTCGCTCAGTTGACAGCCCGGCTGTAACTGCAATGTCATGATATTCTTGCGCAGCATCCGGTACGCATAGGCGCGGTTGTTCTCCTCTGGCCTGCGCGGGTCCAGCAGCAGCGGCAGGCTGACGGCTTTTTCTTCTCTCATAGCGGTTTCCTTTTTTGCTTGCCGTGGTTTTTGCCCCAGAAACGCGGCTTCTGCGGGCATTGCTGCTTTTATTATAAAGCATCCCGTTTCACATGTCAAAACGAAACTCTGTCACTTTCCTGTTTCAACGGGCGCACCGCCGCATAGCCCGCCCAGATCAGCGCAACGGTCACGCACCACGACACCGGAAACACGATGTACAGGCTTTCCAGTGTGCCGATCTGCTCAAACACCGTAAAGCTCCACACGACGCGCAGCAGACCGGAAGCTCGGCCCTTGCTTCCCCAAACTGCAAAATACCTCCCGGCAGATATCTGTTTCGATTCTGCCGGGAGGTATTCTTTCATTTCTATCCTGTTACGCCCAGTTCATCCGGCCGTAGCGGGTGGTCAGCTGGCAGATCTCCTTTTGGAGCTTTTTGGTCAGCTGGGTCTTTTTCAGCCGCCAGCGCCAGTTCTGGCCCACGGTGGAGGGCTTGTTGATGCGGGCAGAGTTGTCCAGCCCCAGCCAGTCCTGCATGGGAACGATGCAGGTCGCCGCTGCGCTGCGCAGGATCAGTGCGATCATGCTTTTATAGAGCTGCTCCTCCGGGGTGGCGTAGTCGTACAGATAGTCCCGCACCATGGCACGCTCGGCATCGGTGACGGTCTGGTACCACGAGACCAGTGTCTCGTTGTCGTGGGTACCGGTATAGGCCACGCTGTTCACAGGGTAATTGTGGGGCAGGTAGTCGCTGGCACTGCCGGTATCCCGGGAGTCAAAGGCAAATTCCAGCACCTTCATGCCGGGGAAACCGCTGTCCCGCACCAACTGGCGCACGGTGTCGCTCATGTAGCCGAGGTCCTCTGCAATGATCTCCCGCTTGCCCAATGCCTGCTCTACAGCGCGGAACAGCTCGATGCCGGGGCCCTTCTCCCAGTGGCCCGCTGCCGCAGTCTCGCTGCCGTAGGGGATGGAGAAATACTCATCGAAGCCGCGGAAGTGGTCGATGCGCACCACGTCGTACAGCTCAAAGCAGTACCACAGGCGGGTGATCCACCACTGATAGCCGGTTTCGCGGTGGGCTTCCCAGCGGTAGAGCGGATTGCCCCAGAGCTGGCCGGTGGGGGAAAATCCATCCGGGGGAACACCCGCCACCGCCGTGGGCAGATTTTTTTGATCCAGCTGGAACAGCCCGGGGTTTGCCCATGCGTCCGCCGAGTCCAGCGCCACATAGATGGGGATATCGCCGATGATCCGGATGCCCTTGCTGTTGGCGTAGGCCTTCAGCCTGCGCCACTGCTCGTCGAATTTGAACTGGAGATACTTGTGGTACTCCACCTCAAAGTACAGCTCCCGGCGGTAGTAGTCCATGGCGGGCTGCCAGCGCAGGCGGATGTCCTCGGCCCACTCGATCCACGGCTTGCCCTCAAAGCGGTCCTTCACTGCCATGAACAGCGCAAAATCATCCAGCCACCACTTGTTTTTCTCACAGAACGCCGTAAACGCTTCGTTGTGGCCGATGTCGCTGCGGGAGTACGCCAGCCGCAGCAGACGGCCGCGCTCTGTATACAGTCGGCTGTAGTTGATGTCGTCTGCCTTGCGGCCAAAGTTTGCCTTTTTGCACTCGTCGGCGGTCAGCACTCCTTCCTCCACCAGTGCATCCAGACTGATGAAATACGGGTTGCCCGCAAAGGCGGAAAAGCTCTGGTAGGGGCTGTCGCCGTAGCTGGTAACACCCAGCGGCAGGATCTGCCAATAGGTCTGCCCGGCTTCCTTGAGCCAATCCACAAAGTCGTATGCTTCCTGCGAGAAGCAGCCGATGCCGTAAGGGGACGGCAGACTGCTGATGGGCAGCAAAATGCCTGCACTTCTCTGCATCTTCGATTCCCTTCCTTTATAACTCGATCAGAACGCCGGCGTGGTCGGACACCTGCGGCTCCTGTAGGCCGCCAAACACCACCCGGCTGCTTTTTACGGGCACCGCTTTGGAGCACCAGATCTGGTCGATGCGCTTTTTGGCCTCGGCATCCGGGGCATCCCGCCAGCCGTCAATGGCCTCCACCACCGTGTAGCCCTCGTCCCGCTGCTGCGCCAGCTGATAGGTATCCTGCCAGCCGCTGCGGAGAACAAGGTCGTAGCCCTCGCCCCGCACATCCGCTTCGCTGTTGAAGTCGCCCAGCAAAAAGGCGGTCTTTTTTGCGCCAGCCGCCTGCGACAGCGTTTCCCACTGGGGGGCAAAAGGCTCCACTTCGTCCTTCCACCAGCCCAGATGCACCGTATAATACCAGACATCTCCTGCACAGACGCCCAGTGTGCGGCGGGTTTTCCAGTTGCTGTAATCGTTTGTTTTGCTCAGCAGCAGGTTTTCGGCAGCGGTGATGGGCGCACGGCTGAACACTGCCGCGCCCTCATCGTAAATGTCGTAGCCGACCTTTGCCGGGAGCCAGCTCCAATAGTAGTGCACGCCCCGCGCTTCCAGCATCCGGGCCACCGCTGCGGCGTGGTTGTCCGCTTTCAGCGGTATATTGTTGCCGGGGCAGGGATAGTAGCCTGCCGGAGCGTCCCCCAGCAGCGGAGCGGCGGCGGTCTGGTTCACCTCCTGCAGGGCGAACACCTCCGGCTGCTCCTTTGCAATGAAGTTTACAAAGATCTCCCGCTTTGCCTCATGCTCCGGTATGATAAGGCTGTGGGTATTCAAAGTCAGCAGTTTCATAGTTTTTTACAGAATATCGTTGATGTCAGATTTCAGAACGTCTGCCTTGGGGCCGTACACAGCCTGAATGCCGTCGCCCTTCACCAGCAGGCTCAGGGCACCCTCGGCCTTCCATGCGGCAAGGTCGGCCACCTTGGCGGGGTCCTTCACGGTAACGCGCAGACGGGTCATGCAGGCATCCACCAGCACGATGTTCTCCCGGCCGCCCAGCAGGGCAATGATGCGCTCGGCCTGACCGTTGCCGGACTTTTTGTCGGCCTTCTTCTCGGTCTTTGCGTCGGCAGCGGAATCGTCCGCGTTGTCATCGGTATAGTTGCCCAGACGGCCCGGCGTGGCCAGCTGGAGCTTGCCGATCATGAAGTAAGCCACAACGTAGCCGATGGCAAAGAACGCGATCACGCAGATCACAAAGTTGATGATGTCGCCGCCCAGACCGGCCTGCAGGGACATGGGGATGCGGGTGATGAATTCCAGATTGCCGAAGGAGTGCAGGCGCAGATGGATGATGCCTGCCATGGCGAAAGCACAACCCTGCAGCAGTGCGTACACGATGTACAGCGGCATGGCGCAGAACATGAACATGAATTCCAGCGGCTCGGTAACGCCGGTCAGGAACACGGCCAGTGCGGTGGAGATGAACATGGACTTATAGTTTGCGCGCTTGTCGGCATCCACACGGCGGTACATGGCCAGTGCGATGCCCAGCAGCAAACCGGTAGCGCCGATCATCTGGCCTACCTTGAAGCGGGCGGGGGTAACGGTAGCCAGCAGGTTGTTGTAAGCAGCCATGTCGCCGGCCTTCTTGAAGTTGATGAGGTCGTTGGCCCATGCCAGCCACAGCGGGTCCTGGCCAAACACCTGACTGCCTGCATTGACGCCGGTGGCGATGGTGTAGGTGCCGCCGAAGGAGGTGTAGTTCATGGGGATGGTCAGCATGTGGTGCAGACCGAAGGGCAGCAACAGACGTTCCAGCGTGCCATAGATGAACGGAGCCAGAACGGGAGAGGTCTCGGAAGAGTTGGCGATCCAGATGCCGAAGTTGTTGATGCCGGTCTGGACGACAGGCCAGAACAGCGACAGCACGATGGAAATGACCACCGAGTAGGCAATGACCACCATGGGCACGAAGCGCTTGCCGTTGAAGAAAGCCAGTGCATCCGGCAGCTTGCGGAAGTTATAGTATTTATTGTAAGCCACACCGCCCACAAAACCGGCGATGATGCCCACGAACACGCCCATGTTCAGGGCCGGAGCACCCAGCACGGAGGTAAAGTAGCCGTTGACGGCGATCTCCTGCCCGAACAGGGTGTGGGTCACGGCATTGGGGTCTGCCAGCATGGCGCTGGTAACGCCGAAGATGTTGCCGGTGATCACGTTGATGAGGGCAAATGCCAGCACTGCTGCAAAGGCACCGCCTGCACGCTCCTTTGCCCAGCTGCCGCCGATGGCCACGGCGAACAGGATGTGCAGATTGTTGATGACCGCCCAGCCGATGTTCTCCATGGTGGTGCCGATGGTCATGACTGCCGCAATGTCGCCGCCGCCCATCTGCACCAGCTTGCCCAGACTGATCATCAGACCGGCAGCGGGCATGACGGCGATGACCGTCATCAGCACCTTGCCCAGCTTTTGTAAAAAGTCGAAGTTGATGAGCCCCTTTTTGCCCGGAGCCGCTTTTGTTGTTGCCATGATGTTCCTCCTTGTTTCCTTTTGCATCGTTTTACGCAAGTGTTGCGCCACGTTTGCGTAACTTTACGCAACAAGAATAATCCAACTCCGCAATTTTTACAAGAGTTTTCTATGGCAAAAATAAACTTTCTACGTTTTCCACAACACATTAAAAGATTCTTTGTGAAAGTTGTCGAAGGTACGCAGAGTGACACATTGCACGATTTGCGCAACTCTTTGCGCAAACATTGACATTGCGTGCAAACGGCTTTACAATAGAAGCAACATCGATCCGGGAGGAACAAATCATGGCAGTTACCATCAAGGATGTCGCCGCAGCAGCGGGGGTCTCCCCCTCCACGGTGTCCCGCACCTGCAAGGACAGCCCTTCCATCAGCCGGGACACCAAGGAGCGGGTGCGCCGCATCATGGCACAGCTGGGCTATGAGCCGAACTTTGAAGCCGAACCAGTGGAAGCTTTTTCCAAGACCATCGGCATCATTCTGCCCTCCTCCCAGCGGGACGTCTACGAAAATGCATTCCATCTGGAGATCATCCGCGGCATCGGGCAGTTCTGCAACCAGCGGCGGTATGTGAACACGGTCATCACCGGGCAGGACGATGCAGAGGTTCTGGACGCCATCCAGAGCATGGTGGCCAACGCGCAGGCAGATGGTTTCATCCTGCTTTATTCCAAAAAGGACTGCCCTGTGGCGGCCTATCTGCGCGGCGAAGGGCTGCTCCACGTCATTGTGGGCAAGGCGGCACAGTCCGCCAACCAGACTATCTATATCGACAACGACAACGCCCTTGCCGGAGAGGAAGCCGCCGACTACCTCTATGAGATGGGCCACCGCCGCATTGCCTATTTTGGTGTCAGCAATGCCATGCTGTTTTCGGCAGAGCGTAAGCGCGGCTACCAGATGTCCCTGCTCAAGCATGGCATCACCCCCCGCGAAGAGGACTGCGTGGAGATCGACACCCTGAACGATGCGTACGAAGAAATGCTGAAGGCCCTGCTCACCGCGCCGGACCGCCCCACCGCCATGCTGGTCAGCGATGATATTCTTGCTGTGGTGCTGGAACAGTTCTGCGGCAAGCTGGGGCTGCACGTCCCGAAAGACCTTTCCATCGTTTCCTTCAATAACTCGCTGTTCTCCCGCATCACCAGCCCGCAGCTGACCACCGTGGACGTGAACCCCTACCAGCTGGGCATGGAAGCCGCCAGCCAGACCATCAACCACATCGAGAACCCGAACCTTCTGGCAACCAAGATCATCGTGCCGCACAAGCTCATCCCGCGGGAGAGCTGCTGCCCGCCGCCGGAGGTCTGACCTCAAAAATAAAAACGGCACCTGCTGCGCTGGCAGGTGCCGTTTTTTATTTTTTCCGGTATTCCCGCGGTGTCATGCCAAAGTGTGCCTTGAACGCCCGGTTAAAATAGGAGAGATTTTCAAACCCGCACCGGGAGGCGATGGTCAGGACGGTCTCATCCGTGGTCTGCAACGCCTCGGCGGCGGCATTCAGCCGATACTCGTTCAGAAAGGCCACAAAGCTCTGCCCGGTCATCTGCCGGAACCAGCGCATGAAATGGCTGGCGCTGAAGGAGCAGACCCCGGCGGCATCGGCGACCCGGAGCGTCTCGGCATAATGGGCCGCGAGCCATTGCAGAACGGCTTTCAGCCGCTGGGTGTCGGCTGTTTCTGCGGGGAGCTGCTGCTTCCCCTGCGCAATGAGCAGGGAGAGGAAGCGCAGCAGCGCCCCCTTGACCCGCAGCTCGTAGCCGGGGAGCTTGGCACGGTTGGCTTCCTCCACCTCCCGCAGGCAGGCAGCAGCCGGAAGATAGCACAGGTCGTTCGGGGTCAGCCGCGCCGGCAGCGACAGGCGCCCGCTTTGCAGTGGAAGCAGATATTTCTCGGCGCAAAGGTCCTCTGCACCGCCCAGAAGCTCCAGCTCAAAAATGATATTTTCGTATTCCATGCACTGCCCCTCGGCCTGCCGCAGGGCGTGGAGGGTGCCGGGCGTAAAAATAAAGATGTCCCCCATGCGGGCCGGGCAGCTCTCAGCGCCCACCTGCACCAGCCCTGTGCCCCGCTTGACAAAGACCAGCTCCATGCTCTCCTGCCAGTGGAGCGCCACCTGCGGAAAGTCCCCCGGAATGGTGCAGGGATACAGATTGAAGGGAAACCGCACGGCACCGTGCTGCTTGGTCTCCTGCAAAGATGCTTGATTTTGCATCGTCTCACCTCCCGATGATAGGATTGTACCACAGTCTGCACTTTTTAGGCAAGATTTTGATTGTTTTATGTGGTATATCTGGAAGTACAGATGTCAAACCTGTTTTCCGTAAGGTGTATCGGAAAACAAAGAAAATGACGAATATTTCGCAAGCACAAGCGGGCTCTGAGGCAAAGAGCCGCAGGGATCCTTTGCGGATCTCAAGGCTGTTTCACGCAAGATCCGGCTGTGCTTGTAGAAATAGACTAAATTTTCGACTTTTCGGATATACCCTAACAAAGGAGGATGCATTTATGAGCTTTACCGAAACGTTACAGGGTCTCACGGGCAAGCCGCTGGCAGACTGCACGAATCAGGAGCTGTATCTCGCGCTGCTGGAACTCGTCCGGCAGAAGAGCGCCGACCGTGTGCAGCCGGTCACCGGCCGCAAGCTGTACTATATCAGCGCCGAATTTCTCATCGGCAAGCTGCTGTCCAACAACCTCATCAATCTGGGGCTGTACGATGAAGCCCGCGATGCACTGGCTGCCGCCGGCAAGAGCCTTTCCGACATCGAAGAGGTGGAGCCGGAGCCTTCTCTGGGCAACGGCGGTCTGGGCCGTCTGGCGGCCTGCTTCCTCGACTCGCTGGCAACGCTGAACCTGCCCGGCGACGGCGTGGGCCTTCGGTATCACTTCGGCCTGTTCCACCAGTCCTTTGAGGACGGCGTGCAAAACGAAAAGCCCGACCCGTGGCTCACCGCCCACAGCTGGGCCGAAAAGACCGACATCACCTACCCGGTGGAGCTGGCGGGCAAAGAATACACCGCCCGGCTGTACAAGCTGGCCGTTACCGGCTACGAGGGCCGCACCAACACCCTGAACCTGTTTGACCTTGACACCATCGACGAGAGCATCGTCCACGACGGCATTGCCTTCGACAAGACCGCCATTGATAAAAACCTGACCCTCTTCCTCTACCCGGACGATTCCGACGAGGCAGGCCGCCGCCTGCGAGTGTACCAGCAGTACCTGATGGTCTCTGCCGGCGCCCAGCTCATTCTGGCCGAGTGCGCCGCCCGGGGCTGTGATTACCACGATCTGGCCGACTACGCCGCCATCCAGATCAACGACACCCACCCCAGCATGGTCATCCCGGAGCTGATCCGTCTGCTGGGCGAAAAGGGCATCGAATTTGAGGAAGCCGTAAAGATCGTCACAAAGACCTGCGCCTACACCAACCACACCATTCTGGCCGAGGCGCTGGAAAAGTGGCCCCGCGCCTATCTGGATGCCGTTGTGCCCCAGCTGATGCCCATTATCGAAAAGCTGGATGCGCTGGCCCGCACCCGCACCAAGGACGAGAGCCTTGCCATCATCGACAAGGACGACCGGGTGCACATGGCCCACATGGACATCCACTTCACCCACTCCACCAACGGCGTGGCGGCGCTGCACACCGAAATTTTGAAAAATTCCGAACTGCACGGCTTCTACGAGCTGTACCCGGAGAAGTTCAACAACAAGACCAACGGCATCACCTTCCGCCGCTGGCTGCTGGAATGCGACCCCCGCCTGACCGCTGCGCTGGAGCAGCACATCGGCTCCGGCTTCCGCAAGGACGCCGCCGAGCTGGAAAAGCTGCTGGCCTTTGCCGACGACGAGGCTGTGCTGGACCAGCTGACCGCCGTGAAGAAGGCCAACAAGGAAGCGCTGGCAGACTGGCTGCTGCGCACCCAGAAGGTGAGCGTGAACACCGATGCTGTGTTCGATATCCAGTCCAAGCGCCTGCACGAATACAAACGCCAGCAGCTGAACCTGCTGTACCTCATCCATCAGTACTACGAGATCAAGGCTGGGCACCTGCCTGCTGCTCCGCTGGTGAGCATCTTTGGTGCCAAGGCAGCACCGGCCTACACCATTGCAAAGGACATCATCCACGCCCTGCTGACCCTGTCCAAGGTCATCGCCGCAGACCCGGAAGTGTCCCAGTGGCTACAGGTGGTCTTTGTGGAGAACTACAACGTCACCGCCGCCGAAAAACTGATCCCCGCCTGCGACCTGTCCGAGCAGATCAGCCTTGCCTCCAAGGAAGCCTCCGGCACCGGCAACATGAAGTTCATGCTGAACGGTGCGCTGACGCTTGGCACCATGGACGGTGCCAACGTGGAGATCAGCCAGCAGGTGGGCGAAGAGAACATCTATATCTTCGGCCAGACCTCCGATCAGGTCATCCACCGCTACGCCGTGGGCGACTACGACCCCGCCCAGTGGGTGGAGGGGGATGCCAACATCCGCCGCGCCATCAACTTCCTCACCGGCCCGGAGATGCTGGCCGCCGGTCACGCCGAAAACCTGACCCGCCTGCACGATGAACTGATCCACAAGGACTGGTTCCAGACCCTGCCGGACTTCAACGCCTACGTTGTGCGCAAGGGGCAGGCCCTCAGTGATTACGCCTGCGACCCGAAGGGCTGGCGGCGCAAGTGTCTGGTGAACATTGCCAAGGCGGGCATGTTCTCCTCCGACCGCACCATTGCCGAGTATGACCGCGACATCTGGCATCTGGGCCAATAATTTACGCGAGCTTGCCTATGGCAGTCGGAGCAGGCTCATCATCCAAGCAACGAAAAAGGGGCTGTTGCACAAGCTCCAACAAAAAGACCAGAGTTCCTTAGCCGAAAAGGCTTTACAACTCTGGTCTTTTGCTTTATTGTTACATACTGCTGTTGTCTGTGGTCTTTGGCAGGGTGCGTCTTATTCAGGGCGTACCCTGTTTTTTGTTTTGAAAAAACAACTTAAGAAACAGAGCTTATGCCCCTTGTCAGGATCAGGCACTCATACGGGCGCAGGGCATCGTTTCTGTCGGGATAGTTTCCCAGCAGCTTCTCTGCGCCTGCCCAGCCTTCCGGCAGGTCATAGGGCACTTCGTGTTCCGTCAGGTTGCACAGCACCAGCAGTTCTTCCCCATCTTCGGCACCATAGCGGCGGTAGGCCAGCAGATCCGCATCGTCCGGGGAAAGGAACGCGATCTTGCCCTCGCTGATGACCTTGTGTGTCTTACGCAGATGCACCAGCGTTTTGTAGAAGCTGCGCACAGAATCCGGGTCGTCCATCTCCGCAGCGGCGTTGATCTGGCGGTAGTTGTCTGCCAAACCAATCCACGGAGTGCCAGTGGTGAAGCCCGCATTTTCGCTGCTATTCCACTGCATCGGGGTGCGGCTGTCGTCGCGGCTGCGCTGGGCGATAATGTCCAGCGTCTCGGCCTCGGTCTTGTCCTGCTCTCGCAGGATCCTGTAGTAGTTGAGGCTCTCGACGTCGCGGTA
>CAKSWG010000007.1 GCA_934511465.1 uncultured Faecalibacterium sp. | reverse complement strand
AGTTTACGGCGGATCAGCTCGGTGCCGCCCAGCATATTGCTCCACTGGTCGTCACCGCCGAACTGCATGTTGCAGCCATAGTGCTGGAACATGTAGTAGAAGTCGTAGCTCTGCATGATCATGTAGTTGAACTCGAGGAAGGACAAGCCCTTCTCCATGCGCTGCTCGTAGCACTTGGCGCGCAGCATGTTGTTTACGGAGAAGCAGGCACCTACGTCACGCAGCAGCTCCACATAGTTCAGGTTCAGCAGCCAGTCGGCATTGTTCAGCATCAGGGCCTTGCCGTCGGAAAAATCAATGAACTTTTCCATCTGCTTTTTAAAGCAGGCAGCATTGTGGGCAATGTCCTCTTTGGTAAGCATCTTGCGCATATCGGTGCGGCCCGAAGGGTCGCCGATCATGGTGGTGCCGCCGCCGATCAGAGCGATGGGTTTGTTGCCTGCCATTTGCAGGCGCTTCATCAGGGTCAGGGCCATAAAGTGGCCGGCGGTCAGGCTGTCGGCAGTGCAGTCAAAGCCGATGTAAAAGGTAGCCTTGCCGTTGTTGATCACATCGATGATCTCATCATCGGTGATCTGGGCCACCAGACCGCGGGCCTTGAGTTCTTCGTACAGAGTCATAATCGTTTCCTCCTGTTGTGTGGGCAGAGGGAAAATAAAACACCCTCTGCCAAAACTGAATTTGGCAGAGGGCGAGAAAATTCGCGGTACCACCTCTGTTTGCCGTTCCCTCACAGAAACAGCCTCACGAGTGCACACCCCAGAGTAGAGCGACACTCCTGCGTTTGTAACGCTCGCACGCGGCACAGCCTACTAGCACACAGCCTTCAGCCTGCGGCTCCGGGAGGTATTTCCCATGCTGCTCTGCGGCCCCTTGCACCAACCGGGGTTTCTCTGGACAGAGCGCTTCAAGGTACTTGTTCCCTTCATCGCCATTGACAAAATTTACTTTATCACAATACACCGGGCTTGTCAAGCCCATATTCGGTGCGGTTTATTTTGCACAGAGTCCCAGCATTTCGCGTGCATTCGCGCGCGAAAGCTCTGTAACGTGGTCGCCGGAGATCAGCCGCGCCAGTGCATCCACTCTGCCTTCTTCGTCCAGTGGATGGATCTCGGTATAGGTGCGGTCGTTGGCTACGTTTTTCTGGATCAGCAAATGGCAGTCGGCCAGCGCGGCGATCTGTGCTGTGTGGGTGATGCACAAGATCTGGTGGCCCTGCGCGCTTTGGCGCAGGACCTCGCCAATACGGCCTGCGGCTTTGCCGGAAACACCACTGTCGATCTCGTCGTAGATCACGGTCGGCACGGCATCCTTATCCGCCATTGCATTCTTGATGGCCAGCGTGATGCGGCTCAGCTCGCCTCCGGATGCAATTTTGGCCAATGGTTTGGGTGCTTCGCCGGGATTTGTGGAAATGTAGAACTCAATGCTGTCCTGTCCATGGCTTGCCAATGGACCGCGGGTGTGGCGCAGGGTCATGCGCACGCCCGGCATGTTCAAAAAGTCCAGTGTGCCGGAAATGCGTTTGTTCAGTTCTTCAAAGGCGCGCAGACGCGTCTGGGTCAGCACTTCCGCTTTTTCGCGCGCCAGAGCATAAAGGCGCCGCTTTTCCGCCTGCAAGTGATCATGCCGCTCCTGCGAGGACTGGATACGCTCCAACTCTTCCTTCGCGTTCTGCCCGAATGCGATCACGTCCTCTACGGTCTCACCGTATTTACGCTTGAGTTTGTAGATCAGGTCCAGCCGCTGTTCGATCTCGTCCAGCTCGGCATCGTTGGTGTCGTAGGATTCCAAGCGTCCGATCAGGTCTGCCGCAACATCCTTTGCAGTGTAATAAAGGTCCAACAGCTGGCTGGAGGCACCTGCAAGCGCTTCGTCCAGCTGCGCAGCTGCATCCACCGCATTGGAGGCTTCGCCCAGCAGGTCCACTGCACCGGCGGCATCGTCCCCACCGGAAAGCAGCGCATAGCTCTGCGCGATCTTATCCCGGATGGACGAAGCATTTGCCAGAACCTTGCGGCGGCTTTCCAACCGCTGCTCCTCGCCCGCCGTCAGACCGGCATCCTCGATCTCCTGCACCTGATAGCTCAGCAGGTCGATCTTGCGCTGCTTTTCGGCTTCATCCGTGATCATGGCATCCAGCTCCCGCTTGATGCGCACAAGCTCCCGGTACAGCACATAATAACCCTGAAATTCCGCGCTGTTCTGTGCATAATCATCCAGAATGCCCAGATGCCGCGCCGGGTTCAGAAGGCCCACTGAGTCGTGCTGACCGTTGATATTGATCAGCCCGCCGCACAGCTCCCGCAGCACTGCCGCAGTTGCGGGCATCCCGTTGATGCGGCAGCTGCTTTTGCCCTCTGCGGTAATTTCGCGGCTGAGCATCAGCGCGTCAGAGCGCTCGTATCCGGCCTTTTCCAAGCTGTCCAGCACTGCGTCCGGCACCTGCTCAAAGGCAGCGCGGATCACCGCTTTGGGGGCGCCAGTGCGCACAAGGTCCTTTGAGGTGCGGTTACCCAAGATCGCGTTGATGGAATCGATCAGGATCGATTTGCCCGCACCGGTCTCACCGGTAAGGACGTTCAGTCCCGGTTTGAAATGCACCTCAGCCTTCTGGATCACAGCAACATTTTCAATTTGCAGGCTGCTCAGCATATACTCTCTCCCGCATTACTTTTGTACAATGTGTCTGGTCAGTTCCGAACAGATGGTTTTGGCATCCCGCTCCGACCGTGCAACGATCAGGAACGTGTCGTCGCCCGAAAGGGTGCCAACCACGTTTTTCCACTGCAATGCGTCAAAAACTTCACATGCAGCATTGGCCATGCCAGAGTAGCACTTTACCAGCACAACGTGCCCGGCATAGTCCACGCCCAGAACGGACTCGTGAAAAATGGTCTCAAAACGGCCTTGGGTCTTGGGGTTGAAGCTCTCGTTCCTGCTGGAAACATAGCGGTAGCCCTCTGCCGTGGCCGCCTTTACAAGGCACAATTCCCGGATATCGCGGGAGATCGTGGCCTGCGTCACCTCAAACCCTTCTTTGGAAAGGTGATCCAGCAGCACTTCCTGACGGCTGATCGGGTGCTCCTGCACAAGCCTTAAAATTGCCTGCTGGCGGTCCCCTTTGCTTTTTGCATCTTCTTTGCGGCTGCGTGCCATCGTAACCTCGCCTCCTTTTTATCGCCTGCTGCGCAGTTTCTGATCGATGGCCTGAAACTGATCTGCCCTGCCAAAGGTGATCAGCTTTACCACCTGATCCGAGAGCCGCACCTCAGCTGTTGCACCGGCCTTGAGCGGACAGCCCACTGCGCCGTCACAGCTGATAAACACTTCATCGTCCGCCACCTGCCCAACGCAGATGTTCAGCTTGCGTTCCTGCGCAAAAACCATGGCCGGGCTGGCCAGACTGTGCGGACAAATGGGTGTTACCACTACGCCTTTTGTCTGCGAATCCAGAATAGGCCCGCCCGCGGCCAGCGAATAAGCGGTAGAGCCGGTGGGCGTAGCAACGATCACGCCATCTCCGCGGTAATGCTCCACCAGAATATCATCACAGTAAATGCTGAAATCGATGGCCTGCTGTAACCGGCCTTTTGTTACCACCACATCATTCAGCGCATGGCCTTCCCAGCCGTCGTGGCCCAGAACACGGACATACAACAGCATCCGGTTGTCCAGACTGAATTCTCCTCTTGCAACAGCGGAGAGCTTTGCTTCCATTTCACCGATCTCACAGGTAGCCAGAAAACCGCAGCGCCCCAAATTGATGCCCAGGATCGGCTTTGCATAGTGCAGCGAAAGGTTGGCTTCGTGCAGGATGGTGCCGTCGCCGCCAATGGTCAGGATCACATCTGCGCGCGCAAGACATTGCTCCAGCGGCAGATAGGTAACGCCCACTGTGCTACAGCTTGCACGCAGCGTATCACACATCAGCACGTCCGCGCCGTGGGTCATCAGGATCTGCGCCGCACGCAGCGCAATCTCACTGGCGGAGGGTTTGCCGGGATTCGGCGAAATATAGATCGTCATACCGGAGACTCCTTTTATCGTTCAAAGAGCTGGGCTGTGCTCAACGGTCCAGCGTGCTGTGGCTTGCAGCCACTACCTGTTCCGCAACGCTGTCGTCCAGCACGGCGGGCTCGGTGCTCTTCTGCACGAACATCAGATATTCAATGTTGCCCTCGGGGCCTTTCACCGGGCTGAAATCCAGCCCGCGCACAGCAAAACCGTTTGCAGCGGCATAGCCCATCGCGTTATGCAGCACTTCGCGGTGGGTAGCCGGATCGCGCACGACACCGTTTTTGCCCACTTTCTCGCGGCCGGCCTCAAACTGCGGCTTGACCAGACAGACGCCCATCGCGTCCTGCGTAGTGATGGCCTGTGCCACCGGGAAGATATGATGCAGCGAAATAAAGGAAACATCCACACTGAAAAATTCGATGGGCTCCGCCAGATCCTCCAGCGTAACATTGCGGATATTGGTGCGTTCCATATTGACTACGCGCGCATCGGTGCGCAGGCTCCAAGCCAGCTGACCGTAGCCGACGTCTACGGCGTATACCTTGACAGCTCCGTTTTGCAACATGCAATCCGTAAAGCCGCCGGTGGATGCGCCGATGTCCATACAGACCTTGCCGTTCGGCGTCAGCGGGAAGCATTTCATGGCCTTTTCCAGCTTCAGGCCGCCGCGGCTCACATAACCGATGTCGTGGCCGCGCACCTCCACCTTGGCGTCTTCCTTGATCATCTCACCGGCCTTATCCACCTTTTGCTCGTTGACAAAGACGATGCCGGACATGATCAGAGCCTTTGCACGTTCCCGGCTCTGTGCCAGACCGTTCTGGACAAGATATTGATCCAACCGAATTTTCACGATAAGTTTTCTCCTTTCATCACCGCAGCCTGCACGGCCTGCACAAGGTGCTCTGCATCCAGACCCGTTGCCTGCTTGATCTGCGCAACGCTGGCGTGCGGCAGGCATGCATCTCGCACAGCACAATGGATAAATCGACCATCCCAGCCTTTTTGCTGCAAGGCATATTCCAGATGCTCACCAATGCTTCCATTTGCAATGCATTCTTCCGCAAACAAAATGATTTTATAATTCAGCAAATCTTCGACAAACTTTTCTGTAAAGGGATATAGCTTTACAAGCTTTACGACATCGCACTTTACATCTTTTCGGCTCAACCGTTCTGCTGCGCAAAGAAGTTCTTCCAACTCATCTGCATAGCTTACAAGGACAATTGATGCATTCTCGGTCTGTTTCAAAAAGTCGTGTTCCCTGCCGCTGCAACCGAATGCGGCAAGCTCCGCGCTCTCTCCGCCGCGCGGATAACGGATCGCACGCGGGCCGTGAAACTGTTCGCCCAATAATTTCCGCAGCCAATAGGTCAGCTCCTGATAATTGGAGGGGGCATACAGCGGCATGCCGATCTGGCTCAGAAATGCCGGGTCGTAAATGCCCTGATGTGTCTCGCCGTCTGCCGGGACAAAACCGGCGCGGTCAATGGCAAACACAACGTTTTCCTTTAAAAGGTTTACGTCATGGATAATCTGGTCATAGGAGCGCTGCAAAAAAGTGGAATAAATGCACACCACCGGCAGCATTCCCTGACTGGCAAGGCCCGCTGCAAATGTCACAGCATGCTGCTCTGCCATGCCCACATCAAAGAAACGTTCCGGATGGCTGTGCGCAAAAAATTGTAGGCCGGTGCCATATTTCATAGCCGCCGTAATGGCGCAGAGATTCTGGTTTTTGGTGCCTTCTTTTACAAGGGCATTGCCGAACACCGTCGAGAAAGACTCTTTTGGGGCAACTTCCGGGTCCGGCATACCGTCTGGGTCAAAGGCCGAAACACCGTGGTAATTGCCCGGATTCACTTCGGCAGGCTGGTAGCCTTTCCCCTTTTTGGTGATCACATGCAGAAAATGCGGGCCCTGCCTGCCGCAGATGGTGCGGATCGTACGTTCCAGCTCCTCCACATTATGGCCATCCACCGGCCCGATGTACTGGAAGCCCATATCTTCAAACATCGTGGAATGGTACATGGCACGGCGCACCAGTGTCTTACACTCGGTGATCGTATTTTTCAGCGGCACACCCACCACGGGGACACCGTCCAGAAAGCTGCGCACATTATCCTTGGCATCAAAGTACGCCGTCGTTGTGCGCAGATGGGTCAGATAACGGGCAAGGGCCCCCACATTTTTGGAAATGGACATTTTGTTGTCGTTCAGGATCACAAGAAGGTTGTCCAGATGCTCAATGTTGTTCATGCCCTCATAAACCATGCCGCCGGTAAACGCGCCGTCGCCGATCACTGCCACAACAAGCCCGGGTTCATGGCGGAGTTTTTTAGCCCACGCCATGCCGATGGCGAGCGAAAGCGCCGTGTTGCCATGTCCGGCAATAAAAGCGTCGTGCCTGCTCTCGTTCGGGTTCGGGAAACCGGAGATGCCGTCCAGCTGGCGCAGCTTGTCGAACTGCCCGCGTCTGCCGGTAAGGATTTTGTGGGTGTAGCACTGGTGGCCCACATCAAACACGATCTTATCCTGCGGCGTGTTCAGTGCGCGATGCAGTGCAACCGTAAGCTCCACCATGCCAAGGTTTGAAGCCAGATGTCCGCCGGTCTTGGAAATATTCTCCAGCAAAAATTGCCGGATCTCGGCGCACAGCTGTTCCACCTGCTGTTCATTCAGTTGTTTCAGGTCACTGGGCTGATCAATGCTGTCCAGCAGCATTCCCATACATCACACGTCCTTCAATGCAGATTTGTGCCGCAGCAGCACATTTTTACGCCAGCGGATACAAAAAGCCGACTGCCACGCCCACCAGAACACCGGCCACCACCTGTAGCGGCGTGTGGCCTACCATTTCCTTCAGGTGCATATTCTGGAGGAACGGCGCATTTTTTTCGCTGATATCGATCCACTGGTCGATCATCTGGTTCAGCACCTTGGCCTGTTCGCCGGTCTCGTGCCGCACGCCCATGGCGTCGTGCATGGTGATGATGGCTACTACACTTGCCACAGCAAAAATGGCCGAATCAATGCCCACACAGCGCCCGGTGGCGATCACCATGGCACACACCGTGGCGCTGTGGGCGCTTGGCATACCGCCATCACCCCACATGCGCTCCAGCTGGAATTTACCCAGCAGGATGAAATTGATGGTCGTTTTCAGCACCTGAGCCACGAACCAGCCCAGAAGCGAGACCGTGAGGATTTGGTTGAACGACAGGATATCCCGAATCAACTGCATAATCATTTTCCTTTTATATCGTTAGTTTTTGCGTACTACAAGCTGCTGCGCAAGTTGTTCCAGAAATTCCGCTTTGCTGCCAAAGCTGCGGCGGAGTTCCGCGCAGGCATTCTCGTTCAATTGCTGCGCAAACTGCATAGCGCCCGCTGTGCCATAAAGTGTTACAAAGGTCGTTTTGCCGTTTTCGTTGTCGCTGCCAATGGGCTTGCCCAGCTGTTCCGGCGTGCTGGTCACATCCAGCACATCGTCTACGATCTGGAACACAAGACCGATGCCGTAGGCATACCGTTCCAGCACCCTGCACTGTTCCTCGCTGGCACCGGCTGCGGCTGCGCCCATTTGGATGGCAGCATTGATCAGCGCGCCGGTCTTGTTGCGGTGGATCAGCCGGAGCTGTTCTTCTGTGGCAGCGAGTGCCTCGTATTTGAGGTCCAGTTCCTGACCATAGACCATACCGCGGCTGCCTGCGCCTGCGCTCAATGCCTGCGCCGCCCGCACACAAACGGAAGGCTCTGCCGGTGCCTTCGCAACCGCTTCAAACGCTTCGGTCAGCAGAACATCACCAGCCAGCATGGCTGTCGCTTCGTCAAACGCCTTGTGACAGGACGGCCTGCCGCGCCGCAGATCATCGTTATCCATACAGGGCAGATCATCGTGGATCAGCGAATAGCAGTGCAGCATTTCCACTGCCGCTGCAAACTGTTCAGCAGCAAGCAGATCGCCGTCCAGCATATCGCACACACTCAGCACCAGCACGGCACGGATGCGTTTGCCGCCGCCCAGCAGGCTGTAGCGCGCGGCGCGGCAGACTACGGATTCCTCCGGCAGGAATCGCTCGCAGGCTTTTTCCAGCGCTGCCTGTGCCCTTGCAAGGTACTGCTGATATTGTTCCTTATACTCCATCCGTTTTTCCCTCCTGCGGGACATCCGAAAGCTTTGCGTTGATCTCATCGATCTGAAGAGAGGTCTTTTCCAGCGCGGTATGACAATATTCCATCAGCGCAGCAGCTTCGGCATATAGTTTGACGGAATCCGTCAGCGTAGTCTCCTCGCTTTGCATTTGTGCAAGGATCGTATTCAGGCGCTCCATGCCCTCTTCAAAACTTTTGGGTGTTCTCATTGATCTCCTCCACCGCTTCCACATGACATTTTGCCCGGTTGGAAGCGCCGCGAACATATATCGTTTTTTCCAGCCGCAAATCGGCCGGGCTCAGGATGGTGCCATCCGGTGCTGTAATCATTGCATAGCCGCGGGCCAATACCTTGTAAGGGTTCAGCGAACTGGCCAGTACAGCTGCGTGCTGCAATTCCTGTTGTGCAGATTGCAGCTGCCGACACATCTCGTGCTGAACATCCTGCTGCATCTGCTGCAACTCGCCGCTTTTCTTTTGCCAATTCCTGCGGGCAGAGCTCTGTTCCAACACAAAGTTGTATTGTTCCAGACTATTATAGCATAAATCAAACCGTTTTTGCATATTTTTGCGAATATTTTGTTGCAGATCCTGCAATATCCGCATTTGTTCGGCCCGGTCCGGCACCGCAAGCTCTGCCGCGGCAGAAGGCGTGGGTGCGCGGCGGTCGGCCACAAAGTCCAGAAGTGTGTAGTCGATCTCATGACCAATGGCGCTGATCAGTGGTTTTTTACAGCGGTAAGCTGCCCGTGCAATGATCTCGGCGTTGAACACCCACAAATCTTCCCTGCTGCCGCCGCCGCGCGCCACAATGATCTCGTCCACCTCTTTGCGCTGGTCCAGAGTTCGGATCGCGACTGCAACCTGCTGCGCAGCCTCAAAGCCCTGTACCGTTACCGGACACAACAGCAGCCGCACCGATGGCCAGCGCCGGGCGATCACATTGCGGATATCTTGCAGCGCAGCGCCGGTCTTGCTGGTAACGACACCGATGCATTTTGGAAATGCCGGCAGAGGCTTTTTGTGCTCGGCATCGAACAGGCCCTCTTTTTCCAGTCTGGCTTTAAGCTGCTCCAGTGCCAGCTGCGCTGCGCCGATGCCATCCGGGAACATATCATTCACATAGAGCTGGAATGCGCCGTCCCGTTCATAAAGCGTGGCACGGCAGCGCACAACAACGCGCATTCCTTCCTCCGGACGGAAAGCAAGGCGGCGCGCGTCAGTGCGGAACATCACGGCCTTCACGCTGCTGGCTTCATCCCGCAGGGTAAAGTAGCAGTGTCCGCTGCGCGCGTTCTGTACAAAGTTTGCAATCTCGCCGCGCAATGCCAGATCGAACAGGATGTCGTTTGCGTCCAGCAATGTTTTCACATAGCGGTTCAATGCGGATACCGTGATCACTTCAGCCATAAGCCAGCCTCCCGGGCTGCAAGAATGGAAACGCCGATGGCGTTATCGCTGGAATACTGTCCGGGCACAAAATGCACCTGCGGCAGGCGTTTTTGCACCCACGCATGGATGATATCACTGCTCATCACGCCGCCGGCACAGACGACCGGCAGGCCCGGATGCTCCTTCTGTGCCGCTTTTGTCATTTTGACCACCGTATCTGCCACGCAGAGCAGGCAGTATTTGCACACATACTCCGGCGGTTTGCCTGCGGCAAGCAGGGCATTGCACTGGTTTTCCAGCCCGGAAAGGCTGCACTGCATCCCCTTCACGCTGGATCTGGGCTTGATTTCTTCTTCACACTGCGCCGCCAGACGGGATACCTCGGCGCCTGCCGGGAAGCCGAACCCGAGCTTGACGCCTACACGGTCTACTGCCTGCCCGGCGTAGAGGTCGGTGCTGGTGCCAAGGGTCGTGATCTGCCGCACCTGATCACAGAGCAGCAGATCGGTGGTTCCGCCAGAAATATGGAACAGCAGAACTTTTTCTTTAAACAGCTGTTCGCCTTTCGCAGCAAACAGTGCAGCCGCAGCATGACCCTGCTGGTGGGTCGTCCGCACAAGCGGGATGTCCCTTGCCAGTGCAAAGGCCGTTGCTGCGCTGACGCCCGCCAGAAAGCACGGCATATAGCTGCCTTCTACCGGACGCGGCTTTTGCGATACACCCACCGCACTGATCTTTGTCAGGTCAAATTCCTGCGCAAGCTCCTGCATCATCTCCGGCAGCGCCACCGTGTGATGAAACAAGGCATCGCTCTGCCGCAGGCCAAGCTGGCCCTCTTTTACCGGCAAAAAGCGTTTCTTTGCGCAAACAACCTCTCCAGCTGTATCAAACACTGCCAGAGAGGTTGCATAGTTGCTTGTATCAAAACCGAGCGTATAGCGGCTCACTGTTCGGCCTGCTCCGCTGTGGCAGCATCCAGACCGTGGTCACGGGCCACTGCGCCAAGCAGACCGTTCACGAACTGATAGTCATCATCCGCGCCATACTTTTTAGTCAGTTCCACTGCCTCGTTGATGGCAACACCGGGCTTGTTCTCGCCGCCAAACAGCATCTCTGCCACAGCCAGACGCAGGACGGTCAGGCTCACGCGCGGCAGACGCTCCATGGTCCAGTTGCGCAGATGGGCACGAATTTCATCGTCCACCTCAGCCGAGTGGTCATAATATGCGTTCAGCAGATGCTTGCTGAAGCCATCCACCGGATGCTCTTCGTCGTTTTCTTCATGATTGGTGATCGCCTCAGCCAGCGGAACATCACCAAACGTCTGCGAGAATGCCAGCAAAAATGCATTCTCACGTGCTTCTCTACGGGGCAAAATGTTTTCCATAACGATCCTCTCACAGCCGGGGCCCTCCGGCAAAAACGGCGGAAGGCAGCGGCCTTTAACTTTTTTGATTTTACTGTTCTGCTGCTGCATCGGCCAGCCCGGCGATCACCAGATTGACGCGGCTCACCGTGACGTTGGTCATGCTCTGTACAGCGTTCTTCACATTTTCCTGCACTTTTTCCGCCACAGCCGGGATGCGCGCACCAAAACGCATCATCAAATGCAGCGTAATGTTTGCGGTGCCGTCGCGCATTTCCACGACAACGGGAGACTGGATGCTGGAAGCCTCCAGAATATCCTTGAGCTTTTTATTCTGCTTGCCACAGGAAACTTCGGCAACGCCGTCGATCTCTAATGCAGCACAGCGTGCGATCTTGCCGATCACTTCGGTGGAGATCTGAAGGCTGCCGCCCTGAAGGTCCATATTCTGCATATCCATTGTGTTGTCCTCCATTCAAAAGCAAGCAGTATGCCCGCTTTTTCTTGTTTGAAATGGTCCTGCCTGAAAATCAATGCCATACGCAGGACAACATCATTCGTGATTGATAAAGTTATTATACCATCAATGCAGGGTCGATTTCAATACTTGTTTCCGAAAACCAAAAAACTCTAAAAAAGAAAAAAGAGCTTGACTATCGGATGGTAATGTGGTAATATATTCAAGCAGTCCGCAATGTGGTTCCAAACCTCAGGGATCAATAGGGCAGCAAAAGGTAAATATGGTGTGCGAGGGTGGCGGAACTGGCAGACGCGCACGTTTGAGGTGCGTGTGGTTTATCCTTGGGGGTTCGAGTCCCCTCCCTCGCACCAAAAGATACCCGCGAAGTTACGTTGAAAATTCGTAGCTTCGCGGGTTTTTCGTTTTGCGCAGTGGTCAAATACTGCCAGATACTGCCCAATATTGCCTGATTTTGCGGGGGCCTTGTAGTGAGATTGTAGTGTAAAAAGTTACCCCGGGGAGCCAGTTTTCACCGTGCTCCCCGGGGCAATTTGTAGGGAAATTAAAGATTTTTGCTCACATAGGCATCCAGCTGAGCCGTGTACCGGGCGTTTTCCTTCTCCCGCAGATGCTGGTAGATGCGCCGGGTGGTCATGATGTCCGAATGGCCCAGGAGCTGCTGCGCCACCATTTTCCATTGCAGACCGTTGGCTTCGCCCATACGCAACCCGGTATACTCAAACAGCCACGCCCAGAAGCCGCAGCCCTCCGGGTGGGCGTTGATCAGGTCGCGCTGCTCCTCGGTGGGTTCTTCCAATGTCAAGGACACCGCACAGGCCGTCAATGGTATTCTGTTCAAGATTTTGAATCCAAAACCCGCAAATAACGGTTGAATTTTATATTTTTTTGTTTGCATGTGCGTGACTTCTTGCGTGAGCAAAAGGAAAAAGCACGCCGACTTCTTGCGAATCAACGTGCTTTTTTGCGTGGTGGAGGCGATGGGAGTCGAACCCATGTCCGAAAAGAGCTCAGTGCAGGTGTCTCCGGGTGCAGGCGATCTACAACATTCCCGCCGCGCCACGCCGATCGTCAGGCTAGCGCATTGGTAGCTTCATGAGTTCCTGCCGGTCCGCAAAGCTTAGGTCCGTTCAGGTGCTGTGTCTAAAGGACGCCCCGGCCCCACACGACACAAGAGTGGGCGGAACGCGCAGCACTCAGGCTGCGAGCAACTGAGAATTGTTATTGTCAGTTAATTTTTTTGGAGGAGTTATAGAGCAGTTCCCCCACTGCTACCCGCTGCCCAGACCTCGCTCTCCCCGTCGAAACCTTTACGCCCCCTTATAAAGCACACCTTGCAGTGTGCAGAAAGCTTTGGAAAAGTTCCGCTTCAGGAAGCGGTCTGAAAGGATCAATAATATTTGCCGTTGGACTTCATGGCACGGTCAATGGAACGCTTTGCGTCGCGCTGTGCGGCGTCTGCACGCTTATCGTAGAGCTTTTTGCCTTTGCAAAGGCCCACTTCCATTTTTACGCGGCCATGCTTGAAATAAAGCGAGAGCGGCACAAGGGTGTAACCCTGCAGCTTGCACTGCTGGTGCAGCCGCCGGATCTCACTTTTGTGTGCCAGCAGACGCCGGACACGCATGGGGTCCTGATTGAACATGTTTCCGTGGTCGTAGGGGCTGATATGCATCCCCTTCACCAGCAGCTCGCCATCCTCAATATCGACCCAGCTGTCTTTCAGGTTGACGCCTCCGGCACGCAGGCTTTTCACCTCTGTGCCCTTCAGCTCCACACCCGTTTCCAGCGCTTCCAGAACAAAATACTCGTGGCGCGCTTCACGGTTGGTGGCGATGGTTTTGGTCGCCGGACGCTCTTTGGTGGGTGCCATGCTGCGCGCCTCCTTTCTCCGTTTCTGTTGTATCAGTATACCATTTTTTCACGGTTTTGCAAGAGCCGTTTTTGAAGAAACTGTAAATTATTTCCAAATCACAGCTCACCACGGCCCGAAAGCGCACGGTACAAGGTGGTCTCGTCTGTGTACTCCAGACTTGCACCTACCGGCAGACCGTAGGCCAGACGGGTGGTTTTGATGCCCAGCGGTTTGATGAGCTTTGCCAGATACATGGCAGTAGCCTCTCCTTCTACCGTCGGGTTCATGGCCATGATGACCTCTTTCACCTTGCCATCTCCCAAACGGGCCAGAAGCTCCTTGACGCACAGCTGCTCTGCGGTGATGCCGTCCATCGGGCTGAGCAGGCCGTGCAGCACATGGTACAGGCCATGGTATTCCCGGGTGCGCTCAAACGCCTGAACATCGCGGGGCGTTTCCACCACACAGATGACAGAGGGATCCCGCTTTGTGCTGGCACAGATGGGGCAAAGCTCTGCCTCCGTATAGTTCTGGCAGATGCGGCAGCGATGAAGCTTGGTGTGAGCACCCTGGATCGCACCTGCCAGAGCTGCAGCGTCTTCATCCGACATGCTCAGCACCTGATATGCCATACGGGTAGCACCCTTGCGCCCGATGCCCGGAAATTTGCTGAACTCTTCGATCAGCTTTTCCAGCGGGGCTGCAGTATAGCCCATGTTCTTCCCTCCTGCCGGATCAGAGACCGGGGATGTTCATACCGCCGGTCAGCTTGCCCATTTCAGCTTCGGCCGTTTCGTCCACCTGCTTGACGGTAGCATTGATGGCTGCAGCCACCATATCTTCCAGCATTTCAATATCATCCGGGTCCACAGCCTCCGGCTTGATGCTGATGGACAGCACTTCGTGCTTGCCATTCATCCTGACCGTGACCATTTCACCGGCAGCACTGCCAGTGTACTCAGCAGCTTCCAGTTCGGCCTGCTTTGCCTTCATATCCTCCTGCATCTTCTGTGCCTGACGCATGAGGGCGTTCATATCGGGGCGGCCAAAGCCTGCGGGCATTCTTGCTTTCATAATTGGTTACTCCTTTTTAAATAGTATTTGTCTTTTTCCTTGCGGAATCCTCGATGGACACATCCAGCCCCAGCTTTTCCAGCGCGTGGAGCGACTGCTCTGCGTTGGAAACTGCTTTGCTTGCCGCCTTTGGCTCATAGGGGCCGATGGGCACCGCTGTGCCGGACACATCCTTGATCAGCTTTTTGATGAGCCGCTGGCTGTCCTTGTTGGCGCGGATAAAATCGCGGAAGGTCTTGCCGCCGTCGATCAGCACACGGGTACCATCAAAATACGCCTTGGATTTGCGCAGATAGGTATAGAGCATGGGGTCTTTTTCCTGCAATTGCTGCACCACCTGCGGCCAGTACGGGTACGGACCTTCCTGCACGGCAGTACGCGGCGTTTCCGGTGCCGGTTTTGCCGGCTCCTGCGGCACAGGCTCCGGCTGCGGATTCGACGCAGGTTTTTCCGGCACGGTTTCCTGTACGGACGGCGTCGGCTGTGCTGCGGGCTCGTCCCACGGCAGAGCTTCCGTCTGCTGCACCGGCGGTTCTTCCGGCAGCGGCGGTACTTCCTCGGCCGGTGCTGGGGCCGGTTCTGCCTGTTTTTGCTCTGCGGCCTGCGGTGCAGGTGCAGGCGGCGTCACGGGCTCCTCGAGCGGCACAGGAGCCGGTTCTGCTGCGGGTGCCTCCTGAACCGGTGCACGGATGAATGGCTGCGCCACAGGAGCCGAAGCAAACGGCTGCGGTGCGGCTGGCTGGCTGGTCATGCGGGCAGGCGCACTCTGTACCGGTACGGCCTGCACCTGCTGCGGCGGTTCTGAAAGACTGAACAATGCAAGTTCCAGCTCAATGCGCTGGTCACTGCCGCGGGTCATGTGTTCCAGCGCATTGCCCAGTGCACGAATGGCACGGATGGCTTCGCGCTGACCCATCTGCGGGCCTTTTTCCAGATAGAGAGCTTCCTCCTCCGGCGAAACACCGGAAAGCAGCGCCTGCCCGCCGGGCAGCGCGGCCAGCATCAGGGCACGATAGTGGGCAATGAGTTCCTCGGTCAGGCGCTTCACATCCACCGACTGCTGGCGCAGCTGCGCCAGCTGCGCCAGCGCCGCTGCGCCATCCTGCGCTTCCAGCGCGTCCGAGATACGGAACAGATAACTGCGGTCGGTCACACCCGCCATACGGCGCACCACATCTGCGTCGATCTTTGCCGTCACACCGGCGCAGGTATCCAGAATGGACAGTGCATCGCGCAGGGCGCCATCGGCCAGACGGGCGATCAGTTCGGCGCCGTCCGGCGTCAGTTCCAAATGTTCCTCGCCTGCAATGTATTCCACCCGGTGGGCGATATCCTCCGGCCCGATGCGGGTGAAATCGTACCGCTGGCAGCGCGAGAGAATGGTGGCGGGCACCTTCTGGATCTCGGTGGTTGCCAGAATAAAAATAACGTGGGCGGGCGGTTCTTCCAGCGTTTTGAGCAGTGCGTTGAAGGCCGCCGTGGACAGCATGTGCACCTCGTCGATGATATACACCTTATATTTGCAGGCGCTTGGGGTGTAGGCAGTCTCGTCGCGCAGGTCGCGGATATCGTCCACGCCGTTGTTGGAAGCTGCATCCATCTCCACCACGTCCAAAATGCTGCCGTTGTCGATGCCCTTGCAGATCTCGCATTCGCCGCAGGGGTCGCCGTTTACCGGATGCAGACAGTTGACTGCCTTGGCAAAAATTTTGGCACAGGTGGTCTTGCCGGTGCCGCGCACGCCGGTAAACAGGTAGGCGTGGCCCACGCGGTTTGCCGTGATCTGGTTTTTGAGGGCCGTAACGATGGCGTGCTGGCCCACGACGTCCTCAAAACGCTGGGGCCTCCACTTGCGGTATAAGGCACGGTACATAGCCTTTTCCCCTTTCCGGCAAAATAAAAAGGACAGCGCTCGACGGGGTTTTGTCCCCGCCTTGCGTAACTCGGCATACGGATGCAGGCTTACTGAAACGCACGAACGCACTGCTTAAGGCTGCTTGGTTCCCCACCTGACCTGGTTCACAGCGAATCCATCGTACAGGACCCGCATCCGTATGCCGAACCACGCAGCAGGCGCTGTCCGACACATTCGTTGAATGCCAGAATATTGTACCATAAATGCAGTCGGATTGCAAGGGGTGGCGATGCCATTTATTGCATGTGAAAAAACACCCCGGAAAATCCGTGGATTTTCCGGGGTGCAGTTCAACAAAATAATTCTGCTGAAAAAAGCCAGATCGAATACGGCGGCTATTTTCAGTCAGTCAAATCAAGACTGGCAAGCGGTGATCAGGCTCATCTTGTAGACCTCGTCGGCGTTGCAGCCACGGGACAGGTCGTTGATGGGAGCATTCAGGCCCTGCAGGATGGGGCCGTAAGCCGCATAACCGCCCAGACGCTGAGCGATCTTATAGCCGATGTTGCCGGCCTCGATGCAGGGGAAGATGAAGGTGTTGGCCTGACCAGCCACCTTGCTGCCCTTGCACTTGACCTGTGCCACTTCGGGAGCAACGGCAGCATCAAACTGCAGCTCGCCGTCCACAGCCAGCTCGGGGTCCATCTCCTGAGCCTTGATGACAGCGTCGTGGCTCAGAGCAACGGTGCCGCCCTTGCCGGAGCCCTTGGTGGAGAAGCTCAGCACAGCCACCTTCGGGTCGATGCCGAACAACTTTGCGGTCTTGGCAGTCTCAACGGCAACCTCAGCCAGCTTTGCAGCGGCAGGGACCTTGACCTCACCGGTAGCCTTATCAACGGTATCGGTGTAGTCGATGTTCACGGCGCAGTCGCCCATGGCAATACGCTTCAGGCCCTCTTCGCCGCAGTCGCGGTCCAGAATAAAGCAGGAGCTCACCAGATGTGCACCCTTCTTGGTCTTGACCAGCTGCAGAGCGGGACGGATGGTGTCGGCGGTGGAGTAAGTAGCGCCGCCCAGCAGGCAGTCAGCCTTGCCCATCTTCACCAGCATGGTGCCAAAGTAGTTGGACTTTTTCAGCAGAGCAGTGCACTCCTCAGCGGTCTGCTTGCCCTTGCGCAGTTCCACCATGGTGTTGACCATCTCATCGAAGCCTGCGTAGTTCTCAGGGTCGATGATCTCGGCAGCGGAAATATCAAAATTACCGGCGGCGGCAGCAGCCTTGCACTCAGCCTCGTTGCCCACCATGACGACCTTCAGCACGCCCTCAGCCAGCAGCTTTGCAGCAGCCTCCAGAATGCGGGGATCATTGCCCTCGGTGAAAACGATCGTCTTGGGATTTGCCTTCAGCTGTGCTACCAGCGGTGCAAACATATCAGCCATTGTGATTACCTCCGAATTTACTTTCCAATATTCGCACCCAGGTGTCTGTTGGACACAAGGATGCCTTTCTCTTTTATTCTAGCACACCCGGCAAAAAGTTCAAGACAAAATTGGCTTTTTGTGCTATTATTTTAGGAGAAAAAGCGTTTCGATTTGTGAATAAAATATCATATCGTTTTGAGGGAGATCAGCGTCATGGATTGGGATACACTAAAAACGGAATGCCTTGCCTGCACCCGGTGCGAGCTGTGCTCCACCCGCACCAATGTGGTATTTGGGCAGGGCGCACAGAACGCCGAGGTCCTGTTTGTGGGCGAGGGCCCGGGCCAGAGCGAGGATGAGCAGGGCCTGCCTTTTGTGGGCCGCAGCGGCCAGCTGCTGGACAAGTACCTGTTTGCCATTGATCTGGACCGCAGCCAGAACTGCTACATTGCCAACATCGTCAAGTGCCGCCCGCCCCAGAACCGGGACCCGCTGCCCGCCGAGAGCGAAGCCTGCATGCCTTGGCTGCGGGAGCAGTTCCGGCTGCTGAAGCCAAAGATCGTGGTCTGCCTTGGCCGCATCGCTGCGCAGCGGATGATCCGCAAGGATTTCTCCGTCACGAAGGAACACGGCCAGTTCTTTGAAAAAGGCGGTGTGCTGTTTATGGGCACCTTCCATCCTGCCGCTTTGCTGCGCAGCCCGCAGAACAAGCCCGCTGCCTTTGCGGATTTCGTCGCACTGCGGGAAACGATCGAAAAGGTGTGTGACCACACCTACCAATAAGAACCAAACACCCCTCTTTTGCATACTCTAAAGCAAAAGAGAGGTGTTATAGTATGGAGACCACACGGTACGATTCCATTGATTTTTTTCTGGGGGCCACAACGCCTGCCGGGTTCAAGGGTTATTTTGAACCGCTGCGCCGCGAACCCGGAATGCAGATGTATCTGATCAAAAGCGGACCGGGCTGCGGCAAATCCACCTTGATGAAGCGGCTGGCCCGCGCGGCGGAGCAGCGTGGCGAATTGGCCCAGCGCATCCACTGTGCCAGCGACCCGGACAGTCTGGACGGCGTGATCCTGCCCGGGCAGCACCGGGCCATCGTGGACGCTACAGCGCCCCATGTGGTGGAACCGGACGCGCCCGGCGCAGATGAAGTGGTGGTGAGCCTGTACCATACCATCGATACAGAAAAGCTGCACCAGAACACCGCCGAGATCAAAGCCCTGTTTGCGCGCAATGCCATGCTGCGCAGCCGTGCGGCACGGTATATTGCATCGGCGGGCAGTCTTTTGCTGGACAGCCGCCGGGCCGAGGCTTGCAGCGCCAACTTTGAAAAAGTGCGCCGCTACGTAAAGCGCTTATGTGCACGGGTGCTCCCCCGCACCGAGGGCACCGGCACAGAGGAGCTGCGGCTGCTTTCCGCTGTCACGCCCAAGGGCGAGGTGTTCTATCAGGGTACCGTGCAGGCCCTTGCCAGCAAGTTCATCGTGTTCCGGGATGATTATGGCGCAGTGTCGCGGCTTTTGCTGGAGCTCATCCGCGCCGAAGCGCTGACCCGGGGCTACCACCTGATCACCTGCCCGTGCGCCATGCACCCGGAGGATAAGATCGACCATATCATCATCCCCGAATTGAAGCTTGCCTTCCTCACCGACAACCGCTGGCATCCGGTGCAGCTGCCCGGCGTGCAGGCTGTGCGGTGCACGCGCTTTCTGGACCGGGAAAATCTGGCCGGATACCGTGCACGGCTGCGCTTCAACGAGCGCGCTGCCGCAGAGCTTCTGGAGCAGGCCAGCGCATTGATGGCACAGGCCAAGAGCTGCCACGATGAGCTGGAGACCTACTACCGCGCGGCTGTGGATTTTGGCAAGGTGGATGAGGTCGCCGCAGAATGCATGGAGATGTTCGGGCTAACGTAGTACGATTTGAACGGAGGTGAAATGCTTTGGCAAATATCCGTCTGCCCATCCGGCAGCTGGTGGAGTTTCTGCTGCGCACCGGCAGCATCGACAGCCGATTCACCGGCTTTGACCGTGCGCTGGAAGGTGCGCGCATCCACCGCAAACTGCAAAAGGCTGCCGGTGAAGGCTACGAAGCCGAAGTATCGCTTTCCTCCGACCATGAGGTTGACGGTATCACGTTCACGCTGGAAGGCCGGGCCGACGGTATTTTTACCAATAAAAACGGTACTGTGGTGATCGACGAGATCAAAACCACCACAGTGCCTTTTGATGCGATCACCGAGGACATGAACCCCTGCCATTGGGCACAGGGCATGGTATATGGTGCCATTTATGCCGCACAGCAAAACCTGCCGGAGATGAGCATCCAGCTCACCTATTATCAGGTGGACACGAACCAGATCATCCGCTTTGTGCGCCATTTTTCCCAGCAGGAGCTGGAGCAATTCCTGCACGAACTCCTATGCCAGTATGTGCCATGGGCACAGCGGCAGCTGCACTGGGCTAAGGCCCGCACTCAAAGTCTTACGGAATTGCCGTTTCCATTTGCGCAGTACCGTCCCGGGCAGCGCGCGCTGGCGGGCGAAGTCTACCGCGCCTGCCGCACCGGCAAGGAAGCTGGCCGCAAGGGCGGCACACGGCTGTTCTGTCAGGCGCCCACGGGCATCGGCAAGACCATGAGTGTACTCTTCCCCGCTTTAAAGGCCATGGCCGAGGGCAGCGGCGAAAAACTGTTTTACCTCACCGCCCGCAATACGACGCAGGCTGCTGCCGAGGACGCACTTGCCCGCCTGCACGCTGCGCAGCCCGGCCTTGCCCTGCGCAGCGTGACCCTGACCGCAAAGGAAAAAGTCTGCCTGCACCCGGACGCAGAAGGACATCCCGCCTGTCTGCCGGAGCTTTGTCCCTATGCTAACGGCTACTACGACCGTGTCAAAGACGCACTGACAGCCCTGCTGGATGGTTCAGGCAGTTTCAGCCGTGCAGCGCTGGCCGAGGTTGCAGAGCAGTTTTCGGTGTGTCCCTTTGAGCTGGGGCTGGACCTGAGCGAATGGTGTGATGTGATCATTGGCGACTATAATTACCTGTTTGACCCGGTGGTGCATCTTCGGCGGTTCTTTGATGCGCCCGGCGACTGGCTGTTTTTGATCGACGAAGCACACAACCTGCCGGACCGCGCCCGGGCCATGTATTCAGCATATTTTGCCAAAAGCAGCCTGACCGATGCAAAACGCGCGCTCGGCAAAGGCAAAAGTGCTCTCAAAACTGCGCTGACCCGCGCCGACAAGACTCTGTTGGAAGCGCGGAAGGCCTGTGCACGCCTTGCGCCGCGCCGCAGCCAGCCCGCTCCACCGGAAAGCGATGCTGCTCAGACCAGCCTTCTGGCGAAGGATGCACCGCCCGCCTTTGAGCTGCCGCAGCCGCTGTATGCACAGGACGGCACCGTGTTTTTGCAGGAGCTTCCATCTGCCTTGCTCAGCCCGCTGCGGGCGGTGCAGGCACCTTTGCAGAACTGGCTGGAGACAAATCCGGATGCCGACGCCCACGCCCAGATGCTGGAGCTGTATTTTGCAATTCAGGATATCGCCCGCGCGGCTGAGCGGTACGACAGCCATTTTGTCACCCAGCTTACCGTCCACGGCAGTGAGCTGGAGCTGCATCTTCTCTGTCTGGACCCTGCCCCCTTTGTGGACGCAAGCCTTGCAGCCGGGCGCAGCGCTGCATTGTTCAGCGCAACGCTGGCACCGCCCTCCTTTTACCGCAGCGTACTGGGCAGCGCCGATGCCCGGGCGGTGGCGCTGGAAAGCCCTTTCCCGGCAGAAAATCTCGGCCTGTATTGCCTGCCGAATATCTCCACCCGCTACCGTGACCGGGAGGCCAGCGTGCAGGCCGTTTCGGACGCACTGGCCCGGATGGCAGAAAGCCGGACCGGAAATTATCTGGCGTTTTTCCCAAGCTATGCCTATCTGCGGCAGGTGCACGAGGATTTTGCCGCACGGTACCCAAAGCTGCGCACCATCGTGCAGGAAAGCCGGTTGGATGATGCCGCACGGGACGCGTTTCTGGCGCAGTTTGTGCCCGAGCCCAAAGAAACGCTGCTGGGTTTTGGTGTGATGGGCGGTATCTTTGGCGAGGGTGTGGACCTTGCGGGCTCAAGGCTGATCGGGTGCGCTATCGTGGGCGTAGGCCTGCCGCAGGTGAACCCCCGGCAGGAAATGCTGCGCATTTACTACGATGCGCAGAACGGTTCCGGCTTCGACTATGCCTACCGTTATCCCGGCATGAACAAGGTGTTGCAGGCGGCAGGACGTGTGATCCGCACACCGAAAGATCAGGGCGTCGTGCTTTTACTGGATGACCGCTTTGCCCGGTCAGAGTATACCCGGCTGTTCCCGCCGCACTGGCGGCACATCCGGTATCTGCGCAATGCCGATGAACTGACGGACGCGCTGCAAGATTTCTGGCATAAAAAATGAGAAGCTGTAAAAATACGGCTTCTCATTTTTTGGTTCCGCTTATTTCAAACTGCTCATTTCAAGCTGCTCCATGCAGGCATATCCGTGCGCAGCTTTTCCCACATAGGCATTGCCGTGCCGGCCTGTTTGCGCAGGGCCTCAAAGGCTTCGTCCAGATACTTCATCTCGGCCACAGCGTGCATGGCGTGATCGGACGCACACAGCTTGCCCAGCGGTGTTTTGGCCATGGCAAACACCATAGCTTCCATGCGGCGGCGGCCCGGCGCGCCGGGCTTGTAATAGTCGGTGTTTTCCGCGTTGTTTACCGGAATGCCCGCATCTTTGAGCATCAGGCAGGCTTCGTAAGCGGCGTCCAGAATGGCGCCGCGCTGCTGCTTGGTGGCACGGTGCAGATCGCCGTTGCAGGCATAGCACACATAGCACACCGGCAGGATAAGTGCAATGTGGCACTTGAGCCACTCGTCCATATCGCTGTAGAAGGTCAGCTTGTACTTTGCGCCGTCAAATGCCGTTTTGAGCCGGGTGCGGAAGGTGCCGGAAAGCGGAGTGGTCGCACCGCCTACCGTCATACCGGGATTCATATACACGCTGACCACATGGTCGTGCTCGCGGTGGCCGGCTGTACCCTGAAAGCCGAATGCAATTTTATCCGCCGGGCGCTGCATAAACTCCAGCACCTGTTTTGCGTGGGGGTTGTTGCCCACAAACACAAAATACGTGCTCTTGTTCGCCTTGAGCACGGGGAGAACATCCGGCAGCTGGCCGGCCTGCATGACCACAAAGACAAGATCATAAAAATCATCCGGCGCAAGCGTATCGATTGTTTTTATGTGTTCCGTCGTGGTTTTATGCTGTGCCCAGTGACGAATGACCAGACCCTTCTGGTCGATCATTTCCTTCCACTCGCCGCGCGCAAGCAGCGTGACAACGTTCTTCTTGTTCTGCATCAGCACATGGGCCAGCTCACAGCCCAAAACGCCTGCACCGTAAACCAAGATCCTCATTCCGATACGCCTCCCTTATGTGTATGAAGGTTTGCTTACTTTTTCAAAAACGAGAAGAAGCCCTTCTTCTCGTAAGGTGCACTCTTTACGCCTTTGACCTCATAGCCGGTGGCATTGATGGCATCCCGCAGCTTCTGCTCATCCAGCGGCTGTTCGGAGTGGATCACCGTCTGGCCTTTAGCCTGCGAGGATGCAACTTTTTTTGCCTCCGGGAAAGCCTTGCGCACGGCTTCGTTGACATGGCTCTCGCACATGCCGCACATCATACCATCTACTTTTACGATCGTTTCAATCATTTTATTCCCCTCCAGATCTTGTGCGTACACAGCCCGGCCGGGCAGAGATGTTAGTATTTGCTAACTGCCACTTCAAACAAAACGCTGCCAAGGGTCTGCCCCGGCAGCGGTGCGGAGCAGTTCCCTGTTTTTGTGGTGGGCCAGCTCAAATATGCACGCGTGATTTCTTGCATTTATCATATCACACCGGTGGGATAAATGCAAGACAAAAAATACCCCCATCCGGTGTTTGCGTCAATACTCAATGCCCTGCCGGGCAGCAATGCCCTTTTGGTACGGGTGCCGGCGGCATTTCATCTCGGTCACGTAATCGGCAGCGTCCAGCATCCACTGCGGCGCAGCATGGGCTGTCAGCACGCACTCCTGCCCGGCGGGCCGGGCCAGAACAGCTTTTTGCAGCAGGGCTTTGTCCACCATATCCAGCTCCCACGCGCTGCCCGCTTCATCCAAAATGAGAAGGTCAGCTTCATCCGCCGCAGCAGCAGTGAGATTTGCATTTTGCAGCTGGCGGGTAGCAGCCTTTTCCTCCTCATTCATCTGGAACACAAATTTCTGCCCGGCTTTGCCCCGGTAGATTTTTGCGCCCAGCTGTTCCAGAAGCGGTACCTCGCCGCTTTTGCTCCCTTTCAGGAATTGCAGAACCACCACCTTTTTGCCGCTGCCCAGCGCCCGCAGGGCAAGGCCCATGGCGGCAGTGGTCTTGCCCTTGCCGTCCCCATAATAAAGATGTAAAAGCCCGCTCCGTTCCATGCTCTGCACTCCTTTTACTGCTGTTTTTATGGTAGCACAACCAGCGCAAAAAAGAAAGAGGAAGAGCCGCAAAACTCTTCCTCTTTTAAAACTGAAGTGCTGCTTACTGATACAGCGGGAAATCGTGGGTCAGTTTGAGCACACGGCCGCTGATCTCGTCTTTTTTCTCGTCGTAGTGCCAGATGCAGTCTGCGATGCAGTCTGCGATCACCTTCATCTCCGCAGTACCCATACCGCGGGTGGTGACAGCCGGGGTACCCAGACGCACGCCGGAGGTGACGAACGGGCTGCGGGTCTCGCCGGGGACAGTGTTCTTATTGGCAGTGATGTGCACGCTGTCCAGACGGGCTTCCAGCTCTTTGCCGGTACACTCTTCGTCGCGCAGGTCGATGAGCATCAGGTGGTTATCGGTGCCGCCGGACACCAGCTTGACGCCGCGAGCTTGCAGCTCAGCAGCCAGAGCCTGTGCGTTCTCCACGATCTTGCGTGCATATTCCTTAAACTCAGGCTTGAGGGCCTCGCCAAAGCAAACAGCCTTTGCGGCGATCACGTGCTCCAGCGGGCCGCCCTGCGTGCCGGGGAACACGGCAGAGTTGATGCGCTTTGCAAGGATAGGGTTGTTGGTGAGGATCAGGCCGCCGCGGGGGCCGCGCAGAGTCTTGTGAGTGGTAGTGGTGACAACGTCTGCATAAGGCACGGGGCTCTGGTGCTGGCCGCCTGCCACCAGACCGGCGATGTGGGCCATATCCACCATCAGGAAAGCGCCGTAGCCATGCGCGATCTCAGCGATCTTCTCAAAATCGATGGCGCGGGGATATGCGGATGCGCCGGCCACGATCAGCTTGGGGCGCACCTTCTTGACCTGCTTTTCCAGCTCAGCGTAGTCGATCACGCCATCAGCATTGACGCCGTAGGAGACGAAGTTATAGTTCTTGCCGGACATATTCACCGGAGAGCCGTGGGTCAGATGGCCGCCCTGCGACAGGTCCATGCCCATGACGGTATCGCCCAGATCCAGCAGAGCAAAATAAACAGCCAGATTGGCCTGTGCGCCGGAGTGCGGCTGCACATTGGCGTACTTTGCGCCGAACAGTTTGCAGGCACGCTGAATGGCAATGTTCTCCACCTCGTCCACGTAGACGCAGCCGCCATAGTAGCGCTTGCCGGGCAGGCCCTCAGCGTACTTATTGGTGAGCACGCTGCCCATTGCAGCCATGACAGCCGGAGAGACGATGTTCTCGCTGGCGATCAGCTCGATGTTCTGGCGCTGACGGTCCAGCTCGCGGTCCATGGCTGCGGCCAGCTCCGGGTCTACGGTGTTTACCAGACCAATGGTGTCCATCATTTCGTTGTACATAATATTCTACCCCTCTCAATTTCCGGAGAAAGCCCCGGATTTCTTCAAGCCACCCTGCTCCGCGCACGAACCGAATTGCTTTTTCTTATCATAGCAGAAAGCTGTAGAATCTTCAACTTCCATTTTGACAAAAGGCTTGCTTTTTTCGTCTGAAGTGTTTATTATACTTGTATAAAAATGCAGTGTCGTTTTTGTATATTTTTCAGGTCAGTCCGGTCATAAATGAAGCGAGGTGTTTTCCGGTGACGGTCATCGAAGAAAAGCAGGCCCAGCGCAAGGCAGGCCGTGCCGCCCGCAAGGCTCTTGCGCCGGAAGTGCGTTCCGCCGCAAACAAAGCCCTGTGCGCGAACCTCTGGCAGCTGGATGCCGTGCAGAATGCGCAGACCATCCTGCTGTATGCGGCGTTTGGCTCTGAAGCCGACCTTTCTGCCTTTGCGGAAAAGGCGCAGGCGCAAGGCAAAACGCTGGCCTATCCGGTGTGCGGCGAGGAATATTCCCTTACCGCCGCTGTGCCCGGCTCGGACGGCTGGGAGGTGGGACAGTATGGCATCCGCACCCCCATCCTGAGCCGGTCGGAGATCCTGCTGCCAGAAACGCTGGAGCTGGTCCTTGTGCCCTGCACGGCTTTTGATGCGGACTGCTTCCGGGTCGGCATGGGCAAGGGCTACTATGACCGGTATCTCCCCAGTTGTAAAAACGCGGTGAAGATCGGCATTGCATTTGAGGTACAGCGGGTGGAACACGCCGCCGTGGACGAGCACGATCAGCGGCTGGACGCCTATGTAACAGAGAGGGGTATTTACCAATGGAAATGACCAAGTTGAGCTGCGAGGAGTTTCTCACAGAGCTGGCCGGCAAAGCGCCCACGCCGGGCGGCGGCGGTGCGGCGGCGCTGGTGGGTGCCGCCGGTGTGGCACTGGGCAACATGGTGGGCAATCTGACCACCGGCAAAAAGAAATATACCGCTGTGGAAGCAGACATTCAGGCCCTGAACAACAAGGCCGACGCCCTGCGCCGGGAGCTGGAAGCCTTGGTGCAGGCTGACGCCGAAGCCTTTGCGCCGCTGGCCGCAGCTTACGGCCTGCCAAAGGAAACTCCGGAACAGGCCGCGCACAAGGCCGCCGTGCTGGAAAAAGCACTGGATTCCGCCTGCGCCGTGCCGCTGGACATCATGGCAAAATGCGCCGAGGGTATTGCCCTTGTGGAAGAATATGCCGCCAAAGGCAGTGTGCTGGCCGTTTCCGATGCGGGCTGTGCTGCTGCGCTGTGCAAGGCCGCCTTGCAGGCCGCAAGCCTGAATGTGTTCATCAACACAAAGCTGATGGCAGACCGCATACATGCGGCTGAGCTGGACGCAAAAGCGGACAAACTGCTGGATGAATTCGTGCCGAAGGCAGATGCCGTTTTTGCAGCGGTGACAGAGAAACTCCGTCCGAAATATCAAAGCAACTTCTGACAATAAAATCAAATGAGGGAACGTATTATGGCAACGATTTTAAAAGGCGCGCCCGTTGTGGCCGCCATGAACGAGCGCAACGCTGCACTGTGCGGACAGCTCAAGGCAAAAGGCATCATCCCCACGCTGGCTGTGGTGCGGGTGGGTGAGCGCGAGGACGACCTCTCCTACGAGCGCGGCGTCATGACCCGCTGCGGCAAGGTTGGCGTGGAGGTAAAGCAGTTTCTGCTGCCCGCTGACGCCTCTCAGGACGACCTGCTGAAAGTGATTGCAGAGATCAACGCAGAGGATGCCATCCATGGCTGTCTGCTGTTCCGTCCGCTGCCCAAACAGTTTGACGACCGCACTGTGCGTGCAGCTCTGGCTCCGGAAAAGGACATTGACGGCATCACGGACGGATCACTGGCCGGAGTATTCACCAATACCGACCTCGGCTACGCGCCCTGCACTGCGCAGGCCTGTCTTGAGATCCTGAAGTATTATAACATTCCGCTTTCCGGCAGACGCGCTGTCGTGGTAGGCCGCAGCCTTGTGGTAGGCAAGCCCGCCGCCATGATGCTGGACCGCGAGAACGCCACCGTGACCCTCTGCAATTCCCACACACAAAATCTGCCCGCCCTCTGCAAAGAGGCGGATGTGATCGTGGTGGCCATGGGCAAAATGGGTGCCGTGGGCGCCGACTGCCTGCGCGAGGGCCAGACGGTGGTGGATGTGGGCATCCATGTAAACGAAGAAGGCAAGCTGTGCGGCGACGTGAAGTTTGTCGAAGCAGAACCCATTGTGGACGCCATTACGCCCGTACCCGGCGGCGTAGGCACAGTGACCACCTCGGTATTGGTGGGCCATGTGGTGCAGGCCGCGGCCAAAAAAGCCAGCATCTGATTTTTGACATACGAAAAAGGACGTCTGATCTTCACCAGACGTCCTTTTTTGTTTTGCTTTACTTAAAATTTCAGCCACGGACGATGAGCAGCAGCAGGGCCGATGCAACACACTGCATGATCAGCCAGCGGGCCACCACCTGCTCGTCGCTCCAGCCCTTGTTCTTGCGGGCATGGTCGTGCAGCGGCGTGCGGGTGTTCTTGAGGATGGAGATATGCAAAAAGCGTTTCAGGCTGATCTTGATGATGCCAAGGCTGCCATCCACAATGAACACGATCGCCGCCAGCAGGAAAGCGAACGGATGGCCGCACTTGAGGGACAGCATGGCAATGAAAAAGCCCATGGCACGGCTGCCAGCATCGCCCATCAGCAGGCTGGAGGGTTTTGCGTTGGACCACAGGTAGGCCAGCAGCGCGCCCATAAACACCACACCGGCAGTGGCATACTCGCCAAGCTCGGCTTTATAGGCCAGCAGGTAGGTGCCGATGGTCACAACTGCAACGCTGGCCGAAAGGCCGTCCACACCGTCGGTGCAATTGACCACGTTGATGCTGGCCCAGATCAGAATGATGATCAGCAGCAGGTACACCGCATAGGGAAGCGTAAAGCTCCACTGCAAAAAGTGTACGCCGCAGCCGTTGAAGTTGAGGTAGGTCACGCCCGCCACGGCGGCAATGACAAAATCAATGATGCCCTTTTTGTACTCGTTCCATGCGGTCTCGGCGGCATCGTCAAAGTAACCGGACAGCATGGACGCGATCAGCAGCACGGTGTAAATGACGTACTCCACCTTGAACGGCAGGAAGGCCAGCGACACCAACGCGATGCACAGCACAAAGATCAGGCCGGAACCGCGGGCCTTGCCCTTGGAAAGTGCACCGTTCACCGCAAATTCGCGGCCATGGTCGTGCGGAAGTTTATCGTGAAAAACAGAATCCATCAGGGCCGTGAGGGCAAAGGCAAGCAGGAATGCCAGAGCATCCACACCGCGTTGTCCCACGACCGAAAGCAGCCATTCGATCATATTCAAAGTTCCTCTTTCTTTACATGTTTGTGAGAGAAGTGTATCACGCTGCCCGCAAAAAATCAATCACCCGCAACGAAAAAGCCGCCTTTCATTGACTTTTATCGGCACGGCACCTATAATAATGTATTAGTTTGTCAGAGTTTGCTGTTTTGGCTGCTGCTTGCTTTCCGGGTTTCTATTCGTGAAAAAGCGTATGCGGCGCCATTTTTAATGTGTAATCAGGATAAGGAGAATCAATGGCCATTTCTCTCGATCAGCTTTCGGCACAGATGCGCCGGGGCGAACAGGTGCCGCTGCGGCACACCATGCAGGTAGTGCTCACGCTGAGCATCCCGTCCATCCTGCAACAGATCGTGGTGACAGCCGTGGAGTACATTGATGCAGCCATGGTGGGGCACATCGGCGCATCGGCCACGGCGTCCATCGGCATCGTCAGTTCCAGTACATGGCTCATGCACGGCATGCTGGCCGGGCTGTATATGTCCTTTGCCATTCAGGTGGCGCAGTATCTGGGGGCCGACCGACAGGCCGATGCACGCGGTGTGCTGCGTCAGTCTATGATCTTCAACCTTGTGGTGGGCCTTGCGGCGGCGGCCTTTGGCATTGGCATCAGCCGCTTTCTGCCCGGCTGGCTGGGTGCAGACCCGTCTTTGCAGGCGGATGCATCGGCCTATTTTGCCATCTGGTCGGCTTCCCTGCCTTTTTTGATGATCATGGGCACCTACTCTTCCATGCTGCGTTCCTGCGGCGATGCCCTGACGCCGGGCCTCATCAGTGTGCTGACCTGCGTGCTGGACGTGATCTTCAACTTCTTCCTCATCAATCCCACCCGGCAGATGGTGGTGCTGGGCCATACCATGACGGTGTGGGGCCTTGGCTGGGGCGTGCCGGGTGCGGCACTGGGCACTGCGTTTGCCACCGCCATCAGCGGCATGCTGACACTGGCGCTTCTTTTGCTGCGGGACGGCCCGCTGTGCATCCGCAAACCCGGCTCTTGGCGCATCACCAAAGCTTGCCTGCACAATCTGTGGAAGGTGGGCGCGCCGCTGGCCGCAGAGCGCGCAGCACTTTCCTCTGCACAGGTACTGCTCATCCGCATCGTGTCCGGCCTTGGCACCACCGCCATTGCTGCCAACAGTCTGGGCGTGAGCGCCGAGAGTTTGTGCTATATGGCGGGCTACGGCATTCAGGACGCTGCCCTTGCGCTGGTGGGTCAGGCCGTGGGTGCAAACCGCCGGGATATGGCCAAAAGCTTTGCGTGGCTGTGCACCGGCATGGGCATGGGCATCATGGCACTGACCGGCGTTGGCATGTATATTTTTGCGCCGAACCTGATGGGCATTTTCACCGCAGATGCAGCGGTCATTGCGCTGGGCGCGCAGGTGCTGCGCATTGAAGCACTGGCCGAGCCGATGTTCGGTGCCAGCATCGTGGCCAGCGGTGCCATGCAGGGCGCCGGCGACAGCACCGGCTGTTTTGTGCTGAACCTTGTCAGCATGTGGGGCATCCGGCTCACTCTCGCTTCCCTGCTGGCTCCACATTTTGGGCTGGTGGGTGTATGGATCGCCATGAGCTTTGAGCTGACCATGCGCGGCGCGCTGTTTCTTGTGCGGCTGGCCCGCGGCAAATGGCTGGATAAAGGTGCCTTGGCCTGAACAAAATAACAGCTCCCCGGCCGGGAACCGCATTGCGGAACCTGACCGGGGAGTTTTGCTGTGGTTTCTATGATTTGAGAAGAAGAAAAAGTAGTAGAGAACAAAATTACTTTCTGCCGTGCAGGATGGGAGAAAGCGGCTTGTAGATCAGCATGCACAGCACCGCATCCAGCAGACCCTTGACCAGCGTGAAGGGCATATTGAAAATGACCAAGCACTTGATCAGGCTGTCTGCCGAGGGCAGAATGGCCTGATACATGCCAAGGATGGCTTCCAGCGGCATGTGATAGAACTGCACATAGGCCGGATACGTGATGAAGTAGTTGGACGGCACACTGAATACGGCCATGACAGCGGCACCTGCAAGGGCACCGACAATGGCGGTCTTGCGGCTCTTGTGGTGCTTATAGATAAAACCTGCCGTTGCGGAGAACACAGCGCCCAGCATAAAGTTGCACAACTCACCCACACACGCGGTGGAAGTACCCTTGATAACGATGTGCAGCAGGTTCTTCATGAAGCTGATCACCACGCCGTACACCGGGCCAAGCGCAAACGCACCCAGCAGGGCGGGCAGGTCGGAAAAATCCATCTTGACGAAGGACGGGATGAGCATCGGGATGGGAAACTCGATGAACATCAGGATAAACGCCACTGCGCTGAGCATGGCGGCAACAGTAAGGTTGTGGGTGGTATTCTTTTTCATGGTATGTTCCTTCCCGGGGCAAAGCCCCCTGCAAAAATTGTTCCGAAAGCTCTTTTCGTATTTTGTTCTGGAACGGGAAGGCCAAACAGAAAAGCGCCCTGCTGCAACAAAAACACTGCAACAGGGCGCGTAGACAACGATTTGCCTGCCGTTTCTTGCATCCGGACTATCACCGTTGGTCCCGGAGTTGCACCGGGTCAACACCCTTGCGGGTGGTCGCGGACTTTACCGCCAGTGGGGAATCACACCCCGCCCTGAAACGAACTTTCTGGCACAGAGTATAACGTGGCGTGCCCGGCTTGTCAAGAGGGCGTTTTAAAAATTGGGCAAATTTTATCAAAGTCATTCTTTTGGTTTTCCTCTCCGGCACAGTCTTGCCCCGGCGGATGTGGTATGGTATCATAAATGGGTCGTATAAAACTCAGGAGGTCGATATGATTTTTTCTGTTCGTGATCTTTCGTTCGAGCTGGGTGCCCTGTTTCTGGAGGGTTGGCTGGCACTGGCCGCACGTGCGATGTGTGCTCTGCTCATCCTGCTGGCCGCATGGCTGGTACGCCGCTGGCTGAACAAAAAGGGCATCCCGCCCCTGCTTGCCCGCAAATGGCATTTTATCGGCACGCCCATCCTGCTGCGCAGCTTTGCGTTGCCCATCCAGCGCATGTGCACTACCGTTGGCGTATATCTGGCAGCCGCTTCCCTGCCTTGGGCCATTCCCGGCGTTGCAAAACTGCTGCTGGTCTGCTTCCGCCTTGACATGACCCTGCTTGCCTGCGAGGGCCTGTATGCGGCCTCCGACCTTGCCGACCTGCTGCTAGCATCCTGCGGCCCGGAGATCCGCTCCAACAAGACCCTGTGCTCCCTGCTGGATACCACCTACAAGGTGCTGGTGATCGTGCTGTGCGTAGCCGCGCTGGCACAGGAGGTGGGCTTCCCCATTGGCAGCATCGTTGCCGGTGCCGGGTTGGTCGGCCTGACCATCTCGCTGGCCGCGCAGGAAAGCGCCGGCAACCTTTTTTCCGGTATCGTGATCCTGCTGGACAAACCCTTCTCGGTGGGCGACTGGATCGCAGTAGGTGATGTGGAAGGCGAAGTGATCGACATCAACTTCCGCTCCACCCGCATCCGTTCGCTGGATAAGACCATCAACGTGGTGACAAACAGCAAAATTTGTTCTTCCACTGTGCAGAACGCTGCCCTGCGCACCATGCGGCCCTACAAATTCAATCTTGGCGTCATCTATGGCACCACCCGCCCGCAGCTGGAGCGGCTGATGAAAGACCTCCAAGCCATGCTGGATGCAAGCCCCTATACGAGCAAGGGCACCAACATTGTGCAGCTGGCAAACTTTGGGGATTCCAGCATCAACATTCTGGTGTCGGCTTACCTGCTGACCAATGTCTACGCCGAGTTTTTGCAGATGCAGAATGACCTGAACCTGAACATCATGGACATCATGCAGGCAGACGGCGTAGATTTTGCATTTCCTTCCACCAGTGTGTACATCGAGAAAAACTGAACCAAGCCGCAAACGCTGCTGCCACAAAAATGGCGGCAGCGTTTTTGTTTACAGTGCCACATCCAGCGCCATCATCAGTGCAAAGCCCAGCACGATGCTGATCACGCCTGCCGGTTCGTCCCCTTCCACCGCCTGCGGGATCATCTCCTGTGCGGTCACGCACACCATGCAGCCCGCCGCCGCGCTGAGCAGCCACGGCAGAGCAGCACTGACCCACTCTGCCAGCGCAAAGGCCAGCAATGCGCCCAGCGGCTCCACCAAGCCGGATGCTGCTCCCGCTAAAAATGCCTGACTGCGGGTACGGCCGCCATGGGCCAGCGGCAGGCTGACGGCTGCACCCTCCGGGATATTTTGCAGGCCGATGCCAAGGCTCAGCGCCAGTGCACCGCTGATGGCGTCCGGCTCACGGGTAAGTGCCAGCGCAGCGGCAAGCCCAGCCACCATGCCCTCGGGCAGATTATGCAAAGTCACAGCCAGCACCATGCGCCCGCCGTGCTGCACGCCGCCCGCCAACAGCTGCCCGGCAAACTGCTCCACCTGCAAAAGCCCCACTGCGCCCAGCACAAGCCCCACCGCCGATGGGATCCACGCCGGAAGCGGTAGGCTCCGGCCACGCTCAATGGCAGGCAGCAGCAGGCTCCACACGCTGGCTGCCAGCATGATGCCTGCCGCCATGCCGCACAGAATGCGCTGTGTACAGGGCCGCGACTGTTGGCGCAGCAAAAACACGCCCGCCGCACCCAGCGTGGTACATGCCGCCGGGAACAGCAGCACCCACGCCGTGAAAAAGATCTGGTTCAAGATGCATTCCTCCTTTGCTCCGGTGTATGTGCATGGGAGCAAAAAGGTGCAAAGCCGCCAGAAATTCCCTGTGCCGGAAAATTTTATTTCCGTAAAAAAGCAGGCAGTTCATCCCATGTTTTGTCAAGTTTTAACAGAACAAACCAGATCGTGGTTTTTCTGGCAAAAAATCCTTGAGCGCCGTTTTGTGTGCACAGGCAACGCACGGTTTCATTGTGCCAAAAAGTCTCTGACATTTAGCGATAAATTATAATAAAAGTGCAGAATTTCTTTGAAATATCATTTTTCGGCCAAGAAAGCTCTTGATTTTTTTGCGAAAACGGCTAGAATATCTTCTTGCAGCAAGGCCCCTCCTGTGGGGCGGCTGCAAAACACATTTGTGTATAGCAAGGAGATTTTAGATATGAAACTCAAGAACGTTTTTGTTGCTGTTGCTGCTCTGGCTCTGGCTGTCGGCATGACCGCCTGCGGCGGCTCCAAGACCACCGCTGCTTCCTCTTCTGAAGCTGCTGCTTCCAGCGCTTCCGTGGCTGCCGAGTCCGAGAGCGCTGCTTCTTCCGCTGTGGAAGAGAATGCCGCTTCCTCTGAAGCCGCAGAGTCCGAAGCTGTTTCCGGCGAGGCATCTTCCGAAGCTGCCGAGTCTGAGGCTGCTGCTTCCAGCGAGGCCGCTGCTTCTGCTGCTGTCTGATCTTTGCACAGCCGCTGAACCATAACAAATAAGGCGCAGGGAACCCCAAACGTTCCCTGCGCCTTATTTGTGTTTTATACGCCCCAAAGCAGCACGCCAAGCCCTGCGGAAACAAGGATCATTGCAATGGGTGAAGGGGCTTTCCCTTTGCATTTACGGTACAGCCCGTGCAGCACCCACAGCAATGCAAACACCACAATGGAGCGCGCGTCCGGCGCAAAGTGTCCGCCTGCAAAGCCACCCAGCGTGGAAAGCGCCATATTGATGGCCGTGGCCAAGATCATTGCCACCACGCAGGGCCGCACACCGCCCAGAAACGCATCAACGCCGGCGTACTTCATCAGGTTTTGCAGCACCGATGCAATAAGCAGGATGATTACGAAGGACGGCAGCACCACGCCCAGCGTTGCACACACCGCGCCCCAGAAGCCGCCCTGCGAGGACCCAATGAAGGTGGCCATGTTGATGGCCAACGGGCCGGGCGTGGACTCCGACACTGCGATGAAGCTGAGGAATTCCGTTTCGGTCAGCCAGCCGTGGCCCAGCACCGTTTCACGCACCAGCGAGATCATGCCATAACCGCCGCCAAAGGACAGAGCACCGATCACAAGAAAATTCCAGAAAAGGCTCAGATAGATCATTCCGCCTTCCCTCCTTTGTGCACTCTGCGCACCGCGTACAGCAGAAACCCTGCGCTGCCGCTGAGCAGGATATAGAAGATGGAGGAGAAGGACACCGCAGCAGCGGAAAAGCCCACCATGGCCAGTACCACTGCCGCCAGAAGGATCGTATTGAACGCGCTGCGTTCCAGCTGTTTCAGCATTTTCAGGCCTGCCGAGAGGATCAGGTAGATCACGCACACCTGAATGCCTTTGAATGCGCTTGCCACGGCAGAAAGGCTGAGGAACTGGTCAAAAAACAGCGAGATGAAGTAAATGACCGCAAAAGATGGGATGCACACCGCTGTCGTGGCCGCAGCCGCGCCTGCCGTGCCCGCAATGCGGTAGCCGATGTAGGTGGCGCTGTTCACCGCCATAGGGCCGGGTGTGGACTCGGCAATGGCCACCATGTCCAGAAATTCTTCCTTCGTGACCCATTTCTTTTCTTCCACGAACTCATTTTGCAGCAGTGCCACCATGGCATAGCCGCCGCCAAACGTGAACGCGCCAATTTTTAAAAAGGTGAAAAACAATTTTGACGTCTTGCTCATAGCTATCCCCTTCCGGGCTCTATTTTAGCAGATTTGAGCTGGAAAGAAAAGGTTTTGCAGCATTACTTCACTTCCGTCACTGTGATGTTCTGGGCGGTGACGCTGCTCTTGCTGAGCACCACATCCCGGATCTGCGCCACCTGCGCCGCTGTAAGCGGCTCGCCGGATGTCATAACCGTCAGATCTGCCCGGCCGGACTGCAAAAAACACAGGCAATCCGCAAAGCCTTTGGCCTTGATCAGGGTCTCGATCTCGTTTTCGGCGTTCAGGTCCTCAAGGGTGGCCGTCATCTGTGTGGTATATTCCTTCTTTTCTTCCGCCGAGAGCGAGGAGGATCTCATGGTCTTTTTGATGGAGTCCATGGCTTCGTCGTGGGCCTTCTGCCGGTTGAGCCGCGCCTGCTCAAAGAACTTTGCGCCGCTGTCGCTGGCAACGCTCACAAGCTGCGCTTCGCCATAGTTTTTGTTGGCACTGGAGACTGCTTCCGCCTCGGTGGGCAGCTCATCCAGAATGGCGTCGGCCTGCACCGGCACATCCTCTGCCTGCGCCGCAACCGCGGCGGTGCTTTCCAACTCACTGGGCACGCCGTTGCGGGCATACTGCCAGTTGAGGTATACGGCGATCACCAGTGCCGCTGCCAGCGTAATGGCTGTGGCCCTGCGGGTGTTCCGGGAAAGTGCTCTCATAGAATCTTCCTCCTTACTATAAGCCGCAGGGGTTCAGCCCTTGCGCTGTTCTACACAGATACGGTTGGACGGCAGGTCCAGCAAAGCGCTTACCAGTTCCGTAATGCGGGCCGCCACCCGGACATCCGCACCGCCCTCACACAACACAGCCACGCCGCGCACCTGCGGCAGGCAGACCGTCTCGGTAAGGGCGGAGCCGTCGTCCAGCAGAACATGGGTCTGCTGGGCTTGCATCTCGCCGGACTGCGTGTCCAGCGCGTAGATGGCTTCCTCGCCGGTCTCCAGCGTGACCATCACCGTGGTTTTTCCGGCACCGCTCATCTGGGAGATCAGGCGTTCCAGCCGGTTTTCCAGCTGGGTCTGGTACTCTGCACTGCTCTGGGCAGCGACCGTGCTTTCGGCCCCGACGGGCTTTGTGCTCTGCGGCAAAAGCTCCGAAAGCAGGATCAGCACCATGGCAAGGACGCCCACGGCAGCGGCCAGCTGTGCTCTGCCCTGCCGGCCTTTAAAATGCCCGGCCAATGTCCGGACGGAGAACACGCCCTTTTCCTTCATCCGGCATCCTCCCGTTCTTCCAGCACCGGTGCCGTGCCAAGCTGCTCTTGCAGATACGTGGCCAGCTGCCCGCGCACCTGCGCGCTGCTGCCTGCCGGGATGCGCGCCACCACCCGCTGCGCCTGCACCGTCTGCCCGGCATTTGCAAGGGTGATCTGCAATTGCACCACCACGCCGAAGCGCCGCTGACATTCAGCGCTGAGCGTCTGCTCCAACTGCTGCTGTGCGCCCTGCAAAAGGGCCTGTTCGCCGCCGGGAATACTGACGGACGACGGCGAGACCACAGCGGCTTTTTGCAGTTCCACTTTCATACCGGGCACCAGCCGGAAAAGAACTACTAGAATATATAGCCCGGCAGCCGCTTTTATGCATTTGCGCGCCCAGCCTGTGCCCACCAGAAGGGTGGTAAGCTCGGCACAGATGCAGGCAATGCAAAATGCCGCGGCTGCGCTCTGGAATGTGCGCATTCAACCACCCCCTGAAAGCATCAAGAGCCCAACGCCCACCGTGAGCAGCTCAAAATAAAGGGCCGTCACCGCCGCCATGCACCGCACCGCCTGCGCCATGCAGTCGAACAGTGCCAGACACCGTCGGTTCTCGGCAAGGCCGCACAGCAGCCTGCACAGGCCCAAAAGCAGCAGGTGCAGCATCAATTGCAGGTAGAGGGGCGCAAACTCGGCCCCGATCACCGCCAGCGCTGCCAGACCCAGACTGCTTTTGAGCAGCTGCATCCCGGCCAGAAACACCTCGGCTGCGTCGCTGAGGGCCTGTCCGATCACCGGCACACTGCCGGTGGCCAGCTGGCCCAGCTTGAGTGCCGAGCGGTCCAGCTGCACGGTGACGGCGCGCTGCAGCCCCAGCAGCACTGCAAAGATGCGTCCGGCCCACGCCAGCCCCTTGCGCAGCAGTTCTCCCGTTGCGCGGCAGGCTTCCGGCAGGCCCTTCTGTGTGCTGATGCAGCAGGCCATGCTTACAGCAAGATAGCTTTGCAAAAGCGGCTGCACCAAAAGCGCGGTGCACTGCGCCAGCAGGCACAGACCCGTGAGCAGCAGCCCGCTGGCCGCAGCGCCGGCGTTCACCTCGCCGCCCGCCGCCAATACGCCGCTGTAAACGGGCAGAAAGCCCAGCAGATAATCCTTCCAGTTCTGCATTTTTTCGCAGATCTGCTGCGCCAGTGCTGCAAGGTCGCTCCACAACAGGGTGCCGCAGCCCGCCGCTGCCGCCAGTTCCAGCAAAGCGCCGTCCGCGCTGTCCCCCGCGAGGAAGGAAAGCACGATCACCAGCAGCAAAAACAGCAGTACATCCGCATAGCTTTGCACAAGTCCGGTGAGCATCCGCACCGGCGACGCAGGCAGAAAGCGCAGCAATGCATCCAGCGGGTCGCGGGCAAAGCTTTGTGCGCTCTGCGGGGCGGCATCCAGATACGGCTGCCACACTTCCTGCCCGGGCAGCGCTTGCATTTGTGCCGGCTGAGCCGCCTGTACCGCCGGGGCCCGGAACAGCAGGCAGCAGCCCAGCGCAAGGGCCGCAAGCAGATGTTTTTTCATGCCGCAAGCCCCCATATCTTCTGGCACAATTCTTCCAGCAGCGGGAATACCGCCGCCAGCACCAGCACACGGCCCGCAAGCCCGGCACACCACGCCAGCGTGTCCGCGCCGGCCTCCTCGCACAGGGTACGGGCATAGTCGGTAAGCAGCAGAATGCCCGCGCACCGCAGCAGGCAGGCAAAGGCAGGCCTGTCCACACGGCTGCCGAATACCGCGATGCTCTGCAAAAGGCCCTGCATGGCGCTGCCAAGCTGCCACAGTACGAACAGCACCGCTGCGACAGACACAAAAAGTGCATAGGACGGCATATATTTTTGCAAAAGCAGCTGCACCACCGCAAAAACGACCAGCGCACCCAGCACGGAAAATGTACTCATAATGCAAACAGCGATTTGATGGTGACGAACAGCACGCTGATCTGTTTGACCAGAATGGAAAGCACCACCACCAGCCCGGCAAGCGTAGTCATCATGGCCTGATCCTCCCTGCCGGAACGGATCAGCAGCTGGTTCAGCACCGCCACGATGATGCCGATGGCCGCGATCTTGAACACAAGGTCGATCTCCACAGTCTCACTCCCCCGCCGTGATCGGCATTACAGAAAAAGCAGCGCCAGCACCATGCCCGCTGCAAGGCCCAGCCTGCCGGGCAGGCCCGCTTTTGCCTCGGCCTGCCGCTGTGCCCGGAGCAGAAATTCTGTGAACCGAGCGGTGTAATACTCCAGCCGTTCGCACTCCTGCGCCGCCTCGCGCTGCCCAAGACCCGCAAAACATCGGCTGAAGCAGAGCCGCTCCTCCGGCGTAAAAAGCCCCGGCGGCGCAAGCTGCTGCAACGTATCCGCCGGCTCAAACTCTGCCAGCAGGTCCTCCTGCAAAAGACAGCGCAGCAGCTGTGCAAGGTCCGGTCTGCGGTAGGCGATCTCCTGCCGGATGCGCTGCAAAAGCTCCACCGTGCGCTGCAACTGGGCAATGTGCTGCTGTGCCTTGGCCTGAAAGGCCGTGCCGGTCAGCCAGCCGCACAGCGGCAGCAGCGCCGCACCCGCCCAATGGAAAAGCTGCATCATAATACTTTCAGCTCCCGCACAGTGCCCGGCGCCGTGCATCCTTGCAGCACCGCCAGCGCGCGCAGCATCCCCTGCCTTTGCAGTGCCTGCACCTGCGGCCGCCGGAGCGCCTCCTCTGCACTGGAGGCATGGACGCTGGCGATAAGATCCACTCCGCTGAAAAACCCCTGTTCCAGTGCCGCCGTCTCGGCCAGCGTGCCCAGCTCGTCCAGCAGAATGACCTGCGGCGCAAGGGTGCGCAGCGCCATCTGCACCGCGCGCTCTTTGGGGATGCCGGACAGCGTGTCCACCGGCGGCACCGGGCCGGAAAGCTCCGGCGGAAAGATCTCGCTGCGCTCGTCCACCACGCACACCCGCCGCTGCACGGTCAGTGCAGATGCGATCTGGCGCAGAACAGTGGTCTTGCCGCTGTCCGGCTCACCCACCACCAGCAGGCCCACAAAATGCCCTTGCAGCATGGCCAGAAGCTCGTCCGGCAAAGATACCGGCAGCGCTCTTGCAATGCGCAGGTCCAGTGCCAGCACCTGCTGTAGCACCGTCTCTCCATCCCGGTCCACGTAGTGGCCCGCCACGCCTATCCGGCACCCGCCGGGCGTGGTGAGAAAGCCCTGCGCAAGCTCTGTCTGGTGGGCATGGACAGCCCCGCCGCACAGGGTGTGGAATATTTCTTCCATCTGCATCTGGTCCAGCACACATTCCCGCAGCGGCGGCGGGCACTGCGGCAGGTCTTTCAGCCGACATTGCCGGCCCGAAAACGTTGCAAAAATGCCATGGCCTGTCCGGAACCGCAGCTCATGGATCTGCGCCGCTGCGTGCTCCGGCAGACGTTCCAATGGCCGCGCCAGCCACGCGGGCAGCAGCCGCACCGCTCGATAATACTCGTCCACCCTGCACCCTCCTTTTTGGGTCCGCTGTTGCTAAGAGTATATGCTGCTGCGGGCCGGATAGAACTGCGCCGGGTGCAAAAAAAGACTGCCGTACAAACGCTGTACAGCAGTCCTTTCATTTTAAAACGGTATCCGCTCAGGCATTATCGTCCGTCAGCATGGCAAGGAATTCCGCCTCGGTCAGCACCGGCACGCCCAGCGCCTGCGCCTTGGTGAGCTTGGAGCCTGCGGCGGCACCCGCCACAACATAGGCCGTCTTTTTGGAGACGGAACCACTGGCCTTGCCGCCGTTTTTCACGATCAGCGCTTCGGCTTCATTGCGGGAGAGCGTTTCCAGCGTGCCGGTGACCACCAGCGTTTTGCCCGCCAGCTTGTCGCCCTTTGGCTCGCCTTTCCACTGCATGTTCAGGCCTGCGTCGGCCAGACGATGCACAAGGTCGGCAGTGCCTTCCTTTGCAAAGAACTCCACCACGCTCTGGGCCATCACACCGCCAAAACCATCGATCTCGTTGATTTGCTCCACAGTAGCTTCACGGATGGCCTGCAAGGTGCCGAAATGCTCGGCCAGCAGCGCGGCCGCCTTGTCGCCAATGTTGCGGATGCCAAAGCCGAACAGCAGTTTATCCAGATTGTTCTGCTTGGAATTTTCAATGGCGTTCAGCAGATTATCGGCGCTCTTTTCCTTGAATTTATCCAGTGTGAGCAGCTGCTCCCGGGTAAGTGTGTAGATATCGGCCGCAGAATGCACCATATCCTTTTCCACCAGCTGGGTGGCAGCGGCAGTGCCAAGGCCCTCGATGTTCATAGCATCCCGGGACGCAAAGTGGATGATGTTGCGCAATGCCTGCGCCGGGCACTCCGGGTTCACGCAGCGCAAGGCGGCTTCGTCCTGCAAATGCACCACCGGCGCGCCGCAGGACGGACAGACCTCGGGCATCTCGTAGGGTTCGGCACCCTCTGTGTGGTGAGTGACGCCGATCACCTCCGGGATGATATCACCCGCCTTGCGCACCTGAATGGTATCTCCGATGCAAAGACCGAACTGGCGGATAAAATCTTCGTTGTGCAAAGTAGCGCGCGCCACAGTGGTGCCTGCCAGAAATACCGGCTCAAAGCAGGCAGTGGGGGTCAGCACACCCGTGCGGCCCACAGCCACCTCAATGCTGCGCAGCGTAGTCTCCTTGACCTCCGGCGGGTATTTGAAAGCAATGGCCCAGCGCGGAAATTTGTTGGTGGACCCCATCAGATCGCGCTGCGCAAAATCGTTTACCTTGATCACCGCGCCATCCATATCAAAATCCAGCTTTGCACGGTTCTGGCCGATCTGCTCGATCTCGGCAATGGCCTGCTCAATGTCGTGTACCACATGGTAGCGCGGCGAGACCGGAAGGCCGAGGCTCTTGAGGTAGTCCAGACTTTCCGAATGCTTGGCGAGTGTCTTGCCGTGGATCTGCTGTACATTAAAAATAAAAATGGAAAGCCCCCGGCTGCCGGTGATCTTGGCATCCTTCTGGCGCAGCGAACCGGCAGCTGCGTTGCGCGGATTTTTAAAAGGTGCCGCGCCTTGCAGTTCCTGCTCGGCACACAACTTCTGGAACGCTTCGTGGGGCATATACACCTCGCCGCGCACCTCCAGAAATTCCGGCGCACCTTTCAGCTTTTTGGGGATGCTGCGGATGGCGCGTACATTGGCCGTCACATCTTCACCCACCACGCCGTCACCACGGGTGGAGGCGCGCATCAGCTCGCCGTTCTCGTATTCCAAGCTGCACGAAAGGCCATCGATCTTGATCTCTACCACATACTCCGGCTCCACGCCCGCTTCGCGCACGCGGCGGTCAAAATCACGCAGCTCATCATACGAGAAGGCATCCAGCAGGCTTTCCATCTTGACCGCATGAGTCACCTTGGGCAGCTTACTGCTGGCCGTACCGCCCACCTTCTGGGTGGGCGACGACGCCGTGACCAGCTGCGGGAACCGTGCTTCCAACGCCTTCAGCTCCCGCGTGAGGGCATCGTATTCAAAATCTTCCAGTTCCGGTGCATCCTGATCGTAATAGAGCCGGTTGTTTTTTTCAATGATGGCGCGCAGCTCTTCTACACGCTTTTTTGCCTGTTCCAGTTCCAAAAGTTCCACTCTCCCGCTATCCGTTCTTCCTTTGCCGCATCCGGTGCTTCCCACCGGCCATGCGGTACAAAAGCCATCTTTGTTAGTATACCACATCGGGCCGTACTCTGCAAAGGAATACGGTTTGTATAACGCGGTTTTCTTTTGTTCTGTTTCGCGTTGAAATCGTTTTCATTACAGGTTCTTAGTTGATTTTTAGTCAATCCAAAAAAGATACTCATTGTCAATTTTTTAAGTTTTATATCGTACTAGCGTTTTATTTTTATCGTTTTCATCCTCGGCTTTTTAGTAATTTCAGCAAACAAAAACTGTGATCATAAGAAAAGCTCCTCCTTTTCTCCCCCACAGCCGAAGCTAAAGAGGGGCACAAAAAAAACCGCCCCTCCGGCTGCCCGGAAGAGCGGTTTTGAAAGATTTTATGAAATTGTTTTACGCAATCAGATGCTGATGGTGTTTGCCACGTCCAGCAGCACAGGGTCAAGCGTCTTGGTCATTTCCAGCGCCTCATCCACCGGGTAATCCACCAGTTTCTCGCCCTTCATGCCAACGATGCGGTTATACTTGCCCTGCTCCAGCAGGCAGACGGCGTGGTAGCCCATGGCAGAAGCATTCACGCGGTCACGCAGCGTGGGCGAACCGCCGCGCTGCACATGGCCCAGAATGGTGGCGCGGGAATCAATGCCGGTGCGGGCCTGGATCTCGTTTGCGATCTCCTGTGCGTGGCCAACGCCCTCTGCAACAATGATGATGAAGTGGCGCTTGCCGGTCTTTTGGGTCTCGGTGATCTTATCCAGAATATCGCGCTGCATATCAAATTCCTTCTCAGGCAGCAACACAGCCATGGCACCGGATGCAATGGCCACGTTCAGGGCAATGTAGCCGGCGTTGCGGCCCATGACCTCGACCACACTGCAACGGTCATGGCTCTGGGTGGTATCGCGCAGCTTATCGATCATTTCCAGCGCGGTATTCATGGCCGTATCATAGCCGATGGTGTAATCGGTGCAGGAAATATCGTTATCGATGGTGCCGGGCAGGCCGATCATCGGGATGCCGCGGTGGGCCAGCTCACGGGCGCCGCGGTAAGAACCGTCACCGCCAATGACCACCAGAGCATCGATGCCCAGTTCACGGCACTTTTCTGCGCCCCTGTCCTGACCTTCCTTGGTCTTGAACTCCAGACAGCGGGCCGTGTAAAGGATGGTGCCGCCTGCGGAAATGATATTCGACACACTGCGCAGGTTCATCTCAAAGCATTCGCCGTTCAGCAGGCCGTTATAGCCGCGCTGGATGCCGATCATGCGGTACCCCTTGTGCAGGCCGGTACGGACTACGGCGCGCACTGCAGCGTTCATGCCGGGAGCATCACCACCGCTCGTCAGCACGCCAATCGTTTTGATCTGCTTTTCCATACGAGAGTTTCCCTCCAATTTATTTCTTCATTTACCCAACTGGACACGGCGCTCTCCATATTAACGCCGGTCAATAGCACTTCACTTGCCTTGAACAATTATATCACAAACGCTTGGGTTTGAAAACATCCATCCTGTCAAGATTGCTTCAAGATTGGTGCACAGAATTGTCATTTTGTTGCAACATTCCCCTTGCCCACCAGTCTTTCCAGCTCTTCCAGCAGCAGCGGATGGCCCGAAGCGTACAGATGGCGCGGCGCACGCAGGTATTGTTTGGTGTCTGTCAGGTACAAAAGCACCGGGATGTCGCCGTCAAAAATGCCCAGCAGATTTACCACCTTTGCGTATTCCCTGCTCTGACGGGAGGGCACGCGGATGCAGAGCCGCTGCGGTGCGGCCTTTACGGGGTCCGGCCTGCCGTTGTTCGGGCGGGCAGGGTCGTAGTTTTCAATGGCAACGATGTTCTCTGCCAGCAGCTTGGAGGCTTCATCCTCACGCACCGAGATGCGGCCATCGATCACCACCACCGCATTCTCGCGCAGTGCATCGCGCACATTTTCCAGCACCTTGGGGAATACGATCACTTCCATAGTACCGGTAAGGTCCTCCACGCTGGTAAAGGCCATCATACTATTGGATTTGGTGGTCATCATGCGGCTCTTGACCACTGCGCACACGATGCGCACCCGCTCGCCGTCCTTTACGTGGGCATCTTCACCGGTCAGGGCTTTGATGCTGTGGGAGGCGATGCGGGCCGTCTGCTCACGGTAGGCGTCCAGCGGGTGACCGGACAGGTACAGGCCGCTGACCTCCTTTTCCTGTTGCAGCAGCTCCTGATGGCTGTACTCCGGCAGCTGCCTGATCTCGTAATCATCCTCGGAAGCGCTGCTCTGTGTTTCCCCGCTCATCACCGAGAACAGGTCCAACTGGCCGTCCAGATTGCGGCGGGAGTCGGTCTCGATGCTCTTCAGGATGCCTTCCACCGCTTCCACATGGCTGTGGCGGTTGTTGCCCAGACGGTCGAATGCACCGGCTTTGATCAGACATTCCACCGCGCGGCGATTCAGTTCATTGCCGTGCATCCGCTTGCAGAAATCGTACAGGCTGGTGTAGGGCTTACTTTGCCGCTCCTTGACCACATTCTCGATGAGGTTGCGGCCCACATTCTTGACGGCGTTCAGGCCAAAGCGGATCTGGCCGCTGTCTGCCGTGAAGCCGCCGTTCGAGACGTTGACATCCGGCGGCAGCACCTTGATGCCAAGGCGGGCGCACTCGCCGGAATACTCAATGACCTTATCGGTGTTGTCCAGCACGCTGGTGAGCAGGGCCGCCATAAACTCGCTGGGGTAATGGCACTTGAGGTAGGCCGTCTGGAATGCCACGTAGGCGTAGCAGGCCGCATGGCTCTTGTTGAACGCATACGAAGCAAAGCTGGACATCTCATCGTAGATTTCGTTGGCCACTTTTTCCGAAATGCCGTTGGCCACACAACCCGGGCACTTGTTGCCGGGGTCGGTGCAGCCGTGCACAAAGTGCTCGCGCTCCGCTTCCATAACGGCATGCTTCTTTTTGCTCATAGCGCGGCGGACATTGTCTGCCTGCCCAAAGGAGAAGCCCGCCAGCTCGCGGAAGATCTGCATCACCTGCTCTTGATAGACGATACAGCCGTTGGTCACATCCAGAATGTGGGCCAGCTGCGGGGTCTTGTAGCTGATCTTATCCGGCTCATGGCGGTTGCGCAGATAGGTTGGGATGGACTCCATCGGACCCGGACGGTACAGACTGATAAGAGCGATCACGTCCTCAAGGTTCTTCGGCTGCAAGCCCACCAGCACCTGCTTCATGCCCGTGGATTCCAGCTGGAACACGCCTTCGGTATCGCCCTGCCCCAGCATTTTGTAAGTGTCCGGGTCGTCGTAATCCAGCTTCTGGATGGAGAATCCCGGGTGATGCTTCTGCACCGCAAGTTCCGCATCGCGGATCACGGTGAGGGTGCGCAGGCCAAGGAAGTCCATCTTCAAAAGGCCCAGTTCTTCGATCTCGGTCATATTGAACTGCGTCACCGGCAGGCCGTCGTTGGTGGCCAGCGGCAGATAATAGTCGGTGGGTTCCGGCGTGATCACAACGCCTGCCGCATGGGTGGACGCATGGCGCGGCATACCCTCCACCTTCAAAGCTGTATCGATCAGCTCCGTCACCTGCGGGTCGGTGTCGTACATCTTTTTCAGTTCCGGCGAGACTTCCAATGCGCGTTTCAGCGTCATTTTCAGTTCCATGGGCACCTGCTTTGCCACGGCGTCCACCTGCTGGTACGGGATAGCCATCACGCGGCCGACGTCGCGGATGGCGTTGCGTGCCGCCATGGTGCCAAAGGTGACGATCTGGGCCACATGGTCGTTGCCGTATTTGCGGTTGACGTAATCGATCACTTCCTGCCGACGCTCGTAGCAGAAGTCCACATCGAAATCCGGCATACTGACGCGTTCCGGGTTCAAAAAGCGCTCGAAGATCAGGTTGTAGCGGATAGGGTCGATATCGGTGATGCCCACGCTGTAGGCCGCAATACTGCCAGCGCCGGAACCGCGTCCCGGACCCACCGGGATGCCCTGACTTTTGGCGTAGTTCACGTAGTCCCACACAATGAGGTAGTAGTTTGTGTAGCCCATCTTTTTGACCACGCCGATCTCGTAGGTCAGGCGGTCTTTGTTGGCCTGCGGCACATTGGGGCCGTAGCGGCGCTCCAAGCCTTCCCAGCAGAGCTTTTCAAAAAACGCCTGATTCTCCATGCCGCCGGGGGCTTTGTAATACGGAATTTTGGTGTGGCCAAACTCAAAATCGAAATTGCATTGCTCCGCAATTTTTGCCGTATTCTCACATGCTTCCGGCACCATGGAGAACAGCTCGTACATTTCGTCCGTGGTCTTGACGTAAAATTCGTCGGTCTGAAACTCCATGCGGTCGGCATCCTGAATGGTCTTGCCGGTCTGGATGCACAGCAGAATGCCCTGCATCTTGGCATCCTCCTTGCGCAGGTAATGTGCGTCATTGGTGGCTGCCATGGGGATACCGGTCTCGCGGGCAAGTTTGATGAGCTGTGGCAGAACGATGTTGTCCTCTTCCAGCCCATGATCCTGCAACTCGATATAATAATTGCCCTCGCCAAACAGGTCGCGGTACCACAGCGCTGCCGCCTTGGCGCGCTCGTAGTCCCCGGCCAGAATGGCCTGCGGTACTTCGCCTGCAAGGCAGGCGGAAAGGCAGATGAGCCCTTCATGATATTTTTCCAGCAGTTCTTTGTCGATACGGGGCTTGGAGTAAAAGCCCTCCACAAAGGCGGCAGACACCATTTTGATCAGGTTTTTATAGCCCGTCTCGTTTTTGCACAGCAGGATCAGATGGTTGTTGCCGTCGATCTTATTCACCTTATCAAAGCGGGTGCGGGTGGCCACATACACCTCACAGCCGATGATGGGCTTGATGCCCGCCTTTTTGGCTGCCTTGTAGAACTGCACGCAGCCGTACATCACACCGTGATCGGTGCAGGCAATGGCAGTCTGGCCGCACTCCTTTACGCGATCCATCAACTGGTCGATACGGCAGGCACCATCCAGCAGGCTGTACTCGGTGTGGATGTGCAGATGGACAAAAGGCCGGGTATCGGGAAGTGCTTCGCTCATGCTTTTGCCTCCTGTTCCATGTTCTGCCGCAGCGTTTCGGCCAGCGCTTCCAGCTTTTTCATCCGGTGCGAAAGGCCGGATTTGCTCACGGGCGGCTCAAAACAGCCGCACAGCGCCGTGAGCGAAAGGTCCGGGTACTGCATCCGCTTGGCGGCAGCTTCCTGCAAGACCTCCGGCAGGGTGCAAAGCGCATCCTGCTCGGCCAGAAAGCGGATGGCCTTTAAGGTCTGCGCATTGGCGCGGGCTGTTTTGCCAAGGTTTGCGGTATCGCAGTTGGTCTGGCGGTTGGTCTGGTTGCGCACCTGCTTAAAGGCTTTCTGCACGTGCATCTCCTCGGCGGCGTCCACGGCACCCATAAAGCGGAGCAGGCGCTCCACATTCGCGCCGGTCTTGACATAGATCAGGTTCACGCCGTTGCGGCGGGTGCGGTGGGGCGCAAACTCGTGCTCGGCCAGCAGGGCTTCAAAATCCCGCGCCAGGTTGGAGCGTGGGGTGAGGAATTCCAGATTGTATTCCTTCTGCGGGTCAATGACGGTGCCGCTGCACAAAAAAGCTGCGCCAATGTATGCACTGACGCAGGTCTGGCAGCGGATCAGGGCGGGGTCGATCTGCAAACTGGTCTCGGTACCGGTTGTACCGAACAGCTCGTGCATCCGGGCCACCTGTTCCAGCGTGCGGATGTTGAATTCATACAAAATGCCGCTGGGGCGCTCTTTTTGCAGAATTTCGCCCTGCACGCCGCAGCGGGCAAACAACTGCTGTGCAGTGTGTACGGTCTGGTACTGCTCGGTTTGCAGCACAAGACCCCGGGCATCAAAATATTTGGCAAAGCATGCAATGCCATAAGCCGCCGCTCGCACACAGCAGTCCTTCTGGATGCTGCGCGCGGCGATCTGTTCCCGCGCACGGGACGCAAAACTACTCATACTTCCTCTATTCTGTCAGCGTTTGGCATCGCGGTGCTGCACGCCGGGTTCATAACCGAGAGAGGTGCAGTATTCTGCGATCTTGCGCGCAAATGTAATGGAGCGATGCTTCCCGCCTGTACAGCCCACCGCAATGGTCAGCTGGCTTTTGCCCTCCTTCACGTACAGTGGCAGTGCATACTGCAAAAAGTTCTCGTACCGCCGCAGCAGCTCCTGCGCTTCCGGATGGCCCATGACAAAATCCACTACATCCTGATCAAGGCCGGTCTTGTGCTTGAGCTCCGGCACGTAAAACGGGTTTGGCAGGCAGCGCACATCCAGCACAAGATCCGCTTCCGGCGGGATGCCAAACTTGAAGCCGAAAGACATCACGGTAAGGCGCATAGCGCCCTTCGCGCCGCCGTTCTTTTCAAACAGGTCGCAGATGCGTTCCTTGTTTTGTGCTGTGGAGAGCAGGGCCGTATTGATGGTGTAATCTGCGCGCTCCTGCAAAGGTTTTAAAATTTTGTGTTCCTTGGCAAAGGCTTCCCGGGTGGAAATGCCTTCTGCAATGCTGATGGGGTGGCGGCGGCGGGTCTCACTGTAACGGCGCATCAGCACATCGTCCGGTGCATCCAGAAACAGGATCTTGTAATCCACGCCCTGCTCGTCCAGCTGAGCGAGCGCACGCTCGATCTCCTCACTGGTGTGGCAGCCGCGCACATCCATCGAAAGCGCCACACGTTCCAGCTGGCTGTCGCCTGCTTCCGAAAACGCAGTGATGCTGGGCAGCAAGCCGGCAGGCACATTATCAATACAGAAAAAGCCGATATCTTCCAGCGCTTTCATCGATACCGATTTGCCTGCGCCGGAAAGGCCGCTCACGATCAACAGTTCCATGCTCTCACCCACTGCTCCTTTTTATTCTGCCTGTCATTCCACAACACGGATCTCTTTTTCAAGGTCGTAGCCGGTCTTTTCCTTCACGATGGCGCGCACCTCATCGCACAGGGCCAGCACATCGGCGCAGGTGGCGCCGCCAAGGTTGACCACAAAGCCGCAGTGCTTATCGCTGACAGCAGCGCCGCCGTGGCGGTAGCCGCGCAGACCACACTGGTCAATGAGGGCCGCAGCAAAGGCACCCGCCGGGCGCTTGAAGGTGCTGCCTGCACTGGGCTTATCCAGCGGCTGTTTTTCTACCCGTTTTGCCATCAGCTCGTTCATGCGCGCCTTGATGGCCGCCGGGTCGCCCTGTTCCAGCCGGAAGCCGGCACTCAGGATGCAGCCGCCATTTTCCTCAAACACGCTGTGCCGGTAGCTGAGGTCCAGCTCAGCGGCAGGCGCTTCCACGGTCTCACCTTCTGCGGTCAGATACCGCACGGCGGTGAGCACGTCTTTTACCTCGCCGCCATAGGCACCGGCGTTCATGTAAACGGCGCCGCCCACTGTACCGGGAATGCCGTAGGCAAATTCCAGCCCGGCGAGGCTGTTTTCCAGCGCAGCGGTGCACAGGGCAGAAAGCCGCAGCCCTGCACCGGCAGTCACCTGCGTGCCATCGATGGTAAGCTCTGTTTTCATGGCGGTGGTGTCAATGACAGCGCCGCGGTAGCCTGCATCCGCAAACAGGATGTTGCTGCCGTTGCCCAGCAGGTAATACCGCACGGCCTGCTCTTTGCACAGTGCCACTGCCGCACAAAGCTGCTGTTCCGTCTCCGGCAGGACGAACACCTCCGCCGGGCCGCCTATTTTAAAAGTACAGTGCGCTGCAAGCGGCTCGTTCTCTTTGAACGGGATGCCCGCTTGCAGCAGCTTGCGCTTGAATCGTTCCATCGTGGTTCAGCTCCTAAATCAATCCATTTTATCGTCCAGACCCAGACGGATCAGCAGTTCACGCGCTGCATTGTAGCCCATCTTCTTCTGGCGGTTGTTGATGGCGGCAGTTTCCAGCACAACCGCAAGGTTGCGTCCCGGCGAGACCGGGATGCTGGTGCTGGGGATGCTGACGCCCAGAATGTCGTAATATTCGTTTTCCAGCCCCGTGCGCTGGTAGTTTTTGGTGGGGTCCCACGCTTCCAGCTGCACCACAAGGTCCAAGCTTTCGCTCAGCTTGACGGCACCCACGCCGTACACGCGGGCCACATTGACGATGCCTATGCCGCGCAGCTCGATGAAGTGGCGGATGTTCTCCGGTGCCGTGCCCATGATCTGGCGGTTGGACACCTTGCGCAGCTCCACAGCGTCGTCCGCCACAAGGCGGTGGCCGCGCTTGACCAGTTCAATGGCAAGCTCGCTTTTGCCGATGCCGCTGTCGCCCAGAATCAGAATGCCCTCGCCGTACACTTCCACCAGCACGCCGTGCCGGGTGATGCGGGGTGCAAGTTCCAAGTTCAGCACGCTGATCAGGCTTCCCATCAGGGTGCAGGTGGTCTCGTTGGAACGCAGCAGTGCAACGCCGTGCTTCTGCGCCAGCTCCTGCATCTCCGGGAAGGGGGTCAGTTCTTCGCTGCGGCAGACGATGACCGCCGGCGGCTGCTGCCGGAACAGCTGTTCCAGCGCTTCGTAGCGTTTTTCAGCAGAAAGGCCGGACAAAAAGTTCATCTCGGCCAAGCCCATGATCTGCAAACGCAGCTTATCAAAATAATCATAGTAGCCCGCCAGGAACAGGCCCGGACGGTTTACCTCGGCGATCTCCACACGGATCTGATCCAGTTCCTTTGGTGTATAGACAACTTCCATACTGACACGGTCGGTCAGCGTTTTGAGCGAGACATTGAATGTGCCCATCCTTGTTCCTCCTGTGCTGCCGTTTGCTGCGGCGCGGCCATGCCGCCGGGCACCGCGCAAAGCTTCTTCTTATTATTATAATGGAACCGGCTGTAAAAAACAATATTGTGCGCGCGGCTTTTTCGGCATCTGGCAAGAATGCACGCAGCAGCGCGGCCATGCAGTTGTTTTTTACATTTTTCTTACTTTTACACGGATTTTACATTCCTTCGATTTTAGATTTTACATTGCGCCGGTATACTCAAAATCAGGAGAAACACATCAAAAACACGTCAAACAAAAGTGAGGAAACTTGTATGACCATCTTCAATATCTTTTCCCTGCTTGGCGGCTTGGCCCTGTTCCTGTTCGGCATGGACATCATGGGCAAGGCGCTGGAAAAGCAGGCCGGCGGCCAGCTGCAAAAGATCCTGAGCAAGCTGACCGATAACCCCCTCAAGGGCTTTTTTCTGGGTCTGTGCGTCACGGCTGTGATCCAAAGCTCCAGTGCCACCACCGTTATGGTGGTCGGCTTTGTGAACAGCGGCATCATGGAGCTGCATCAGGCCATTGGCGTGATCATGGGCAGCAACGTGGGCACCACCGTCACCAGCTGGATCCTGAGCCTTTCCGGTCTGCAAGGCGACAGTGTGCTGATCCAGATGTTAAAGCCCACTTCTTTCAGTCCTTTGCTTGCATTTATCGGCATTTTGCTGTATATGTGTAAGAGTGAGAAGAAAAAGGGCGTCGGCACCATCCTCATTGGCTTTGCCGTGCTCATGACCGGCATGACCACCATGTCCAGTGCTGTGCTGCCGTTGCAGGGCGAAGCATGGTTCACCAGCCTGTTCACCCGCTTTTCCAATCCCGTTCTGGGCGTGCTGGTGGGTGCCATTGTCACCGGCATCATCCAGAGTTCCAGTGCAAGCGTTGGCATATTGCAGGCGCTCAGTGCCACCGGCGTGATCACCTACGGTAGCGCCATTCCCATCATCATGGGTCAGAACATCGGCACCTGCGTCACTGCGCTGATCTCTTCGGTGGGCGCCAACAAGAACGCCCGCCGCGCCGCCATGGTGCACCTTTACTTCAACATCATCGGCGTGACCATCTTCCTGCTGGGCTTCTACGGGCTGAACGCCGTGTGTCACTTCAGCTTTGTGAACACCACCATTGAGGCATGGGGCATTGCCGTAGTGCACTCGGTGTTCAACGTTCTGGCCACCATCATCCTGCTGCCCTTTGCCACCGGGCTGGAAAAGCTGGCTATCCTCACCATCCCGGATTCGCCCGAGCAGGAAAGCTTTGCCCTGCTGGACGACCGTCTGCTGAACACCCCCGCTGTAGCCGTGGAGCGCGCCCGCTCTGCCACTGCGGACATGGCAGAACTGGCCCGTGTGGGCGTGATGCAGGCTATGAGCCTGACCCACGCATGGAACGACGAGCTGGCCCAGAAGGTGCGGGACGAGGAATGCAAGGTAGACCGCTACGAGGACGCCTTGGGCACCTACCTTGTCAAGCTCTCCGGCCGAGAGCTGAACCACGCCGACAGCCAGAGCGTGAACACCCTGCTGCACACCATCAGCGATTTTGAGCGCATCAGCGACCATTCCGTGAATTTGCTGGAATCTGCCGAGGAGATGCACACAAAGGGCATCCGCTTCTCGCAGGATGCCCGCGATGAGCTGCAAGTGCTGGAGGATGCAGTGCAGGACATCCTGAACCGTACCACCGATGCCTTCCGCAAAGGAGACCTGCATCTGGCCGGCAAGGTAGAACCGCTGGAAGCCGTGGTCAACGAACTGGTGCGCGCCATCAAAGCCCACCATATTGCCCGCCTGCAAACCGGCAGCTGCTCCATTGAATACGGTTTTGTGCTGGACGACCTGCTGACCAACTACGAACGCGTGTGCGACCATTGCAGCAACGTAGCCGTTGCACAAATCGAGGTGGCGCAGGACAGCTTTGATACCCACGCTTACCTCAACGACCTGCGCCATGGCAGCGATACCAAAGAGAGTGAGGAATTCCATCGCCGTCTGGACCGCTACCGCGAGCGCTATCTCTTCCCCGAAAATCAGTCTGCGGAGGATTTTGACAAATGATCTATATTGTTGAAGACGATGCCGCCATCCGGGAGCTGGAGCAGTATGCATTGCAGTCCAGCGGATACGAGGTGGCCAGCTTTGAAAGCTCAGAGTCTTTCTGGCAGGCCATGCACGCCGCCGAGCCGGAACTGGTGATCCTGGACGTGATGCTGCCCGGGGAGGATGGTTTCTCCATCCTCAAAAAACTGCGCAATACCCCTTCCCTGCGGCGGCTGCCCATCATCATGGTCACGGCCAAATCCAGCGAGCTGGACACAGTACGCGGGTTGGACTGCGGCGCAGATGATTACATCACAAAGCCTTTTGGCATCATGGAGTTTCTGAGCCGTGTGCGCGCCGCACTGCGCCGCTCGGCCCCGGAAGCACGGCCCAATGTGCTGAGTTTCCACGAGATCCTGCTGGACAACGCCCGCCACAATGTGACCGTGAACGGCACACCGGTGGAGCTGACCTACAAGGAATACAGCCTGCTGCGCCTGCTGCTGGAAAACGCAAACCTTGTTGTGACACGCGAGACCATTTTGCAGGTGGTGTGGGGCACCGATATTTCCGTAGAGAGCCGTACTGTGGACATGCACATCCGCACCCTGCGCAAAAAGCTGGGCGATGCGGGCAAATACATCTGCACGGTGCGCAAGGTGGGCTACAAGCTGACCGATGAAGAGGAGGCCGCGGAAGAATGAAGCTGCGCAGCATGGAAGAAAAAATCAGCTACCGGTTGTTCCTGATGGGCTTTCTCGGGCTGTTGTTTACAGCGGCGCTGTGCATCTTTGTGTTTCACAAAGCCTTTACTGCACAGGCATGGACCGGCCTTGAGCGGGAGGCGGAACTGGTGAGCGCCGGATACGATCTGGTGCAGGATCCGCAGCAGCTTGCTTCTTTTGTTTCCAACGATCTGCGCATTACCCTCATCTCGCAGGACGGCAGTGTGCTGTTTGAGTCCGCCACCGATCAGCCCATGGAGAACCATCTCTCCCGCCCGGAGATCCGGCAGGCACAGACCGATGGCGTCGGCCGTGACATCCGTGACTCCCAGACTATGGGCTATGAGACCTACTACTACGCGGTGCTGCTACCAAACGGTGAAATTCTGCGCACGGCACAGGATGCCGAAACGGTGTGGTCCATCTACGATTCCTCCATTCCGGCCATCGTGCTGAGCTGCGTTGCACTGATGCTGGCCGCCGCCGTGCTGGCCGCGCTGCTCACCCGCGCACTGGTGCAGCCGGTGCTGAACATGACTGAGGATCTGGACCACATTCAGGACAATGTGCCTTACAAAGAGCTGATCCCCTTTGCGGAAAGCATCCACTCCGACCGTATCCTGCGCGAAAACAACGAGAAGATGCGGCAGGAGTTCACGGCCAATGTGAGCCACGAACTCAAGACCCCGCTGACCAGCATTTCCGGCTATGCAGAGCTGATCGAGACCGGCATTGCAAAGCCGGAAGATGTGCCGGGCTTTGCCCAGAAGATCCACGTAGAAGCCAGCCGCATGATCCAGCTGGTGAACGATATTTTGCAGCTTTCCAGCTTGGACAGCGCCACCGAAAACGGCGCCGAGCCGGAAATGGAAACGGTAGACCTGCTGGAAGTGGCAAGGGACTGCGTGGAGCGCCAGAAGCTGAACGCCCGCCGGGCCTATATTTCCCTGAGCTGCCTTGGCGAAAGCGCCCTTGTGCGCGGCAACCGTCCCCTGCTGGACGAACTGTGCCAGAACCTGTGCGATAACGCCATCCGCTACAACCGTCCCGGCGGCAAGGTACAGCTGACCACCGCTTGCAGCCGCGACGGCCACTGCACCCTGACCGTTGCCGACAACGGCATCGGCATCCCCAAGGAAGCACAGTCCAGCGTGTTTGAGCGGTTCTACCGTGTGGATAAGAGCCGCAGCAAAGCCACCGGCGGCACCGGTCTGGGCCTTGCCATTGTCAAGCACATTGCATTGATCCACGGCGCACGCATCAAGCTGGAAAGTCAGGTGGACGTTGGCACCACCATTACCGTCACCTTCCCCACCGCCAACTGACCCCGAATTACATTCCTAAAAACCTCACGTCTGCCTGCAACTGCGGGCAGGCGTTTTTTACTGCAATGGTCTCGTTGCCCAAACCGTTTTGCAGGGTGCTGCGCTGCTGCAAACACACAAGGTCGATGCCCTGCTGCCAGAAAAACTGAACAGTCTGCGTACACAGCCGGGCAAGCTGCACACACTGGGCGTCCCCGGGCTGCGGCGTATCGTAGCTGCGCTGGCAGTCCAGCCGTAAAAATGCCGAGGCAGCGTGCACTGTGGCCGAAACGCTGCACCGGCGCACCGTGACCGGCGCGTTCTCCAGCCAAAAGGTGTGCGTACCGCCCTGCCCCAGCAAAAGCCATGCCATTTCCGCCTGCGGGGCGTCCAGCTCCTGCCACACACCCGCATTCCAGAGCACACCGTTCTGCGCCGCAGCCACCTTGCCATCCTCCACGGAAAGCAGCGGCAGAAGCAGCCATTCCCGGTGCTGGTAGAGCCGCGGCATCCGGGCAGAACTTGCTTTGAGTTTCTCAAGGAGTTTGTCGGGCAGGTTTTCGGTTTCGGCCAGAATCTCTTCGGTCATTCCTCCGGCTGTTTCCAGCGTGCAGACCTTTGCCGCCGCACGGCCCTGCCCGTTTTGCAGCACAGTATTTTCGTAAGCGGCAAGCAGCTCTGCCGAAGCCGTTTTATCGATCAGCAAATAATCGCACAGGCGGTAATCCGCCGTCTGCGGCAGCGCATCCTGTGCTGCAAACAATGCTTTTTCCAGCGTATCGGCCTTTGCCAGCTGCAATTGCAGTGCCGCCGAAGCATCCGATGCATCGGCCGAAGCCTCCGGTGCCTGATACAAAAGCCCCACTGTGATCTGCGGGCCCGCCTGCGCAAGGTACACCGCCCGCACCATGCTTTTTTCGGTGGTCTCGCACCGCAAAAACAGCAGGCACCAGCCAACCAGCAGCCCCGTACACAGGGGGCGCAGAATTTGCCGCTTCATTGTGCAGCCCCCTTTCTGCCTTGAAATGCCTGCCGCCACAGCATCCGCACAGCTGCGCAAAGCGCGCCGATGCGGAACACTGCACAGGTGAGCCAGAGCAGCAAAAGCATTGCATCCATGCGTGAAAACACGCCCACACTCCATGCACGCAGCAGCTCCTGCTCCGGATAGGCTGTTGCACCAAACACAAGGCACATGCCACCTGCAAGGCCTGCCTGCGCCAGAAAGGCCAGCCACGGCAGAAGCACCGCGCGGCGCGGATCTGCCGCCGGGCACAGCACGGGCCACACCAGATATTCTGCATACAGTGCTGCGTGCGGACAGCGGGCCAGCTGCATGGCGTCAGAGGTGAGCAGGTGTGCCCAACGCATCTGCCCGGCGGTGCCCACCAGCCCCACCAGAATGCCCAGCACTGCAAACCACCACAGCACCCGTGCCGGAGCGTTCCAGCCGTCGGGCGCAATTTTCCAGCCTGCCCAAAGCAGCAGCGGCAGCAAGCCTACCAGTGCCATGGAGCGGAACTCCTGCCTGCACACGGTTTGCGCCTGCAAGGCGGTGCCGCAGAGCTGGGCCAGCAGCCAGATGCCCGCCGCAAAAAGCCACGCCTGCTGCGCAGCGGGGCCCGCTTTCTGCCAGCAGGCATACAGCACCGCGCTGAGAAGGGTCAGCAGTGACGCCTGCGCCGCGCCATACACCACCATGCCGCGCACCGAGACGCCCGCCTGCGTCCCCTCGGCCAGCGCAGCCGTCAGCACGCTGAGCGCAGCGGCCGAGAGCGAAAAACCTTTTTCTGTTTGCGCGTTCTGCATCACCGCCCCTCCCTTCTCTGCCAGATGTTAAAGCCCTTGCGGGAAAGCTGACGGTAATTGCGGCGGAGCACGCCGTCTTCCGACAGAGGCCGCTGCGGGAACGGGTGCGCCGCCAGATACGGCACCTTCAGGCAGGCTGTGCCGGAAAGGCTGAGCAGAAACGCAAAAAATGCCGCTGTAAGCCCCACCGGCCCTGCAAGACCGGCGGCAAGCACCACGCCCAGCCGCAGCAGAGTAGCAGGCTCGTAGAGGGACGGCGTAACGAACACCGCAATGGCCGTGATGCTGGCCACAAAGATCACCGGCGTGCTCATAAGCCCGGTGGCGATGGCAGCGTCTCCGATGATGAGGGCCGACACCAAACTCACCGAGTGCCCCAGCGATTGCGGCATCCGCAGGCCTGCCTCCCGAATGACCTCTAAAATGAGCATCACCAGCAGCATTTCCGCAAACAAGGGCAGCGGCGTTGCCTTTTCGGCAGCTTCAATTTTATAAAGCAGCTGCGGCGGGATCAACTCCGGCAGGTAGACCGCCACACACACGAACACGCCCGGCAGAAACACCGTGAGGTAGAACGAAACATATTTGAGGATGCGCAGGAAGGAAGAAAACACCGCTGTGGAGGCATAATCGTCCAGACACTCAAAGTTTTCGCAGAAGAGGGCCGGAAGTACCATTGCCGAGGGGCTTCCGTTGACCAATACCACGATCTTGCCCTCGCAGAGCTTTGCTGCGGCCACGGCAGGCCGCTCGGTGTAGCTTACCGGCGTGAACAGCCGCACTTTGCACGGCAGCAGCCATGGCACAAAGTAACTGGAATCCAGCAGCAGTTCCGGCTTTGCAGCCGCAAGCGTTTTGCGCACGCGGCGCACCATGACGGGGTCTGCCTTGTTTTTGCAGTAGCAGATGGCATACTCGGTCTGCATTTCGGTGTCGGCCTGCGCCACCTCCAGCACCAGATGTTCGGTGCGGATGAGCCGCCGCAAAAGGCTCAGGTTCACCCGCAGCAGATCGGCAAAGCCCTCGCGAGAGCCGCGCAGATTGCCCTCGCCGGAGGGCTCGTCCACCGAGCGGAACTTGAGCCCCTGCACTGAAAAGGCAATGCCTTTTGCGCAGCCGTCCAGCAGCAGCACTGCCATGCCCGCCGTCAGCCGCTTGATCAGATTGTCCATATCCTCCACCGGCGCGCTTTCTGCTGGGAAGGCCGAACCGTGCAGGATCAGCTCGTATGCCTGCGGCCCGGTGTAACAGCGGTCCACCTGCTGCGGCGGCGCCTGACGGCTGGCAGCGTCCAGCAAAAGCGCCCAGAGCGAATCCAGACTTGCCATGCCGTCAAACAGAAAGATAGCCCCTTTGCAATGATAAATCGTGATTTCTTTGGCATAATAATCCGCAGAAGCGCCGAACATCCCGTCCAGCGCCGCCATGTTTTGGGTAAGGCTTTGGGTCAGCTGCTGCATCTCTTCCACTCCTTTGCACAGCAGTATGCCCGGTTCCGGCCGCTGCCATTCCCCGCAACCACGCAACAGGAGGTTTTGCACCTTGAAGCTTCTGATCTGCCGTACCATCATCATTTATCTATGTGTTCTGTTTGCCATGCGGCTCATGGGCAAACGCCAGCTGGGCGAGCTGCAACCCGAGGAACTGGTTTCCACCATTCTTATCTCCAATCTGGCGTCCATCTCCATTGAATCGGAGGAGGTGCCCATCACCTCCAGCCTGATCCCGCTTTTTCTGATCGCAGCGCTGGAGCTGTTGGGCTCTGTGCTGAGTTTCCGCAGCCAGAAATTTTTCAATTTTCTCTCCGGCAGGCCCAAAACCGTGATCTTGGACGGCCAGATCGACCAGAACGCCCTGCGGATGCTGCGTCTGACCACGGCAGACCTGATGGAAGCGCTGCGCGGCAAAAACATTTTTGACCCGCGGGAAGTTTCGTATGCGGTGATCGAGACCAACGGCACCCTCTCGGCAGCTTTGCGGCCAGAGAAGGAGCCTGCCCGTCTTGCCGATTTGCAGCTGAAGGTGGAACACACCAACGCCACCATCCCCTTTGTGCTGGACGGACAGATATTGGAAGACAACCTGCGCTGGTGCGGCAAGGACCGCGTATGGCTGGAACGCACGGCACAGGCCAACACCCTGCTGCCAGAGGAGATCTTGCTGCTGATCGGCAACGAGACCGAGGACTATTTTTTGCTAAAAAAAGAGAGCCGCCACACCGGCAGCTCCCATTGAGGTGAACCGATGAAGCGGATCTATGCGTGTATCGCGATCGTGGCCGTGCTGCTGGGTGTAGCATTTTACAGCAGCTGGAAGGTGCAGCGCTTTGCGGACGTGATCTCGGCCGACCTTGACACAGCCGCTGAGGCCATCCGCAGCGCCGATTACTCCGCTGCCCGGCAAGCCCTTGCCGAGGGTGCAGACCGGTGCGACCAGATGCGCACCAAAATGAACCACCTGCTGCGCACCGCCGATTTTACCGAGTTGGAAGCTGCCCTGCGCGCCGCAGACGGCCATCTGGAAATGAATGCTCCGGAGGAAGCGTTTGGCGAACTGCGCCGGGCACAGGTGCAAGTGGAAACGCTGGAATGGCTCTCACAACGGCTGGTGTGACATAAAAAGGCACCGCTCCCTGCCCTTCCCGGCAAAAAGTGGTGCCCTGTTTCGCGGTTATTCCTGCGGGTCCTTGCGGTCGCCCATCAGCTTTTTGAGCTCGTTGAAAAAGCTCTCCACATCCGCAAACTGGCGGTAGACCGAAGCAAAGCGCACATAGGCCACCTCGTCGATCTTTTTCAGTTCCTGCATGGTCAATTCGCCAATGCGCACACTGGGGATCTCCCGGTCATAGGAGCTGAGCAGCGTCTGCTCGATGCTGCTGACCGCGCGCTCCAACGATTCGTAGCTCACCGGACGCTTTGCGCAGGCCCGCACCATGGCGTTGAGCAGCTTCTGCCGGTCGAACGGCTCACGGGAGCTGTCCTTTTTAATGACCACCAGCGGAACCGTCTCCACGACCTCGTAAGTCGTAAAACGCGTATGGCAGCTCAGGCATTCGCGGCGGCGGCGGATGCGCTCGTTGTCCTCCGTGGGACGGGAGTCGATCACCTTAGATTCCTCGGCTCCGCAATAGGGACATTTCATGGTCTGTTCCTCCTGTCATCTGCCGGCCCTGCCGGAGAATGAACTGCACCAGCGTACCATAACAGCACCGGTGCCTTTTTATTTATGCCTTCTTTTTGGGCTTGCGCTCGCTCCACAGCATCCACGCAGAGGTGGAAACACACAGCGAAGTGTACACGCCGCTGACCATGCCCATCATCAGCGGGAACGCAAAGGTGAAGATACTGTCCAGACCATACAGCTTTGCCACGATGCACATGACACCCAGCGCCATCACAGTGGTGATGGTGGTGATCAGGGTGCGGCGGGCGGACTGGTTCACCGAGTGGTTCACCAGCTCTTCAAAGCCGGCCTTTTTGCCCATGAGGGCACGGTTCTCGCGGATACGGTCGTACACAACAACGGTATCGTTGATGGAATAGCCCAGAATGGTAAGCATGGCGGCAATGAAGTTGCCGTCCAGCGGGCTGCGCAGCAGCACAAAGGTACCAAACACCACCATCAGGTCGTTTACCAGTGCCAGCACGGCCATCATGCCGCCGGTCAGGCCGCCGATGTTCTTAAAACGCAGGGCGATATACAGCAGGATCAGCACCAGTGCAAACACCACTGCCACCAAGCTCTTCTGCAAGAATTTGGTGCCCATGGCGGCGCTGACATTGCTGAGAGACAGCTGCTCAAAGTTGTTTTCCGGATAGCTCTCGTTCAGGCTGTCCAGCAGGCCGGCCACCTGTTCGGTGGTCACGGTCTCGGTGCCGGGCATAGAAATTTTCAGGGTCTGGTCGCCGGTGGCTACGTTCTCGCCGGTCTGCAAGGTCAGGCCGGTGCTGCCCAGTGCAGAAGAAGCTATCTTTTGCACATCGGCAGTGGAAAAGCTGCCCTCGTAGCTCAGGGTGATCATGGCACCGCCGGTGAACTCGGTATCCAGATGGACGCCCAGCACCACAGCACACAGCACGATGGCTGCCATCAGGCAAGCGGAAATGGTCAGGAAGCGCTTGCGCAGACCCACAAAATCAATGGGCTTCTTCTCTGCCTTCTCCTTGCCGGGCTTCTCTGCACCGTAGAGCCACGGGTCACGCAGGGCCTTGATGGCCGCTGCGCCGCGGATCATGACGCGGGTGGCGAACACGCCGAACACAAAGTTCAGCAGCACGCCGGTAAGCAGTGTGTAACCAAAAGCGTAAATGGTGCCTGCGGTAGACGGGCCAAAGGCAAAGAACACAAAGTGCAATGCCTTGGCAAACAGGCCGTCCGAGGGGCCGAAGGCACCCATCAGCACGACCGCCACGATCACGATGGTCACATTGCCATCAATGATGGGCGTCAGGCCGCGGGCAAAGCCGCTCTTGAGAGCGCCGTCCAGAGACTTGCCGTTTTTCAGTTCTTCCTTGATGCGCTCAGCGGTGATGACGTTGGCATCCACGCCCATGCCGATGGCCAGAATGATACCGGCAATGCCGGGCAGGGTCAGGGTGAAGCTTTCAAACACCGGGAAATAGCCGGACACAAAGGCCAGCGTTGCCGCTACCTGACCGGCCAGCGCGATGCAGGCCAAAAAGCCCGGCAGACGGTACAGCACGGTCATAAACACCACGATCAGTGCAAAGGCGATCAGACCGGCCAGCACCATAGCGCCGAGGCTGTTCTCGCCCAGACTGGGGCTGACTGTGGAGTAGCTGTCCACGGTCAGTGCAAAAGGCAGCGCACCGGAGTTGATCTGGCGTGCCATCTTGATGACCTGTTCCTGCGTAAAGGGATTGGAAGCGGAGCTGGTGATGATGGCCGAGCCATCGGTGATGGCGGTGTTCACCGTTGCGGTGCTCACGTTCTCATCGTCCAGCCAGATGCTGATGGTGCCATTGGAGGCGGCCAGTTTTGTGGTGGCATCGCCAAAGGCCTTGGCACCGTCGTCGGTAAACTTGAGCGAGACGAAATACTCCGAAGCACCGCCGCTGGTCACCGGGCCATACTGGGCTGCGGCGCTCTCGATCATGGAACCGTCCAGGATCAGCTCCCCATCGGCGCTGCTACCCTCGCGGAACGTAAGGTATGCTGTGGTGCCAATTTCGTCAATGGCGGCTTCCGGGTCAAAATCGGTTTCACCGGACTGCCACGGGAACTCGAGGATCAGGCTATCGGAGTTGTTGTCCACATACAACTCATAATCGGTCACATTCAGCGCCACGAGACGGTTCTCAATGACGAGCTGGGCTGCTTCCAGCTGTTCTTCGGTGGCATCGTAGCCATCCGACGGCACAAAGGTGACGTTGACGCCGCCTTTGATATCCACACCGAAGCGGATATCCTTTGCGCCCTTGATGTAGGTCGTGGTCGTATCGCCGTACTTGGCGTACACGCCGAAGAAAGCCGTGTAAACGAACACTGCAATCAACAGCACTGCGGCCACAAGATGCCATGCTTTGCCTTTCGTTTTCATAAATTCAGGGAACCTCCAAAAGCGGCGGCACGGATCACCGCCGCCCGTATTCTAGTGCGGACCGCTTTTTGCGGGCCTTATTTCCGCAGGGCAGCCGTCGTGCCGGCCTTTCTGCGATAAAACTCCCCTGCCGGCCCGAAACAGGCCGCACAGAGGAGATAAGATCAAAAAATGTTAGTCTGCCTTGTCAGCCAGCAGCTTTTCCACCACAGCCAGACGCACACAGATGCACAGCAGCTCGGATGCGGTCTCCACTTCGTCGAGGCTCGGGTAAGTGGGGGCAATGCGCAGATGGGAGTCCTCGGGGTCCTTGTGGTACGGATAAGCGGAACCGGCGCCGGTCAGGGTCAGGCCCGCCTCCTTGCACAGGTTTGCCACACGCTTTGCGCAGCCGGGCATCACGTACAGGCTGATGAAGTAGCCGCCCTTGGGGTTGGTCCAGCGGGCAATGTCACCGCAGGGGACGAGGTTGTTCTTGAATGCCGTCTTGACGGCATCAAAGCAGGGCACCAGACGACGGCGGTGCTTTGCCATGTGAGCCAGTACGCCTTCCTTGTTCTTCAAAAAGCGCACGTGGCGCAGCTGGTTCATCTTATCGTAGCTGATGATCATGACCGAGAAGCGCTTGCAGATATACTTCATGCTGTTCTCGCTGCATGCAATGGCAGAAACGCCTGCGCCCGGGAAGGTGATCTTGCTGGTGGAGGTGAACATGAACACACGGTCTTCGTTGCCGTACTTCTTGCTCTCGTTCAGCAGCACCGGGGTCTCGATGATCTCATCGGTGAGGTGATGGACGATATAGGCCTCGTCCCAGAAGATCTTGAAGTCCGGCGCAGCAGTCTTGAGCTTTGCAAAACGCTCGATGGTCTCATCGCTGTAGGTGTAGCCATCGGGGTTGGAATACTGCGGCACGCACCAGATGCCCTTGATGTCGGCATCCTCGGCCACCAGCTTTTCCACAACGTCCATGTCCGGGCCGTCCGGGGTCATGGGCACGCTGATCAGTTCAAACCCAAACTCCTCGGTAATGGCAAAGTGACGGTCATAGCCGGGCACCGGGCAGAGGAACTTGCGCTTCTCCACCTGAGACCAGGGGCACGGAGACTCCGGGAAACCGAACACGTAGCCAATGTTGACAAGGTTATACATCAGCTGCAAGCTGGAGTTGCCGCCCACGAACACCTCACCGGGCTGCACGCCGAACACATCGGCAAACAGCACGCGGGCTTCATGCAGGCCCTCCAGATCGCCGTAGTTGCGAGCATCGGTGCCGGCATCGGTGGTGTAGTCGTTCATCTTCAGCAGATCCATGGCCAAGTCCATCTGGTGAGGGCCGGGCTTGCCGCGGGCCATGTTCAGCTTGAGGCCCTTTGCCTGAAATTTTTTGTATTCTGCTTCGAGCGCTGCCTTTTCGGCAGTGAGTTCATCCCGATTCATTGCAAGATAATTTGCCATTGAAAACACACTCCTTTATCGTACTTCCTGTTACCCATAGCGCCGGGCCGGCATTTTCGCGGAGCATTCCTGCCAGGGAGCGTGCTCCATACCAGTCCAGACCTTAACATTATAATACATTTTGCCCGCAGAAACAAGAATGATAAAGCAAAAAGCCCTGCCAAAAGCAAAAAGCTTTTGAAACAGGGCTTTCGCTCCCCCTGCTGTGCGCCAAAGCGTCAGCTCAGAGAGGTCTGATTTTTGTAGCGCTTGCGCACGGCACCGTATTCCAGATGGGCCTCGCCGCCCTCCACGGTATCTTCGTCCACAGTCACGCGGATGATGGTAGCGTCGGTGGGCACCTCGTACATGATGGGCAGCAGGATGCTTTCCATCACGCTGCGCAGGCCGCGGGCGCCGGTCTTGCGCTCGATGGTCTTGCGGGCAATGGCATGGAGTGCTTCATCCGTGAAGTTCAGCTCCACGTTGTCCATGCTCAGCAGTTCTTTGTACTGCTTCACAAGGCTGTTGCGCGGCTCCTTGAGCACACGCACCAGAGCATCCTCATCCAGATCGTCCAGCACGGTGATCACCGGCAGACGGCCGATCAGTTCCGGGATCAGGCCAAACTTGACCAGATCGTGTGGCTCCACCTTGCGCAGCAAAGCTTTTTCGGCTTCTACAGAGTTATCCTTCAGGCTGCTGCCGAAGCCCAGTGCGGACTTATCGGTGCGGCGCAGGATATACTTATCCAGCCCGTCAAATGCACCGCCGCAGATGAACAGGATGTTGGTGGTATCGATCTGGATGAACTCCTGCTGCGGGTGCTTGCGGCCGCCCTGCGGGGGCACATTGCTCACAGTACCTTCGAGAATTTTCAGCAAAGCCTGCTGCACGCCCTCACCGCCCACATCGCGGGTGATGGAGGGATTCTCGCTCTTGCGGGTGATCTTGTCGATCTCATCGATATAAATGATGCCGATCTGTGCCTTCTGCACATCGAAGTCCGCTGCCTGTATGAGCTTGAGCAGGATGTTCTCCACATCCTCGCCCACGTAACCGGCCTCGGTAAGTGTGGTGGCATCGGCAATGGCGAAGGGCACGCCCAGCATCTTGGCCAGCGTTTGTGCCAGCAGGGTCTTGCCCACGCCGGAGGGGCCCAGCAGCAGCACGTTGGACTTTTGCAGCTCCACATCACCGCCCCTGCCGCTGAGGATGCGCTTATAGTGGTTGTACACCGAGACGGCCAGCACACGCTTTGCCTCATCCTGACCGATCACATATTGATCCAAGCCTTCCTTGATCTCGGCCGGCGTCAGGATATTGATATCAAGGCCGCCTGCGGGCTTGATCTGTGCGCGGCCTGCGCCGCTGCGGGCCGGACGGCCGCTGCCGGAACCTTCCGGCTTATCGGAAAGCAGGTCGTGGCACAGGCCAATGCACTCGCTGCAAATGTTGACGCCGGGGCCAATGATCATGCGCTCCACTTCGTCCTGATGCTTTCCGCAAAAGCTGCATACCAGATCCTTTTCGTTTTTGTCTCTGCCGGAATTGTTATTTGCCATAGCTGTTTTTCCTTATCCTGAGTAGATTGATTTCAGCGGGCGGCTTCAGCGATGCGCAATGACCTCATCGATCAGGCCGTATGCCTTTGCTTGCTCGGCGGTCATATAGTTATCGCGCTCGGTGTCCAGCTGGATCTTTTCCAGCGGCTGGCCGGTGTACGCACTGAGCATGTTGTTCATCTTGTCACGGATATGCACCATGTGCTCGGCATGGATCTTGATATCCGTGGTCTGGCCGGAAAGGCCGCCGCCCTGACCGCCGATGAGCGGCTGGTGGATCAGGATCTCCGAGTTGGGCAGTGCAAAGCGCTTGCCCTTGGTGCCGCTTGCCAGCAGGAAAGCGCCCATGGATGCTGCCATGCCCATGCAGATGGTGGAAACATCGCACTTGATATACTGCATGGTATCGTGGATGGCCATGCCGGCGCTGATGGAACCGCCGGGGCTGTTGATATACAGGCTGATGTCCTTATCCGGGTCCTGCCCTTCCAGATACAGCAGCTGCGCCACAACAAGGCTGGCGGAAGTATCGTTGACATCCTCGCTCAGAACGATGATACGGTCGTTCAAAAGGCGGGAGAAAATATCATAGGAACGCTCGCCATGGGACGACTGTTCCACAACGTAAGGAACAAAACTCATAAAGTTCGCCTCCTGATTTGGAATATAGTATTTGCAAAATTGACCGATACGGTTTCCCTGCCGGTTCTGCCGTATCGGTCAATTTTAACAACCTTTGATTGAAACCGTGCAGCACACTGCCTGTTTCAAAGGAGTGCAAAAAGCTGATTACTCAGCGTCCGCAGCCTTCTCTTCCTCAGCAGCCTTCTCCACGATGTTTGCGTGGCTCTTGATGAAGTCGATTGCCTTGTTGATGGCCAGATCCTTCTTCAGGTCGTCCACGTTGACCAGCTCACGGACCTTGTCCTCTTCCATCTTGTACTGGTCGGCAATGCGCTTGATTTCAGCGGAAACTTCTTCCTCGGAAGCCTCGATGTTCTCGGCAGCGGCAACAGCCTCCAGAGCCAGACGGATCTTGACCTGCTTCTCAGCCTGCGGCATGAAGGAGGCACGGAACTGCTCCACAGTCTGGCCCATATACTTCAGGTAGTCCTCGAGACGCAGACCCTGCTGCTCCACGCGGAATGCGAAGTCGTTGACCATCTCGTCCATGCGGGCATCATACATTGCCTGAGGAATCTCGCCCTCCATGCTCTCGATGACCTGATCCACCAGAGCGTTCTCAACAGCCAGGTCGTCCTGCTTGTCCAGCTGCTCCTGATCGTTCTTGCGGATGGAAGCCTTGAACTCGTCCAGAGTGTCGTACTCGGAGCAATCCTTAGCCAGCTCGTCGTCCAGAGCAGGCAGCTCCTTGTACTTGACCTCGTGCAGCTTAATCTTGAACACAGCGGCCTTGCCAGCCAGCTCTGCTGCCTGATACTCGGCGGGGAAGGTGACGTTCACGTCGAACTCTTCGCCAGCGGAATGGCCCACGATCTGCTCCTCGAAGCCGGGGATGAAGCTGCCGCTGCCCAGAGTCAGGTTGTAGTGCTCAGCCTTGCCGCCCTCGAATGCAACGCCGTCCACAAAGCCCTCGAAGTCGATATCAGCGATATCGCCGTTCTCAGCGGCACCCTCACGGGTCAGCTCACGGGCATTGCGCTCCTGCACACGCTTCAGCTCGGCCTCAACAGCCTCGTCAGAAACAGTATGGACCGTCTTTTCCACGGTCAGACCATTGTAGTTGCCAACCTTCACTTCAGGCTTGACAGCAACGTTGACGGTCAGGGTGACACCGTTGGTCTCGTCAGCAGAGTCAACAGTGACTTCCGGACGGCCGACCGGCTCCACGTTTGCTTCCTTGACAGCAGCCTCGAAAGCCTCGGGGAACAGCTCGTTGATGGCGTCGTAGGTAAAGACGTCCTTACCGTAGAACTTTTCGATCAGAGCGCGGGGTGTCTTGCCCTTGCGGAAGCCCTGAACAGGGTACTTCTTGCCCTCTTTCTTGAAAACATCGGCAGTGGCCTTCTTGAAAGCCTCTGCGTCGATGGAGAACTGCAGCTGAGCCATGCTCTTCTCGAGCTTTTCACACTTGATGAGATTCATTTGTTTTTCCTCCACTCAAAAATTCTATTGCGCAGGGCAGGAAGTTTTTTGCCCTTTGCAACCGCGCACTGCGTCCTGGTTGAACTTGCTTTTGCAATATGCGGGGACGCGCGCGCTCAATTGGGTGCAACAATCGCGTCAAAAACTATTATAGCACGCTCCCAGCACAATTGCCAGCCCAAATTGTTAATTTTTATCGGTTTTGCCAGCTCAATTGATGCGGTACGGGCAAAAATGCAGCCCGTCCGCACTTACCAGCTTGTAACGGATGCCATCCACATCGCCCTGCACCGCATAGCGGATGGCGTTGCCGTGCAGGTGGCCGTAGTAGCAGGTCTTGATGCCATACTCTTTTAAAGCAGCCACGATCTCCGGCGCACTGGTGCCGGTGTACACCGGCGGATAGTGCAGGAACACCAGCTTTTCAAGCCCCGGTTCAGCCGCATCCAGGCTCATGCGCAGGCGGCCGATCTCGCGGTTCATCACCTTTTCGTCGTGGGCCTCCCCCACATCAAACAACCAGCCGCGGGTGCCGCAGATGGCATAGCCCTCCACGCTGTAGGAATTGTTGTGCAGGATGTGCAGCGTGTCAAAGCCTTCTGCCTTGAGGTAGGCGTTCATCTTGTTGGCGGTGGACCACCAGTAATCGTGGTTGCCCTTCATGATGATCTTCTGCCCGGGCAGGTTCTGCAAAAATTCAAAGTCCTTGCGGGTATCGGTCAGGCGCATGGCCCAGCTGATGTCCCCCGCCAATACAATGGTATCTTCCGGTCGGATGAGCTTTTTCCAATTTTTCTCAAGGCGCTCCACATAGTCGTTCCAGCCGGGGAAAATATCCATCGGCTTGGATGCGCCCAGAGAAAGATGGGTGTCGCCAAGCACAAAAAGTGCCATGTTTTAACTCCTGTTCTATATGCAGCAGGACATGTTATCCCTGATAGCCAAGCGCCACCTCGGCGATCTGAGCCGGGTCGATCACGGTGTTGAAGCGTTCCGGCTTCTGACGCAGCGCGGCAAGGCTTGCCGGTGCGGTGTGCGCGGTAGCTGCTTGCAGCTGCTGCATTGCTTCAAAATCATTTTCCGGTGCGGTGCGGCCCAACGCTTCCAGTACGCTGCGCGGGAACTTGAAGGGAGACGCGGTGGACAGCACCACCATGGGCACACCTGCGCGCTTTTTCTGCGCTGCCACGTGGAATGCCACCGCCGTATGGGTATCGCACAGATAGTTGTCCTTCTCGTAGCGGGCGCGGATCTCCCCTGCCACTTCTTCCTCGCTGCTCCAGCCGCAGGAAAAATCTGCCTGAATGGCAGCCAGCGTCTCCGGACGCACGGTATAGCTGCCGGTCTTGGCAAGGTCCTCCATCAGGCCCGCCACCTCGGCATCGCTGCCGGTGACATGGTACAACAGGCGCTCGAGGTTCGAGGACACCAGAATGTCCATGCTGGGCGAGGTAGTCTTGAAGAACTCCCGCTTTGCGGTGTAGGTGCCGGTGGTGAGAAAATCGGTGAGGACGTTGTTCTCGTTGGAAGCGCACACCAGCTTGCCCACAGGCAGGCCCATGCGCTTTGCATAGTAGCCTGCCAGAATGTCGCCGAAGTTGCCGGTGGGCACGCAGAAATCCACCTCGTTGCCAAAGGCGATGCTGCCCGCCTTGAGCAGCTGGGCGTAGGCGGCAAAGTAGTAGACGATCTGCGGCACAAGACGGCCCCAGTTGATGGAGTTTGCGCTGGACAGACGGATATCCCGCTCTGCCAGCCGGGCCGCAATGGCCTTATCGCCAAAGACCTTCTTCACGCCGGTCTGGGCGTCATCAAAGTTGCCGCGCACGGCGTAGACTGCCACATTGGCGCCCTCCTGCGTGGCCATCTGCAAACGCTGGATCTCGCTGGTGCCGCCCGTGGGGTAGAACACCGCGATCTCCACACCCGGGATATCGTGGTAGCCGTCCAGAGCAGCCTTTCCGGTATCACCGCTGGTCGCCACCAAGATCAGGGTCTTTTCCGTGCGGCCCAGATTCTTTTTGGCTTCCACCAGCAGTTTCGGCATCAGCTGCAAAGCGTAATCCTTGAAAGCGCAGGTAGGGCCGTGCCACAGCTCCAGCGCATAGGTATCCCCTTCCACAGGTGCCAGATAGCCGGCCTTGCCGCCAAAGGCTTCACCGTAGGTCTTGCGGGTGGCTTCGGTGAGGAACTCCTGCGAATAATCGGTGAGATATTCTTTGATCACGGCAGCTGCCATGGCCGGGTAATCCAGCTGGCACAGCGCCTTTACATCCACCTGCGGAAAGCTTTCCGGCACAAACAGGCCGCCCTCATTGGAAAGGCCCTGTGCGATCGCTTCCGAAGAAGTCACCTTGCGGTTTTGGTCTCTGGTACTGAAAAACTGCATCGTTGTCGCTCCTTTTCGCCACAGGATGCGCAAAGCGCACCCCTGCTGCTGCGGCAGAGAAGCCCTCTGCCGGTCCATTTTCCCACCGGGGCACTTGCTTTACGCAAGGAAAGCGCCCCTTATAATATGTACCATCCAGCGCCCGCTGTCAAGAGGTAACACTTCGGCCACGTCAAACCGCACCGGTGCGTTGCTCTGGCCGCTGGTCTGCAAATACACCTGCGCTGCACGGATGAGGCGGCGCTGTTTGGGCCGGTCCACAGCCTCTGCCGGACTTGCCAGTGCATTTTCAGCGCGGGTCTTTACCTCGCAGATGACGATGGTGCCGTCCGGCTCCTGCACCACCACGTCCAATTCGCCCATCCGGGTGCGGAAGTTGTGCGCCAGCAGTTTACAGCCCTGCTTCAGATAGAATTTTGCGGCAGCAGCTTCCCCTTTCCGCCCGGTCTCGGCGCGGTTCACCTGCCGCTCTCCGGCCAGTAGCCCTGCTTTTTTAAAAAGCTGCGACGGTAGAACGGCTGGATGCCGTACTGCGCAATGAGCTCGTAGTGGAGCTTTGTGGGATAGCCCTTGTGCTTTGCCAGCTGATATTGCGGATACTGCCTGTCCAGCTCCAGCATATAGCGGTCACGGCTGACCTTTGCCAGCACCGATGCCGCGCCGATGCTGGCGCTGGTGGCATCGCCCTTGACCACCGGCTGTGCCGGAAGGGCAAGGCCCGCAGGCGTGCGGTTGCCGTCCACCAGTACAAGATTCGGCACGATGTCCAGCTCTTCCACGGCCTGCTTCATGCCGCCCATGGTGGCGTTGAGGATATTGTCCCGGTCGATGATGTCCGGACCCACAAAAATAATTTTGTAGGCCAGCGCTTTTGCCACGATCTCGTCAAAAAGAGCTTCCCGCTTTTTCTCGGTGAGCTTTTTGGAGTCGTTGATGCCGTACACCGGGTTTTCCGGGTCCAGAATGCAGGCTGCCACACACACCGGGCCGCACAAAGGGCCGCGCCCGGCTTCATCTACGCCCGCAAAGCAGCCGTACTCGGCGCGCACAGCGGCATCATACTCATACAGCGGGGCCGAGATCTCCTCGTCGGAACGGCGCTTCATTCCTCTTCCTCCTCGGCAAAGTCCGCCAGATCGTCCCGCTGCGGCGGGCGCTCCAACGAAATGCGGCCCCACTTGCAGGCGCGGAATTCGTCCACCAGCATAATGGCGCAGCGCTCGGTGTTCACCTCGCCGCCGCGCACCAGCAGGCCGCGCTTGCGGCCGATGGCTTCCATCAGCTCGTAGGGCGGCAGTGCCAGCGTTTCGGCGTCCAGCTTGTAGCGCTGGGCCACAAGATCGGGGTAGTTGCGGCGCACCTCATCCAGCAGGTTCATGGCCAGCTCTTCCACGTCCAGAATATCGTCCTTGATGGAGCCGATGAAGGCCAGATTGGACGCAATGGTCTTGGAGTCGAACTTTTTCCACAGTACGCCGGGCATATCCAGCAGATCAAATTTTTCGGTGCTGACCCACTGCTTGCCCTTGGTCACGCCCGGGCGGTCTGCCGCCTTGGCGCGGGCAGAGCCTGCAAAGGTGTTGATAAAGGTGGACTTGCCCACATTGGGGATGCCGCACAGCATCACCTGCGTCTTGGCACCGCCCATGCCGCGGTTCTGGCGGCGTTCCAGCAGGCCGGCCAGCTCTTTTTCGATCGCAGTCTTAACGGCATTGGCACCACCCTTCTGCTTGGCGCTGATCGCCACACAGCCGGCGTCTGCTGCACGGAAGTATCGAATCCATTCTTCCGTTACGGCCGGGTCCGCCAGATCGGCCTTGTTCAGCGCATAGAGCTTGGGTTTGCGGGCCGTGATGCGCTCGATCTCCGGGTTCAGGCTGGAAAGCGGGATACGCGCATCCAGCAGCACAAGGCTCGCATCCACATGCTGTATCTCCTGCTCCATCATGCGCAGGGTCTTGGTCATGTGGCCCGGGAACCACTGAATATTGTACTGGTTTGCAAACCGAGTGTCCATTTCGTTCATTTTACCACCCCAAAATCTGTAAAGGGCATAAAGCACAGCAGTACTTTGCCCAGAATATCCCGTTCGTCAATGCAGCCCACATAGGTAGAGCGGCTGTCCAATGACTGGTTGCGGTTGTCGCCCATCACGAACACCGTTCCCTCCGGCACCGTGTACGGAAACTCCACATCGTAGCCCAGATAGGTAGGCTCTGCAATGTAGTCCTCCTGCAACACTTCACCGTTCACCTCTACTGCACCGGTGGTGTAATCGATGGAAACGGTATCGCCGCCTTTGGCGATCACGCGCTTGACCAGCGGCTTGCCGTAGGAGGTATAGCTGTCCACGATCACCACATCGCCGCGCTGAGGTGTATAGCCTGCGCCCCACACAATGAGTTTATCGCCATTCACCAGTGTGGGCACCATGGAGCTGCCATCCACCTGAATGATGCGGAAGAAAAACGAAAAGATCAGCACCAGCACCAGCGCTGCCGAGATCAATGCCTCGTACCA
>CAKSWG010000006.1 GCA_934511465.1 uncultured Faecalibacterium sp. | reverse complement strand
TATAATACCACACCCCTGCCCCTATGTCAACACTTTTTGACAACTTTTTTCCAAGTTTTTTGCGTACGCTCCAAAACGGCAGCAAACCACAGGGAAAACTGCGCCGCAGCTGCATTGCAGCTGCGGCGGGCAGTCGCCTGCTCTATAATAAATATAAATACATATATAGTCCTTGTTTTCTTGACAAGCAGGCGGGCACAACGTATTATGGAGTCATCCCGTATCCTGTATTATATAGCTATGCTTATTACATAAAGGAGAAGCGCCATGTCCTGTGTCAACATCCGCGGCTGCTGCATCGGTAAGGGCCGCCCCAAAGTTATTATTCCTATCGTAGAGCCCACGGAAACCGCTGTTCTGGAAAAGGCCGCGCAGTTTTCAACCTTGCCAGCCGATTGTGTGGAATGGCGGGTGGACTGGTTCGAGGGCTTTTCGTCCCCCGCTGCCATTGCCCGCTGCGTACAGAAACTGCGGGTCGCCCTGCGGGACAAGCTTTTGCTGGTGACCTTCCGTACCAAGGCAGAGGGCGGCGAGCAGGCACTCTCCCATCCCGAATACCTTGCCTTTCTGCGCCTGATCCTCGACACGGACTGCGCCGACCTGCTGGACATCGAGTTCTTCACCGCCGGGGCAGACCTGCCCGCACTGGTGGAGCAGGCGCACTCCGCCGGGGTGGCGGTAGTGTGTTCCAGCCACGATTTTGTCAAGACCCCGCCCCGGGCAGAACTCGTCTCCCGCATGGTGCAGATGCAGCAGGCCGGAGCCGACCTGCCCAAGCTGGCTGTGATGCCCCGGTGCCGCACCGATGTGCTGGAGCTGCTGACTGCCACCGCTGAGATGGCCGATCTTCACCCGGAAACGCCGGTCATCACCATGAGCATGGGGACGCTGGGCGCGGTGAGCCGTCTGGCCGGGGAGACTTTCGGCTCTGCCATGACCTTTGCCAACCCCGGGCAGGCCAGTGCCCCGGGGCAGGTCTCGCTGGACATCGTAAACGAAGTACTGGATGCACTGCATTTGTAACCAACAAATCGGAATTTACAGGAGAGCCACCGTTATGATTAGAGAATTACGAAAAGCAGATATAAATAAAGTTGCAAATATATGGTTGGACACCAATATAACGGCACATTATTTTATACCTGTGCAATATTGGAAAAGTAATTTTGAATTAGTGAAAGAACTGTTATTACAGGCAACTGTCTATGTCTATGAGGATAAGCAGGAAATACAGGGTTTTATAGGGCTGAATAACGAATACATTGAAGGTATTTTTGTTTCTGACGAAATGCAATCACTGGGTATAGGTAAATTTCTGCTGAATTATGCAAAAGATAAACGGAGCAAATTACTTTTGAACGTATATCAAAAAAATACACGGGCAATATCCTTTTATCAAAGAGAAGGATTTGAAATCCAGTGCAATGGCATTGATGAAGCTACCGGGGAAAGAGATTATGTAATGGCATGGAAACGGAAATAGGCAAATTCCAGTTTGTCGCACATCCTGCCTAAAACACAAACCGGAACGATCTTCCCTTTTCGGGTGGATCGTTCCGGTTTTTATGTTATATTGAAAATCGTTTTATGCCAGCTTGGCTTCCAGACGCTCACGGATGGCCTTGATAAAGCCCTCGCTGTCCACAGCGGTGGGAGTGATGCCCTCGGCCAGACCGCACAGGTCCTTGGTCATGATGCCGTCATTCAGGGTTTGCAGGCTGGCAGCTTCCAGCGCTTCGCCAAACTTGACCAGTTCCGGCAGGTCGTCCAACTCGCCGCGCTTCTTGAACGCACCGGACCATGCAAAGATGGTCGCCATGGGGTTGGTGGAGGTCTTTTCGCCCTTCAGGTACTTATAGTAGTGGCGGGTGACGGTGCCGTGGGCGGCCTCGTACTCGTACTTGCCGTCCGGGCTCACCAGCACGCTGGTCATCATGGCCAGAGAGCCAAAGGCGGTGGAGACCATATCGCTCATCACATCGCCGTCGTAGTTCTTGCAGGCCCACACAAAGCCGCCCTCGCTGCGAATGACGCGGGCAACGATATCGTCGATGAGGCTGTAGAAGTAGGTGATGCCTGCGGCCTCGAACTTTGCCTTATACTCGGCGTCGTACACCTCCTGGAAGATATCCTTGAAGGTGTGGTCGTACTTCTTGGAGATGGTATCCTTTGCGCCGAACCACAGGTCCTGCTTCACATCCAGTGCGTAGTTAAAGCAGCTGCGGGCAAAGCTGCGGATGGAATCGTCCTTGTTGTACTGGCCCTGCAGAACGCCTGCGCCCTCAAAATCAAAGACGGTGGCACGCTGCTCAGAGCCATCGGCACCGGTGAACACCAGTTCAGCCTTGCCGGCACCCGGGATGCGGAACTCGGTGCACTTGTACACATCGCCGTAGGCGTGGCGGGCAATGGTGATGGGCTTTTTCCAGTTCTTGACCACCGGCTGGATGCTGTCGATCATGATGGGTGCACGGAACACGGTGCCGTCCAGCACAGCGCGGATGGTGCCGTTGGGGCTCTTCCACATCTCGTGCAGCTTGTACTCGTCCATGCGCTGGGCGTTGGGGGTGATGGTGGCGCACTTGACCGAAACGCCGTACTTCTTGTTGGCAAGGGCGGCATCCATGGTCACCTTGTCGGCGGTGGCGTCGCGGTTGGGCAGGCCAAGGTCATAGTATTCGGTCTTGAGGTCCACAAACGGAAGGATCAGCTCGTCCTTGATCATCTTCCACAGAATGCGGGTCATCTCGTCGCCGTCCATCTCGACGAGGGGGGTCGTCATTTTGATCTTTTCCATAGCAGGGTTCCCTTTCCTCTCTTGTGATTGCTTTTTCCGGGCCGCGCAGGGCGGCTCGGTTTTCTTTATTTGCGGTAGGCCGCCGCCAGCTTTTCAAGGGCCGGCAGGCTGCGGCGCACCTTTTCGGTGTCGATGCAGTAGGCAAGGCGCACATAGCCCTTGACGCCAAAGCTGTCGCTGGGCACCAGCAGCAGGTCAAACTCCCGGGCTTTCATGCAGAAAGCGTTGGCGTCCTCTTCCAGCGCCTTGGGGAAGATGTAGAAGGTGCCGCCGGGACGCTCCACCTCAAAGCCCAGCGCGGTGAGCTTATCGTACAGCAGGTTCATGTTGGTCTCGTAAACGGACAGATCGCTGGTGACATCCTGACAGCGGCTCACCGCGCGCTGGATGATGCTGGGCGGGCAGTTGTGGCCGGTGAAGCGGGAGATCTGGGCCATCATGTCCACCAGAACATCCTCGCCTTCACAGCCCGGACGCACCGCCACATAGCCAAGGCGCTCGCCGGGCAGGCTCAGGCTCTTGGAGTAGGAGAAGCAGGTGAGGGTGTGGGGATAGAACGCCGCCGGGTAGGGCACCGTTTTGCCGTCAAACGCGATGTCGCGGTAAGGCTCGTCGCTGACGAGGAAGATGTTGTGGCCGAATGCCCGGCTCTTTTCGGTCAGGATCTCTGCCATGCGGGTGAGCGTCCCGGCAGAGTAGACCACACCGGTGGGATTGTTGGGGGTATTGATGAGCACCGCCGTCACCTTCTCGGTGAGCATCTGTTCAAAGGCATCCAGATTGGGCTGGAAGGTGGGTGCCTGCGGCGGCACCACCTTGAGCACCGCCCCGGTGCCCGCCACATAGGGGCCGTACTCCGGGAAGTAGGGTGCAAAGGTCAGCACCTCATCGCCGGGCCGGGTCACTGCGCGGATGGCATGGGCAATGGCACCCGCCGCACCGGTGGTGGGGAAGATGTGCTTCTGCTCATAGGGCAGGCCAAAGGTCTTTGTCAGGTGCGCTGCCACATCGGTGCGGAAGCCCGGGTCGCCCTGACTGGGGCAGTAGCCGTGCAGGTTTACCGGCTCTTCGTTGGCCAGCAGGTCCTGCATGGCGGCAGTGAACTCCTGCGGGCAGGGCACGCTGGGGTTGCCCAGCGAGTAATCGAACACATTCTCATATCCGATCTCTGCGGCACGCTGTTTGCCGTACATGAAGGTCTCGCGGATGACGCTCTTATTGCCGAGCATCGCGCGGTAGGTCTCATTCAGCATAATACTTCCCCCTGAGAGTTTATTTGTGGGCAGCCGTATAGCTCTGCTCCACCTTGATGATGCAGCTGTAGGCTGCATCCTGTTCCTTGATGAACTGTTCCAGCTGTGCCAGCAGCTCCACTTTATCGCCGGTGTAGCCTGCCGGAAGCACCAGATCGAACAATACGTTCGTGTGGGTCCTGCCGGGCACGATGCGCAGATCGTGCAGCGAAAGCTCCGGGTCCATCTGACGCAGCTTTTCAGTCAGGCGGGCGCGCAGCACGCCCACGGCGGCATCCGAAGTGACGATGGGGTCATAGTGGATAGTCACCATGAGGTTGTCATTTTTAAAAAAGTCCCGCTCAATGTTGTCGATCAGGTCGTGTGCCTCCAGCGGGTCCTGCTCGGCAGGCAGCTCCACATGCAGGGAGGCGAACTGGTGTCCCGGGCCGTAGTCGTGCACCATCAGGTCGTGCATGCCCAGCACGCCGGGATAGGAGAGCACTTTTTGCTCAATGTGGTCCACCAGATCCTCGCTGGGGCTTTCGCCCAGCAGCGGGCTGAGGGTGTCCATCACAAGGCCCCAGCCGGAAACAAGGATGAACACCGCCACGCCCACGCCCATCAGGCCGTCCAGCCGGCTCCAGCCGGTCACGCGGCACAGCACCGTTGCAATGAGCACCGCGCCGGTGCTCAGCACATCGTTGCGGCTGTCAGCGGCGGTGGCAATGAGGGTCTCGGAGCCGATGATGCGCCCGATGGTGCGGTTGAAGCCGCTCATCCACAGCTTGACGAGGATGGATGCCGCCAGCACCGCCACGGTCAGCCAGCTGAACACCACCGGTGTTGGGTGCAAAACCTTGACAGCGGATTCCTTGAGCAGCGAAAAGCCGATGCCCAGAATGGTGACGCTTACCACAAGGCCCGCCAGATATTCGTACCGGGCATGGCCAAAGGGATGCTCGGCGTCCGGGGCCTTGGCGGCCAGCTTGAAGCCCACCAGACTGACCACGTTGGACGAAGCGTCCGAGAGGTTATTGAGAGCATCCGCCGTGATGGCAATGGACCCGAACAATGTGCCCACGGCCAGTTTGCCAAGGCACAGCAGCAGGTTGCACGCCATGCCCACCACACTGGCAAGGCCGGCATAGGCAGAGCGCACCTTGGGGTCCTGCGCGTTGTCCGACTGACGAATGAAAAGACGAATGAGAATCTTGGTCATGAAGTCCTCCATGGGCAGCGCTGGACACCTGCATACCCCCATTTCCTGTCATAGCTTATAGTATAGCATTTTGCTTTAGCGTTTTAAAGTGTCTTTGCCACAATTCAAAAACTTTCGCCTGTCCGCATGCTGGGTTTCTATTTTTGCATTATGCAAAGGCCCCGGCAGAGCAAAATGCGCTGCCGGGGCCGGAATGTTTTTGGCTTTTACTTTTCAGAGGGCTTGCTCAGGTCCACGCTGCGGATGATCTTGCGCACCGGCAGGATGCTCTTGGCGTTCATGGACAGCTCGTCCACGCCCATGCGCAGGAAGGTCTCGGTGAGGGCGGTGTCCGCGCCCAGCTCGCCGCAGATGCCCACCCAGATGCCATGACGGTGGCCTGCCTCAATGGTCATCTTGATGGCGCGCAGCACAGCCGGATGGTGCGGGTTGAAGAAAGGCTCCAGCTTTGCGTTCTGGCGGTCCAGTGCACAGGTGTACTGGGTCAGGTCGTTGGTGCCGATGGAGAAAAAGTCGCACTCGGCGGCCAGCTCGTCCGCGATCAGCACAGCGGCAGGGGTCTCGATCATGGTGCCCACTTCAATGTTCCGGCCCATCTTCACGCCCTCGGCGGCCAGTTCTGCACGGCACTCTTCCAGAACGGCCTTGGCGTCCTGCAATTCCCGCAGGCTGGTGATCATGGGGAACATAATGCTCATATTGCCGTAGGCAGAAGCACGCAGCAGCGCACGCAGCTGGGTCTTGAAGAACTCCTTGCGGGTCAGGCAGATGCGGATGGCGCGGTAGCCCAGTGCCGGGTTCTCTTCGTGGTCCAGCTTCATGTAATCCACGGTCTTGTCGGCACCGATGTCGCAGGTGCGCACCACCACCTTGCGGGGTGCCAGACTCTCCACCACCTGCTTGTAGGCCTCGAACTGGTAATCCTCTGTGGGGAAGTCCTTGCAGTTCAGGTACACGAACTCGGTGCGGAACAGGCCCACGCCGCCGGCGTCGTTCTGCTGCACCGCGCCCACATCACCCATGCCGCCGATGTTGGCAAACACATTGACGGTCTTGCCGTCCAGCGTGGTGTTGGGCTTGCCCTTCAGCTCTTGCAGCAGGGCCTGCTTTTTCTGGTCCTCCTGCTGGCGCTTTTTCAGGCTCTTGAGCAGATCGGGGGTGGGGTCCACATACACGCAGGCGTTGTAGCCGTCGATGACCGCCATCTTGCCGTCCCAGTCGTCCTGAATGTCCTTGCACTGGATCAGGGCAGGGATGTTCATGCTGCGGGCCAGAATGGCGGTGTGGCTGTTGGAACTGCCCTCACGGGTGATGAAGCCCAGCAGCAGGCTCTTGTCCATGCGCACGGTCTCGGACGGGGCCAGATCCTCAGCTACAAGAATGCTGGGCTCGGTGCCTTGCAGGCTGGCGTTGTCCACGCCCTGCAAAATGTCCAGAATGGCCTGCGCAATGTCGAGCACGTCTGCGCTGCGGGCCTGCAAATACGGGTCGTCCATGGCTGCGAACACGGCAGCCTGATTGTTGCCTGCCGTCTTGACTGCATACTCGGCGCACTTTTTCTGGCTGTTGATGATCTCCTTGATGGCGTCCACAAAGTCGTCATCTTCCAGCATCATGGCGTGGATGTTGAACACCTCGGCGATGTCCTCGCCGGCTTCTGCCAGTGCCTTTTCGTACAGAGCGGTCTGCTGCTCGATGGCCTTCTGCTGGGCCTCTTCAAAGCGGGCTACTTCCGCTGCGGTATCGGCCACATCTGCGGCGGAGATGGTGGTGTCCTTCTTTTTGTAAATCTTGAGCTTGCCGATGGCGATGCCATTCAGGATGCTCTTACCGGTGCCTACCTGCATTGCACTTACTCCTTCTTCAAAGCCGGGGCCGCACTGCCCCAGCCGTCCAAAAAAAGCCCCCGCAGTTCACCCGCGAGGGCTCTCCTCATCTTAACTGCGGAATCAGACGTTCTCGGTCAGGAACTTCTGGATGGCTGCGGCGGCAGCTTCCTCGTCGTCGCCCTCCACCTTGACGGTAATGGTCTCGCCCTGCTTGACGCCCATGCCCATCAGAGCCATCAGCTTGCGCATATCGCAGCTCTTGCCGTCCTTCTCGAGGGTGGCGCTGCTGGCAAAGCCCTTGACGGTCTTGACGAGCAGGCCGGCGGGACGAGCGTGGATGCCGCATGCATCCTTAACAGTATACTGGAATTCCTTCATAATCATTTTCTCCTTACTTAGATCCCGTGCGGCACTTCTGCACTGGTGCCAGACGCGGCCGCGCCGCGGCACGGTTGATACATCTATTATAAACCCTTGCCGGATTTTTTTCACCGTTTCATATTGCTAATTTTTCATACAAAATTTTGGTACAATTGAACATACGAATGCGACAAAAATACACGCATTTCACTTTTTCTTCCGGTTGTGTGCAAATTTTGGACAAATTGCGCCCGGATTCTACAGCAAAACACAGCGCTGTTCCCGGCGGTTCCCGGTTTTTACAAAGTGTTTCAGCGCTCATTCCACCGGGTAGCCCTCGGCATCCAGCGGCAGCTCGGTGTAGGGCGCAGCCTGCGGTTCCGCTTCCGGCTCACCGGAGGTCTGCTGGGCGGCAAGCTCCTCATCGTGGCGTTCACCCCAGTCCCCGCTGTAGTCCTCGCCGGAAGTCTGCTGTGCCTGCTCATCGGTCTGCGCGGTCAATTCTTCATCGTGGCGCTCGCCCCAGTCGCCGCTGTAATCTTCACCGGAGGTCTGCCGAGCTTCCAGTTCCGCCATGGCGGCCTGCATATCCTTCAGCCCCACCACAACGCCGGAGGGCCGTTCCAGCAGATAGGCACCTACAGCTTTCTTCTTGTACACCAGCAGCACGCCGTAGCGGCTGGTCTCGCCGCTGCTGGCCGCCGGGATCAGCGTCGTCCATTTTTCCACCGTCTTGCCCTTATAGCGGGCAAGGTCCATGCCGCTTTGCTGCACTACGCCGTTGAAGGCCGAAAAGCTGTCGTCCCACTTGCGGGGGATCTTGACCTTGTCGGCGGTGATGGACGCGCCATCCACATCCAGTCCATAGCCGGTGAACCACGTCTGGATGTCCTGTGCGCTCTCGATCCGGTTCACCGCCGCCGAGACCGCGACTGTACGGCGACTGATATACCGGCCCAGCAGGGCACTGCACACCACCAGCGCACAGCACATGGCACCAAGACCCACTTTTTTCAGGCTCGTTTTGCTCAGCGTAACTACAAACATATCCCCATGCCTCCCCAGCCTGTTTATTGCTCTGAGAACAATTTATTCAGAGTCCGGGCAGGTTATGACGATTTAAAATGCCCGCCGTATGATTCTTCCCGTGCAGAGCGCAGTCGCGTGGGTTGGGCTTAATGGCTTTTGCAAAATGTATCGCCGCCGGGTATGTTCTCTTTTGCGTGCCAAAAGAGAACCAGAAAAGCACCCGCTACTTTCGAGGCGCGGGAGGCGACGGGTTGCGGCTCCCTGCGTCTGCTTCGTGCCTTGGGCGGCACTCGCATCCTACAGGCCGCGGCCCCAACAGCTCCTCCCTGTTTCTGCCGCAGGCAGCGGTCGTCGCCGTTGCAAACTAGGGGCTGCTCGCCCTTAATAATCCCAAAGCAGTTGGGCTCCATACAAAAAATCCAAGTCGCTTCGCTAAAGGATTTTTTGTGTTGCGCCGATTTGAAGTCGCTTACGCGACGAAACGCAAGGGCAACAGCATGTTTTCATGCTGACGCGAACGCTCCCGCAGGGAGCCAGCGTCAGCAAATACCGTTTGCCGTTACGACCTTTCCCGTGAAAAAGTAAATCCGAAAAGCCCGCGGGCTTTTCGGATTTACAAACTATAAAATAATATTTCCTCTGCTATTGTCAGAGCGAAGCGGAGACAATTCTAAATCAGATTTTTCTCAATATGCGCCTTCACAAAATCCTCCGGGCTTACTTCGCCGTTCTGGCGGAGCACCTTTTCCAGCACCTGCATCACGCCGTATTCCCGGTGGGACGGTGCCAGAAACGGCACCGTTGCCCGCAGCGGCTCGCTGCCGTTTGCCATCAAAAAGCCGTATTTTGCCGTTGCCAGCATCTCGGCATCGTTGTAGGTATCGCCAAAGGCCATCATGCTGCTGGCCGGGATGCCCAGCAGCGCACCCACCTTTGCCAGCGCAGCGCCCTTGTGCACGCCGGGGTTCATCACGTCCACCCAGTTTTTGCCCGCCACGGCCACCGAAAATTCGCCGCCGTTTCCGGTGTGGAATGCACCGTAGGTCCGGTCGAAGGCTTCCTGCGAGTCATTGTTCGGCAGATAGACGGTAAACTTATCCGCCGCCGCATCCACGGCGGTCAGGTCGTCCACGTACTCTACGCGGGTGTAGAATTTTTTGAACACCGCGTCATATTTTTCATCCTGCTTTTCGGCATAGGCTGCCTGCAAGCCGCACAAAAGGCCCACATCTCCGGCCTGCTTTGTGCTGCGGGCAAGACCGCGCCAGCCTGCGGCAGGCATTTTTGAAACGAACAGGTCCTTGCCCTTCCAGCGGGCCGCGCCGCCGTTGTCACCAATGAGAATGATCTCATCCAGCAGGTCCGGGAACATGGTCTCCAGCGTGTACAGCGGCCTGCCGCTGGCAGCAGCAAACAGGATGCCCTGCCCGGCCAGCGCACGGATGGTCTCGGTAAATTTTGGCGGCAGCTGGCTGTGCTCGTCCAGAAGGGTGGCGTCCATATCCGACGCGATCAGGCGAATGCGGTCCATTGTTTCCTCACTTAATTTATCCGATGTAGCTGATGTTCACATCCAGATCACCCTTGTAGCCGGGCAGACGCGCGGTGCAGGTGCCCTGCCACAGGGCACAGTCAATGGGGCTCTCGGCCACATTGTAGTGTGCGTTCCAGATGGTGTACTGCTTCAGGCTGTTCAGGTCCACCCGCTTGCGGTACCACAGGGTGGATGCATACACACCGGGCTTGTAGCCCTGCGCCTTCACTTCCTCGCAAAAGGCCACTGCACACTTGGTGCGGTCCTCCATGCCCAGACCGTCGGCGCGGCCGGAGCCGTTGGAAGCGCCGGAAGCCTCGGTGTCAAAGAAGATGGGGTAGTCCAGCTTGCGGCCGTTCAGCACATAGGCGCAGGCAAAGGCTTCCTCCTGCGCTTCCGCTTCGGTGGTGGCCTGACTGAAGAAATACACGCCCACCTTCAGGCCCGCATTCTTCACGTTGGTAAAATGCTCCTCAAACATGGGGTCCAGCACCAGCGTACCGGCTTCGCCGTAGCCGCGGTAGCCGATGCGGACGATCACAAAGCTGACGCCCGCCTTTTTGATCTGCTTCCAGTCAATGTTCTTCTGGTATTTGGAGACGTCCACGCCAAAGGTCTTGCCGTTTTCCAGCACGCCGTCCGCGTTGAAATAATACAGCTTATTGTCGATGCACTGGATGCCGGTAACGGGCTGGTTGGTGGACTGGCTGTAGTAATAGGTCTTGCCGCCGGAGGTGCGCCAGCCGGAGTATACCGGTTCCGAGTCGCTCTTGTCCAGCCAGCCGAACAGAAAGTTCACCAGCCATGTCCAAAAGCCGTTCTCACTGCCAAAATCGATGCACTGGGCCTCGGCAGCGTCCATGGCACCGGCGTCCAGCGCGGCGCGGATCTCTTCCGGCGTCAGCACCACACTGTTTTCCGGCGTATGCTGGTTCGAGCTGTTTTCCTCGGCTTCGGCGGCCTGTACAGGCGGCGCTTCCGGGTCCTGCGCAGCCAGCTCCGGCGTTTCGGGCTGCAAGGTGGGCGTGGCCGCTGCCTGCACCTGTTCCGTTTGTGCAGCTTCTTCCGGCTGTGCCGCCAGCGCCAGCGGCGCGCCCACTGAAAATGCAAGCACCATAGCCAGAACCGCCGCCGCGCACCGCGCCTTGCCGCTGGCCGTAAATTCGTTCCAGAATGTCTTTTTCATGCTGTACTCCCTGATCCCGTACAATTTATTGAGATGCCGTCCCCGCAAAAAGAACGGTTTTTTCATGTTTCTGATACTCTTTCAGTATACACCCGCGGGCAAGCCCCCGTCAATTGCCGCACGCCACAAAGCACGGTGCATTGCCCGCAGATGCTCCGGCATCAGAAAATGCTCCAAAACCGATACGTTCCGGCGGCACAAAACATTGCACAAAGCCAAAAATCGCAGATATTTCCAGCGAATTTCCGGTTTTCTCTTGCTGTCTTGACACGTGTATGGTATTATACATGACATGCAGTTTCTGCACCAAATCAACCATCTTGAAACAGAAAGGCAGTTTCTCATGTCAAATGTGAAAGATTTCTTAAAACGAAAAGATATCGTCATTACGCCGCAGCGCTACCTCATCGAGGCGCTGGGTGCCATGGCGCAGGGCTTGTTTGCCAGCCTGCTGATCGGCACCATCATCAAGACGCTGGGCCAGCAGACCGGTCTGGACGTGCTGGTGGACCTTGGCGGTTATGCCACAGCCATGAGCGGTCCGGCCATGGCCTGCGCCATCGGCTGGGCGCTGCACTGCCCGCCGCTGGTGCTGTTCAGCCTGATCACAGTGGGTTATTCGGCCAACGCTCTGGGCGGTGCCGGCGGCCCGCTGGCCGTGCTCATCATCGCCATCGTGGCTTCCGAGCTGGGCAAGGCCGTGAGCAAGGAGACCAAGGTAGATATCCTTGTCACGCCGCTGGTGACCATTTTTTCCGGCGTGGGCCTTTCCATGCTGATCGCCGCCCCCATCGGTGCCGCCGCAAGTCAGGTGGGCACCCTGATCATGTGGGCTACCGAGCAGGCCCCGCTGGTGATGGGCATTCTGGTTTCCGTCATCGTGGGCGTTGCGCTGACCCTGCCCATCTCCTCCGCCGCCATCTGCGCCGCGCTGGGCCTCACCGGCCTTGCAGGCGGTGCCGCCGTGGCAGGCTGCTGTGCCCAGATGATCGGCTTTGCCGTGATGAGCTATAAAGAAAACGGCGTGGGCGGTCTGGTAAGTCAGGGCCTTGGCACCAGCATGCTGCAAATGGGCAACATCGTCAAGAACCCGCGCATCTGGATCGCACCCACGCTGGCCAGTGCCATCACCGGCCCGCTGGCCACCTGCGTGTTCCACTTTGAGATGAACGGTGCCGCCGTGTCCTCCGGCATGGGCACCTGCGGCCTTGTGGGCCAGATCGGCGTGTACACCGGCTGGGTCAGCGACATTGCCGCCGGCGTCAAGACCGCCATCACCCCCATGGACTGGGCTGCAATGGTGCTGCTGTGCTTTGTTCTGCCCGCCGTGCTGAGCGTGATCTTCTGCGAGATCGAGCGGAAGATGGGCTGGATCAAAGAGGGCGATCTGAAGCTGAACTGATTTGAATGGCCTCCGCGTGCGCTCTGGACGAGTTGTGGCACCCAGCGGCTACTACGGCCCTTGAGCGGGCCTTGCATCCTGCTGGCCACGGCCCCAACAGCTCCTCCCTGTTTCGGCCGCAGGCCGCAGTCGTCGCCGTTGCAATATCAGCGGAAAAATATTTTTATATATGGCAAAGCCGGAATGACTGCGGTCATTCCGGCTTTGCTTTTTCACAAGAAGGGGCCGTTGCGGCAAACGGCATATTGCTGATACTCTCTCAAACGATCCTTTTTCCGTCCAGCACAGCCTGTTTCAGGGTGTCGCCGTCATACACCAGCTTGAGGGAAAAATAGGGCCGGTCCTCGTTCAGCAGGCGGAAGAAAATTTTGTCGCCCTCCCAGATGGGCAGGTCCGTTACCTTTTCTTTGGGCACCCATTCCAGTACGCCTTCGCGGCAGGCGTCGCGCGGCACCATCTCGCCTTCCCACCGGTCCGCGGTGTACAGGTGGATGAACTCGGTCATATTGCCCCAAATAAAGGTCAGCAGACCCCGGGCGCGGAAGTGTTTCAGGGTCAGGCCGGTCTCCTCCTTCACTTCCCGCAGCAGACAGTCCTCCGGGCTTTCAAACCGCTCAAACTTTCCGCCTACACCGATCCATTTGTCGTGGTTGTAGTCGTCCTGCTTTTTGATGCGGTGCAGCATCAGGTACGCATCCTCCCGTTCCAGATAGCACAGCGTGGTGCTGAAAATGGGGAATTCGGGGTTCATGAAGGCTCCTAGATTCATTGAGTTCTCCTTTTTTGTGTGCAAAACCCTCTCAGGCGCTAACGCGCCAGCTCCCCCGAGGGGGGGAGCTTTTTCTTCTTCCGGTTTGCGCAAATAAAGCTCCCCCTTTCGGGGGAGCTGGCATTGCGCAGCAATGACTGAGAGGGTTCAAGCCTTCCGGCTGGCTCTGCCCTTGCCCGCATTGTTCAGCTTGCGCACCAGATCGTTCTGGTGCTTGCGCTGGCTGGGCGTGGGCTGCGGGTCCTTGGCCTCCTCGGCGCGGCGGCCGCTCTGGACGGTGTCCGGGTCGATGCGTTCCAGCGTCCATTCCTGATTGCCGCCGGCCACAAAGTTCCAGATCTGGGCCTGTGCTCCGTTGGCAGTGTTCATGCCCACAAGGTCGATGTATTTATCGGCCAGCACATTGCGGATGCGGGTGCGGCCATTGCGGGTGGGTTCCAGTGCCCAGCACTGGCTCAGCCCGCTGGTGCGGCCCCACTGGTGCAGCCATGTGCCCTCCACCACGCCGCCAAGGGCCAGATCCATCATCTTGCCGGTGAAGCGGTTGCAGATGCGCCAGCGCCCTTCGCCCGCGTCTATGAACTGCCACTGCTGCCACGGATGGCCCGCATAGCTCCACAGCTGGATGGCGGCGCCGTTCTCCGTGTTGAAATCCTTTATTTCCAGCACCTTCCCGTTGGGGGCTTTGATGATGTAAAATTCATTTTCCAGAATCACTACCTGTGATGCCTTTGCCATAGAGCACGACTCCTTTCCGCTTTGGTAGCCCTATTATAACGTATTTATGCTTTGGCAGCAAGGATGCTTTTCCATAATCTTTTCGCGTTTTATTGTGCATTCTGCCGCAATTTTTGCTGCGATAACGTTTACGTGCAACACAAGCGTTTCCTGTACGCTTTGCTTTGCACTCCGGGCGCGGTTGTGATACAATAAAGGCATATCTTTTAAGGAGGGGAATCGCTATGACCAACGAAACATTGCAAACGATCAAGAACCGCCGCAGCTGCCGCGCCTACAAGCCGGAGCAGATCACCGACGAAGAGCTGAACGCCGTACTGGAAGCCGGCACCTATGCCGCCAGCGGCAAGGGCCTGCAAACGGCCAAGATCGTGGCCGTGCAGGACGCTGCCACCCGTGCCCAGCTCACCCGCATGAACGCCGCCGTTATGGGTTCCAGCGGCGACCCCATGTACGGCGCACCCACCATTCTGGTGGTGCTGGCCGATGCCCACGCGCCGAACGCCGTGCCCGACGGCAGCCTTGTCATGGGCAACCTGATGCTGGCCGCCGCTTCGCTGGGACTGGGCAGCTGCTGGATCAACCGCGCAAAGGAAGAGTTTGAATCTGACGAGGGCAAAGCCCTGCTCAAAAAATGGGGCATCGAGGGCGACTGGGTCGGTATCGGCCACTGCATCCTTGGCTACCCGGCGGCGGCGCCCAAGCCCGCCGCACCCCGCAAGCCGGATTATATCGTAAAAGTATAAGGAGAACTATGAAGCCTGATTACAAGCTGGTCGCCAAAGCCAAATATATCCACGCCACCGCCGACCTTGCCAGCGAGCTCTGGCACGAGGTGTACAAGCGCTATTACCCCGCAAAACAGCTGGACACCCTTGTGGAAGAGCTGCAAAGCGCCGACGCCATTGAGGAGGACATCGACAACGATGTGAACTACTTCCTCGTGGTTCTGGGCGGCAAGACCATCGGTTACTTTGCATGGAAGATGGAGAACACCGCCCTGCACCTGATGCACCTGTACCTCAAGCCCGAATACCGCGGCAAGGCACTGGGCCGGGACATCGTGCTCTCCTGCGAACGGCTTGCCCGCGGCGAGGGCAAGGGCCGTGTGTGGTGCACCGTGCACGCCAAGGCCCTGCCGGTGCAGCAGTTCTTCAAGGCCCTGCGCTACCGCAATTTAAAGCCCGCCGAACAGGATACCGGCACCGTCCCCCGGGATGAGCTGGTGTTTGAGCACACTCTGGGCTGATTTTGCCGCCGGAAAACTGCAAAATGCTATTGAAATTTTTCTCCGTTTGTTCTACACTAATGTAGTGTAATAAAGTGCCTGCCTGTGGGCGGCATCTGCAAAAAAGGAGAACGACATGGCAAAAGATCATCCTACCGGCCAGTCCGGTCTGTATCAGGCATTTTTGCAGCTCAAGACCCCGGAACAGTGCTACCGCTTTTTACAGGATGTGTGCAGCTATTCCGAGCTGAGTGCAATGGAGCAGCGCTACAACATTGCCGAAATGCTGGTGGACAAGCGCATTTACACCGAGATCATGGATAAGACCGGTGCGTCCAGCGCCATCATCAGCCGGGTCAGCAGGGTGCTTGGTGCCGACGACAGCGTGCTGCGCGCCCTGCTGGAAGCGGACAAAGCTGCCGGGCCCAAAAACTGAACCATCACGCAAACTGTGCCGCGTGCCGCCCGTGCGGTATGCGGCTTTTTGTTATCAGGAGGTACTTTGAAAATGAGCAAAGCCGTTGTATTTTTCGCCGAGGGCACCGAGGAATGTGAGGCCCTTCTGGTCGTGGACCTGCTGCGCCGCGCCAAGGTGGAGGTGACCATTGCCAGCGCCACCGGCAACCGCGCCATCACCAGCAGCCACAAGGTGCACATCACCGCCGACGCACTGGCAGAGGACGTGGATTACTCGGATGTGGACATGGTGGTGCTGCCCGGCGGCATCCCCGGCACGCCGAACCTTGCCGCCAACAAGACCGTCACCGATACCTGCGTTTCCTTTGCCAAGAGCGGCAAAAAGGTGGCCGCCATCTGCGCCGCCCCCAGCGTGCTGGCACAGCTGGGCCTGCTGGAAGGCAAAAAGGCCACAGCCCACGCCGGTTTTCAGGACAAGCTCACCGGCGCCGAGGTGCTGGACACGGAAGTTGTGGTGGACGGCAATATCACCACCAGCTACGGTCTGGGCGGTGCCATCCCCTTTGCTCTGGAGCTGGTGCGCCAGCTGGCCGGGCAGGCCGAGGCCGACCGCATCCGGAACGCCATCGCCTACCGCCACTGAGGGAGGGAATCCACATGCGTTTTGTCACCTGCCGCCTGCCGGACGGCGTGGAAGATCCGGCGATCCTTTCTGCCGACGGCACGCAGGTCTGGCCCCTGAGCTGGCTGGGCCTTTCCTATGAAACCTTGTCCGACGCCATCCCCTTTCTGACCCCGCAGGTGCGGGCCGGGCTGCTGCTTGCCATTGCCGGCATCCCTGCCCTGCCCATCGATGCCGTGCAGCTGCAAAGCCCCATCCCCTGCCCCGCGCAGGACGTGGTGTGCCTTGGCATCAACTATATGGCCCACTCGGACGAAGCGGAGAAATACTCTGCCGATGCCTTTGCCACAAAGCACGAGGACGCCATTTATTTTTCCAAGCGGGTATCTCGCGCGGTGCCGGACGGCGGCTTCATTGAAGCCCACACCGACCTTGTGCAGAAGCTGGACTACGAATGCGAGTTGGCCGTGGTGCTGGGCAGGGATGCCCGGGACGTGCCCGCCGGGCAGACGAAGGACTATGTGTTCGGCTACACCATCCTGAACGACGTTTCCGCCCGCGATGTGCAGACCGCCCACAAGCAGTGGTATTTCGGCAAGAGCCTCGATGGCTTTACGCCCATGGGCCCCTGCATCGTTACGGCAGATGAATTTGAAGCCTACCCGCCGCGCCTCGGCATCCGCAGCTTTGTGAACGGCGAAAAGCGGCAGGATTCCAATACCGGGCTGCAAATTTTTGATATCGATCATGTCATTCACGAGCTGACCCAGGGCATGACCCTGAAGGCCGGCACCATCATCGCCACCGGCACCCCGGCAGGCGTGGGCATGGGCATGGACCCGCCGCAGTTTCTGAAGCCCGGCGACACGGTGCGCTGCGAGATCGACGGCATTGGCAGCCTGACCAACACCGTGCGGTGAGCACTGGCATTTGTGCCAAATATCCACTGCGTTTTCCGTCTGTTTGCATGAAAATCCGCAGCGGCACTGCTCTTTTCGGAGCGGGTGTGCTATACTGGCTGTATGAATGAAAAATGCGGCCCCGGGCCGCAGAAGGGGTAAATGAACTATGAAGGAATACGCATTCGGCATCGATCTGGGCGGTACCACCGCTAAGATCGGCCTGTTCAAGACCACCGGCGAGCTGCTGGAAAAGTGGGAAGTTCCCACCGACACCTCCAACGCCGGTGAACACATTCTGGAAAATCTGGCCGCTGCCGTGCAGGGCAAGATGCAGGAAAAAGGCCTTGCCGCCGCTCAGGTGGAAGGCGTGGGCGTGGGCGTGCCCGGCCCTGTGCTGGACAGCCGCATCGTGCCCATCATCTGCGCAAACCTCGGCGGCTGGGGCAAGCACAACGTAGCCGAAGAGCTGAGCACCATGCTGGACGGCATCCGGGTCCTCGTGGGCAATGACGCCAACGTGGCCGCTCTGGGCGAGATCTGGATGGGTGCAGCCAAGGGCTGCCGCAGCGCAGTCATGGTCACGCTGGGCACCGGCGTGGGCGGCGGCGTCATCGTCAACGGCAAGGTCATCGATGGCACCCACGGTGCCGGCGGCGAGATTGGCCACATCACGGTGGACCGCCACGAGACCGCTGCCTGCGGCTGCGGCAAGCACGGATGTCTGGAGCAGTATTCCAGTGCTACCGGCGTTGTGCGCTGCATGAAGAAGCTGCTGGACGAGAACCCGGACACCCCCTGCACCCTGCGCGGCACCGAGTTTGCCGCCAAGGATGTGTTTGATGCCGCCCGCAATGGCGACGCCCTTGCCGCCCGTGAGGTGGACGAGATGACCGACACGCTGGGCATGGCACTGGCCAATGTGGCCAGCACCGTGGACCCGGAGATGTTCATGATCGGCGGCGGCGTGTCCCGCGCAGGCGAGGTTCTGTTTGCCCCGCTGCGGGAGCACTTCAAGGTCTATGCCTTCAAGTCCTGCCGTGAGACCCCCATCGTGCCCGCCATCCTCGGCAACGATGCCGGTATCTATGGTTCTGTGCGCCTGATCGTGGGCGAATGATTCCTCTGTACGCAAAAAGCTCTGCCGTGCTTGCGGCAGAGCTTTTTTGTATGCGTGCTTTTTTACAATGTATCTTCCCCCGGCAGCTGGTTCCACAGGCGGTAGTAAACGCCCTGCTTTGCCAGCAGCTGGTCATGGGTGCCGGACTCCACGATGCCCTCTTCGCCCAGCACAAGGATGCGGTCGTAGTCCTTGATGGTGGTCAGGCGGTGAGCGATGGTAAGGGTGGTGCGGCCATGGGCCAGCTTTTCAAGGCTCTGGCCCACCAGGATCTCGCTTTCGTTGTCCAGTGCGCTGGTGGCCTCGTCCAGAATGAGGATGGGCGGGTTCTTCAGGAACACCCGCGCAATGGCGATGCGCTGCTTCTGCCCGCCGGAGAGCTTGACGCCGCGCTCACCCACGTAGGTGTCAAAGCCATCCTTCAGGGCCAGAATGAACCGCTCGGCCCCGGCCAGACGCGCCGCTTCCATGATCTCTTCGCGGGTGGCACCGGGCTTGCCGTAGGCGATGTTCTGGGCCACCGTGCCGCTGAACAGATACACGTCCTGCTGCACGATGCCGATATCCTGCCGCAGGCTCTTCAGGGTGACATGGCGGATGTCCTGCCCATCGATCAGGATGCGGCCGCTGGTCACTTCGTAGAAGCGGGGGATGAGGTTGCACAGGGTGGTCTTGCCGCCGCCCGAGGGGCCGACCAGCGCCAGCCGTTCGCCCGCCCGGATATCCAGACTGACGTTGTGCAGGACCTTGTTGTGGTCGTCCGGGTACTCAAAGCTGACGTTTTCAAACCGGATGTCACCGGGGCCGGGCTGCAGCGGCACCGCGCCCGGGGCGTCGCCGATGGTCACAGGGGTGTCCATGATCTCGGCAAAGCGCTCGATGCCGGTCATGCCGCGCTGGAACTGCTCGGCAAACTCCACGATGCGGCGGATGGTGGCAATGAGGGTGGTGACGTACAGCATGTAGGCCACAAGGTCACCGGCGGTGATCCTGCCGTATACCAGCGACAGGCCGCCTGCCAGAATGACCACCAGATACATCAGGCCGTCGAACAGGCGGGTGGAGGTGTTGAAGGCACCCATGGCGTAGTAGCCGAGGGTCTTGATCTGCTCAAAATCCCTGTTGCCCTTCGCAAACTTCTCGCGTTCTTCATCCTCGGCGGCAAAGGCTTTTACGACGCCCTGCCCCAGCAGGCTGTCCTCAATGGTGGAGTTCAGTTCTCCGATCTGCACGCGCTGCTGGCGGAACCGTGCCCGCAGCCGTCCGTTCAGGTATACCGACACTACCCCCATCAGCGGCACGCAGGCGAACACCGCCAGCGTCAGCGGCACACTGGCCCGGCACAGGATGACAAAGGACACCACGATCTTGATGGCCGCAATGAAAAATTCCTCCGGGCAGTGGTGGGCGAACTCGGTCACATCGAACAGGTCGTTGGTGATGCGGCCCATGATGGTGCCCACCTTGGTGTTGTTGTAGTAGGTGTGGTCCAGCTTCAGCAGGTGGTCAAAGGCATCGCGGCGCATGTCGGTCTCGATGTGGACGCCCATAATATGGCCGATGCTGGACATGTAGTAGCTGGCTGCACCATCGATGATGCGCAGCACAAAATAGAGCGCTGCCAGCCGCAGCACGATGCCCGCCGTCAGGGTGATGCCCACGCCCATGGCGGCGTTGGTGATGGTGCTCATGATCTTGGGCAGCACGATGTCACACAGGGTGGTCAGCGCCGCACAGAACAGATCCAGAAACAGGGTCTTTTTGTACTTTGCCAGATAGGGCAGAAAACGCCGGATCAGCGCGCCGCTGCCTGCACGGTGCGCCCCGGGGTCGTTGATCTTGGTTTTTGACATGGTTCCTCCGTTTTTTATTTCTTACTGTAATCCCGTTCGCCGTAGATGGCGGTGCCGATGCGCACGAGGGTGGCACCTTCGCGGATGGCGTTTTCAAAGTCGCCGCTCATGCCCATGGAGAGGGTCTCCATGGATACGTTGGCGTAGCCGCGCTCTCCCGCCTGTACAAACAGCTTGTACACCTCGGCCAGATACCGGCGGTTGCGGGCATCGTCGTCGTTCACGGGCGGAATGGCCATCAGGCCTTTGACCCGGATGTGCTCCTGCGCTGCCGCGGCATCCAGCAAAGGCCACAGGGCTTCCGGTGCCACGCCGGTCTTGCTCTCCTCCCCGCCGATGTTCACCTCCAGCAGCACGTCCTGCACGATGCCGGCCTTGGCTGCTTCCTTCTCGATGGCGTTCAGCAGATGCTCACTGTCCACGCTCTGGATGAGGCTTGCGCGGCCCAGCACCTTTTTGATCTTGTTGGTCTGCAAGTGGCCGATAAAGTGGCTGGGCTTGCCGCAGTAGGCACCGGCGTCAAAGTTTGCGCACAGCTCCTGCACATGGTTCTCGCCAAACACATCGATGGGCAGCGCGGCACTTGCGGCCACCGTCTGTGCAGCGCGGGTCTTGCAGGCGGCGCACAGCTGCACCGCTGCCGGGTCGCGGCCTGCTTCGCGGGCAGCTGCGGCCATTTTTTCCCGAATTTCCGCCACAGCCTCCTGCATTTGTTCCAGTGTCTTTTCTGCCATGATGCTCAGTCCTCCTCGGTATACTTGGCACGCTCGCCGCCGATGAGCTTCGGGCGGGTGCGGGCGCACAGGATGTTCGCTTCGCCAATTTTAGAAAGGCTCAGCCGCACCGGCACGGCCACCCGCTTCAGGTGCATCCCGATGAGGGTACCGCCGATATCAATGCCTGCATGGGCGCGGATCTCTTCCACGGCCACCGGCTCTTTGAACTTCTTCCAGCAGGTGGTGGCCCAGCTGCCGCCTGCGTGGGGGCGCGGCACCACGCACACCTCTTCCCAGCCGTATTTTTCGGCGGCTTCCCGCTCAATTATAATGGCGCGGTTCAGGTGCTCACAGCACTGCGCGGCCAGCCAGATGCCGTTTTCGGCCAGCACCGGTGCCACGCCCGCATACACGGCCTGCGCCGCTTCCAGACTGGAATCTTTGCCGATGTGCCCGCCCACGATCTCGCTGGACGAGCAGCCCACCACGAATACATCGCCTTTTTTCAGTTTGGCCTCGGCCAGCAGTTCGGTCACGGCCTGCCGGGCCTCGGTCTCAATTTGCTTTTTGAATGCTTCCGTCATAAAAAACACCTCGTTTTTTATCAAAAATCAAAGATTTGCGCTGCGCACCTTTTCGCTGCCTGCAAGGCCCAGATACAGCCGGCTTTCCGCCGGGCACAGGGCCGTCACGCTGCCTGCATCTTTGCCGGAGACGATCCGCTTCCAGCTGCCGTCGGCGGTGTCCACCGCTTCGGCACAGGGAGCGTCAGCGGGCAGGCCGAACAGCTTTTCCTGCAAGTTCCGGCCCGCGCGCAGGGCAATGCCGCGCAGCAGGGTGCTGCCTGCGTTCTTTTCCAGCCAGCTGCTGCGGGCCCAGCGGTAGCCGATGTACAGCGTGCCGTCTGCGTCCACCGCCAGTGCGCCGGGATAGCCCGGCAGGCCGGAAACGAAGCTCCGGCAGTTTTTGCCGCCTGCCGTCAGATCCTGCGCGGCGGCGCTCACGCTCCACACACAGCGGCTGGCAAGGTCGGCAACGTACAGCGTGCTGCCGTCCGGGCTCAGGGCCAGACCGGCAGCACCGGCCACACCGCCCAGCACCTTCTGCACGGTGCGGGCCGCCGGGTCGTACACATACACGCAGCCGGTGCCGGTGTGGGCCAGCAGCTCGGTGCGCAGGGTGTTCTCCAGCCCGTCGGCAGGCCCGGCGGCGGCTGCGGCAAAATAAATTTTGCCGTCCGGCGCAGCTTCCACCGCCGAGACGGCCCCCAGCGGTGCGCCGTCGATCTGGGTCACCACCTGCTCCACCGCCGTGCCCCAGCTGTCATGGGCGGCACGGCACAGACTTCCGCCGCCGGGCGTGAGGATGCTCAGCCACAGGTCCCCGCTGCCGTCAAAGGCAAAGCCGGTCAGCTCGCCATCCACCGAAAGGATGGCCGCACAGTGCCCGCCATCGGTGCGCACAAGGTCGCTTTTGCGTTTTTTCAGCACAGCGCCGTCGTAGGCGGCCGCGTACACAAGGCCGTCCCGGGTGCGGATGCAGTCCACGCCCTGATATTCGCCCAGCGCCAGCGTACCCTTGTTATCGGCGGCAAGGGCCGTCTGCACCGCACCGGTGTCCTGCCGGACGTCCGGTGCCGTGTAGCTTTGGGGCGGTGTATCGATGGGCCGGAACACCAGCGCGTACACCAGCGCCAGCAGAATGCCCACGCCGAACACGGTGCTGGCCGTGCGGAAGCGCTTGAGCAGGGCATCCCGCTCGGCTGCGGCCTGTGCGGCATATTCTGCCCGGCGGCGGGCGGCTCTGGCATTGACGCGGTTCGCCCGCCGCATCCAGCGGTCCACGAACAATGCCACCTGCGGCCCGATGGTGAGCGACGCAATGGCAAGGATGAGCAGAAATTCAACAAGTCCGATCCTCATAGGGCTATTTCCTTTGTTTGTCAGCAGTCTTGGCAGGTTTGCCTGCCCTTATCGTTTCAGTATAGCATTTGCGGCGCGGCAGTGCAAGCATCCGCCGCAGGCCTTTTTCCGCATCTTTCCCGCAAAAGCCTTTTTTGCTGCACGAAAGTATGCTATAATCCGTTTGGTCATACCATCGTGCGCAAACGACCGGAATCGAGGATGAAAATGGAAGCATTCAAATACAACGTTCTGCCGGGCCGCTACCGGCATTTCAAGGGCAATGAATACGAGGTGCTGGGCATGGCCCGCCACAGCGAGACCGAAGAGGAAATGGTGGTGTACCGCGCTTTGTACGGTGAGCGCGGCCTCTGGGTGCGTCCCGCCGCCATGTGGTGCGAGACCGTGGAGCGGGACGGAAAAGTACAGCCCCGCTTTGTGCGCATCGAAGAATAAGCGCCGTGCCGCAGCCGAAAATGCATACAAAAAGAGGTCCTTCCGGGTGCATCCGGAAGGACCTTTTACGTTCTGCTGCGCCCTGCACGGCGCAGCGTTCTTCATTTACCTGTAAAGCACTTATTCCTCAAAGCCCAGCACGTAGGTCACAATGGCAGCCACCACGATGGCAGTCACGATGGCGATGCTCATGGCGATGATGGTATCTTGGAAGATGGGCAGGGCCAGCACGGTGGAGTAGCCCATCACGTAAGCCTTAGCGCCCAGCAGACCGGCCACGACGCCGCCCACAGCGCCGCCGGCCATCACGCCGTACATGGGCTTCTTGCGGGGCAGGTTGATGCCGTAAATAGCGGGCTCGGTGACACCGGCCACGATGCAGCCGAATGCGATGGACAGCGCTTCGGCACGCTTCTCAGCGTTCTTGGTGCGCAGGGCCACGCCGATGCAGGCACCGCCTTCTGCCATGTTGTGCAGAATGAACGCGGGACGGAACACAGCATCGTAACCGGGGTTGGTCAGAGCCTGTGTCATGAAGGGTACCAGACCCAGATGCATACCGGTCATGACCAGCCAAGGCAGGCAGGCGGCCAGCAGGCCAACGGTGATAAAGCCGATCTTATCGCCCAGGAAGCCGAACACGACAGCCAGATAGTTGCCCAAATAGCCGCCCAGAGGAGCCAGCACGGTGAAGCCCAGAATGGAGGTGACGGTAACGGTGCACAGGCCCACCAGCAGGGACTTGAAGATGCCCGGAACGATCTTGTTGAAGAACTTTTCCAGATAGTATGCGCACAGTGCGATCAGCAGCGCCGGCAGCAGGGAGCTGGAGTAGCTCATCAGACGCACGGGGAGGCCCAGCAGGGTAACAGGCTCACCGGCAGCCACCAGCGCGGTATACTTGCCGTGCAGCAGGGCTGCGGCACAGATCATGGAGTAGATGGGGGTGCCGCCCAGCTTCTTGGCTGCGCCGTAGGCAGCAAAGATGGGCATGAAGTAGAAGGCCGCATCCGCAACGCCGCTGAGCAGGGCGTATGTACTGGTGCCGGAGAAGTCTGCGTTCACCAGCGTGATGAGCAGCAGCAGCACCTTGAGCATGCCGCCCGCCACCAGACCGGTGATCATGGGCGCCACGGCAGCGGAAACGTAGTTCAGCACTGCAACACCTGCGCTCTTCACGGTGAGGGGCTGCTTTTCCTTGGGCGCATCCAGATCCTCGTTGACGGCTGCACCTTCCTTGAGGTCAAAGTCCTTCACGACCGCCTCATACACGGGCAGCAGGTTCTTGCCCAAAACCACCATCAGCTGGCCGCCGGCGTAGATCACGCCCAGCACGCCGGGGATCTTTTTCAGTGCTTCCTGATCCGCCTTGTTCAGATCCTTGACCACGAACCGCAGCCGGGTCATGCAGTGTGCCACAGTGGAAATGTTCTCGGTGCCGCCCACCAGCTGAACCACTTCCGCAGCCGTTTTCTTTGCATCAAATGCCATGTTGATTCTCCTTTGCTTTATTTATGATCCCTTTATTCATTCCAGAGGCTCTCGCCGTTTGTGGCAATGACCTCTTTCATCCAATCGTAAGACAGCTTCTTGCGGCGTGCGCAGGTGCCGTTGCCCTTATCGTCCATATCCACATAGATGTGGCCATAGCGCTTTTTCATCTCACCGGTGGAAAGGCTCACCAGATCAACACAGCCCCACATGGTGTAGCCAAGGCAGGGCACGCCGTCGATCACCATGGCGTCGATCATGGCCTTGAGGTGGTCGCGCAGGTAGTTGATGCGGTAGGTATCGTTGATGGTGCCGTCCTCTTCGATCTCGTCAACGGCACCTAAGCCGTTCTCCACGATGAAGATGGGCTTCTGGTAGCGGTCGTAGATCTCGTTCATGCAGTAGCGCAGGCCCAGCGGGTCGATGGGCCAGCCCCACGGGGTGCTCTGCAAGTAGGGGTTCTGGTCGCCGCCAATGACGTTGAACTTGGTCTCGGTGCTCACGGTGCAGGAGCGGTAGTAGCTGAAGGACACAAAGTCCAGCGTACCGCTCTTCAGGATCTCCTCATCGCCCGGCTCGGTGTGCAGGGTGACGCCGCGGCGGCCGAACAGATCGCCGGTGTAGGAGGGGTAGTAGCCGCGGGCCATCACATCGATGAAGAACAGGCTCTCGCGGCGGCACTGCATCTGGCGGAACATATCCTCCGGCTTGCAGGTGGCGGGGTAGATCTCGCTCAGGGCGTACATAGCGCCGAACTGGGAGCCCGGCATCATCTCGTGGCCCAGTTTGACAGCCTGTGCACTGGCAAGGAACATGTTGTGCACGGCGTTGTAGTGGGTCTGGTCGTCGGCGCTGGAAGTGCCGCAGGAGGCATAGCCGCGCACAGCGTTGATCTCGTTGAAGGTGAGCCAGTAGCGGCACCGCTTGCCGATGCGCTCAAACAGGGTACGGCAGTAGTGCAGATAGCATTCGATGGTGCGGCGGCTCTCCCAGCCGTTGTACTTTTCGGCCAGAGCGGCGGGCAGCTCGTCGTGGTGGATGGTGATGAGCGGCTCCATGCCGTGCTTTTCCAGCTCGTCGATGAGGTCCAGATAGAACTTCAGGCCCTCTTCGTTGGGCTGCTGCTCTTCGCCGGTGGGGAAGATGCGGCTCCAGCAGATGGAGAAGCGGTACACATTGTAGCCCATGCCGGCCATCAGCTCCACATCTTCCTTCATGTGGTGGTAGCCGTCCACAGCATTGTGGCTGGGGTAGTAGCAGTCCGGGTAGATGTGGGGCTTTGAACCGGCCGGGAAGCTCTCGGCCGAGAAAAAGCTGCTGCGTGCCTTTGCAAAGCCGCCGTCTGCCAGCAGCAGGGTGTTGCCGCGCGGGTCCTGCACGGAGCCGTCGGTCTCAAAATCGTGAGTGGAAAGGCCGCGTCCGCCCTCCTGCCAGCCGCCCTCATACTGGAAGTCGGCGGTGGCACCGCCCCACAAAAATCCATCGGGTACTCTCATATACGTCTCCTTTTCTTCGTCATTGTGCTTCAAATTCCCGTTTGTTGTTCGTTGCTTCTATTATATTTGTCCGTGTTGGATACATGGCAAATTTCGCAATTTGGAAACAAAAAGCGCGTACATTCGGCAGTTTGCCAGAATGTACGCGCTTTTGTTTGTGCATTATACCAGTGTTTCCGTTTTTTTGCGGGTGGCCTCGCGGTAGCGCCATGCGATCATATCGCTGATGAACGGATACGCCGTGCGGTGGGTGTGCACCTCGTCGCCGCGGCGGAACAGGATGCTGTAGGCCACGCGGGGGTCATGGGCCATCGTTTCGTCCGAGGTGATGAGCACGATCTTTGCCTTGGTGGTGTTGAAGATGTCCTTGTGGTAAAAATCATCGATGGTATCGTACCGGTTCAGGTACTGGCCGGAATCGCTGAACACGATCAGCAAAGTGTCCGCATCTGCCCGGGCAATGTTGCCGGTCTGCTTGATATCGTCCAGCGTTGCCACGATGAACTTGCCGCAGTAGCCCAGCTTGATCTGTAGATCCATGGCTGCCGTACCGGAAAACATCATCCCCAGCGCAAACACCTTTTTATACCGGATCAGGTCCTCCACCAGCCGGTCGATGGCCGTCCAGTCCAGTTCTGCTTCGGTGGTGCGGATATCCCGTGCCATCTGCACCGCATACTGCTCCGGCGTGTGGTTTTTCAGGTAGCCCATCACATCCTCAATGTAATTGAAGCGGTTTTTGTATTTGTTATCCTGAAACTTTGCTGCCTCCCGGAACTCGGCGTAGTCCTCGTAGCCCAGCGCCCGGATGAACTTGGAAATGGTGGACTTGGATACCCTGCACAGGTCCGCCACCTCGTTGATGGCAAGGCTGTGCAGCAGTTCCATATTTTGCAGCATGGCCAGCGCAATGTGATAAAAGGTGGAGTCGCTGCTGGATTCGTTCAGCAGGATCAGAAGTCTGTCGTACAGAATGCCCATGAGCCCGCCCTCCTGTATTCCGTTTTCCGGCAAAAGATCTTATCGTTATAGTATCATATTCCACGCTTTTGTTCAATAAAACTGTCTGTTTTATCCGCTTTGAAACTGCGGCTGTGCAGGGCTGGTTTTCTGTGGTATACTGAGAGTGGGTACGCCCGTGCTTTTTTGAAAAGCGTTCACGCAAACTTCACAGCTTTTTCCTATTCTTGCTGTATGATACGATGGATGAGAAGTCTATTTTCGAGGAAGGGGACTGTATTATGGCTAAGATCCTGATCGTTGACGATGAGCCGCGCATCCGCGAGCTGATCCGCGAACATTTACAATATTCCGGTTACGTATGTGAAGAGGCCGCCGACGGCACTGCGGCGCTGACCCAGCTTTCCGGCGGGGCCTTCGACCTTGTCATTCTGGACCTGATGATGCCGTTTATGGACGGCATGACCTGCCTGCGCGAGATGCGCGCCCGCCACATCAACACACCGGTGATCATCCTCACCGCCCGCGGCGAGGAGTACGACAAGCTGGCGGGCCTTGAGGGCGGCGCCGATGATTATGTGGTCAAGCCCTTCTCGCCGCGCGAGCTGGTGGCCCGCGTAAAGGCCGTGCTGAACCGCACCATGCCAAAGCCCGCCGCCGCTTCCGACACCATGACCTTTGGCGAGCTGACCATCGACACGGCCAGCCACACGGTGCGCGTTTCCGGCGAGGACGTGGCCCTGACGCCCAAAGAGTTCGACCTGCTGGTGTTCCTTGCCTCCAACAAAGGCATCGCCCTCAGCCGCGAGAAAATTTTGCAGAAGGTGTGGAACTACGACTACTTTGGCGAGGACCGCACCGTGGACACCCACGTAAAAATGCTGCGGGGCCACCTTGGCAAGTGCCGCGGCTACATTGCCACTGTGTGGGGCATCGGCTATAAGTTCGACCCCGACGCAGCGCGCTGATAAAGGAGTGGAGGTTTCATGCGGCACCATCACTCCCCCGGCATCCGCGGACAGCTGATGTGGTTCTTGTGCTGTATCTGCCTGTTCCTGCTGGCACTGGTGTGGTTTTTGTCCACCCAGCTGCTGGAACCGCTGTACACAAAGCACATCGAAAAGCAGCTGACCACGCAGGCCGAAGCCATCACCGCCGATCTGGACCGGGCGCTGGCCGAAGGCCAGACCCTTTCGGCATGGTCGTTTGGGCATCTTACGGTGAACACCCAGTTCTTTGACCGTCTGGCCACCCAGCTGTACGCCAGCGGTTCCCTGAACAGCTTCTGTGTGGATATCTCCGATACCACCATGCGCACCATTTACAAAATCGAGAACCAGTCCTATTGCAACCTGCACGAAACGCTGCTGTCAGATTCTTCCAACAACGACATGGTGGTGTCCACCGCCGTGGCCATGCGCAAAAAATGCCGCACCACAGGCGGCTTTGTGCAAACGCTCAACCCGCCGCGGCTGTCCGGCTCGGCGCAGCTGCTGGTGGGGCGCAACACCTCCGGCGGCGAGTACACCGTGCTGGTGACGACCAGCCTTGTGCATGTGGCCGAGGCCGGCAAGGTGTTGAGCACCGTGCTGCCCATGGCGGCCGCCGTGATCTTTGCCTTTGCCATGACGGCGGGGTGGCTGTTCAGCGAGTGGTTCACAAAGCCGCTGCGCCAGCTTTCCAGCGCGGCACGGCAGATGGCCATGGGCAACTACGCTGTGCATGTGGACACCCGCCGCAGCGATGAGCTGGGCGATCTGGCGCGGGACTTCAACCACATGGCCAACGAGGTGCAGCATGCTTCGCAGATGCAGCGCGACCTGCTGGCCAATGTCTCCCACGACCTGCGCACCCCGCTGACCCTCATCAAGGGCTACGCCGAAACGGTGCGCGACATCACCGGTGACGACAAGGCCCACCGCGACGAGCAGATGAACATCATTGTGGACGAGACCGACCGCCTGACCGCGCTGGTGTCCAGCGTGATGGAGCTGAGCAAGGTGACAAGCGGCGCGGCCAAGTGCGAGCGTGTGAACTTTGACATGGCGCAGCTGTGCGACGAGGTGAGCGAGCGCTACGACGCCATCTGCGCCCAGAACGGCTGGCAGCTCAAGCTGGAGCTGCCGGACGAGGAGCTGCCGGTCTACGCCGACCCGGACATGATGCAGCGCGCGCTGCACAACCTTTTGGGCAACGCCATGCACCACATTGGCAAGGATGGCATCTTCATCCTGCGGGCACAGCGCTGCACCGAGGGCGTGCGGGTGGAAGTGGAGGACCACGGCCCCGGCATCTCTGCCGACGACCTGCCCTACATCTTTGACCGGTACTACCGCTCCCGCTCCGACTCCGGCAAGCAGGGCACAGGGCTGGGCCTTTCCATCACAAAAGCCATCTTCCAGCAGCACGGCTTCCGCTTTGGCGTGCAGAGCGCCATCGGCATGGGCACCACCTTTTGGTTCATCATGAACGACCTGCCCGCCAACGAAAAGACCGTACAGGAATAGAGCCATCACAAAAGGGGCTGCCGCACACTTGTGCAGCAGCCCCTTTTTCAAAGCTGTTTTTCTGATAGGCAGGGTGTCAGTTCGTTTTCTGCACCCGGTTCCACGCCTTGATGACCTGCCAGCGGAAGGTGTACTTGCCGGGCTTGAAGCTCTCGCCGTAGTCCTTCATCAGGCCCTGCTCCACACACCAGCGTGCAGCCAGCTGGGTGTCCGCGGCTTCGGCGCTGATGTCGGCATACAAAGCGGTTCCGGTGGGCTGGGGCCTGCCTGCGGCATTCCACAGCATCAGGGCCAGCTGTTCACGGCTGGTGGGAATGACGCCATCCGGCAGGTGGGTCTCCATCCAGATCTGGGTGCCCACTGCATAGGTCACAGCGCCAATGGCCGCACCGCCCAGAATGACAGCGGCGGTAGCAGCACCGTCGTCGCCGCCGGAAACGGTCTGGCCGGGCTCTTCCTCTGCGGGCTTATCGGCCAGAATGGCACGCAGCGTCACTCTCTGAACAGGCATCTTAAAGCTGTTGTTTTCAATGGTCAGACCCTGCGGCTCCACAACTTCCCAGCTGGACACGATCTTGCCCTCCGGGATGCCGTCAAAGGTGTTGGGCAGTTTGACCGTGCTGTCTTCATCGGCATTGGGCAGTGTTCCGATCCTCGCGCCCTCTTCGTCCACAATGGTGATGCCGTTCCTGGCTTTTTTTCTATATTTTGCGTAGTAAGTATTGCCAGCCTCGACAGTTTCTACCGGTTGACCGCTGAAATTGGCATCTTTATACCAGCCGTTGAACTTGAAGCCTTCCTTTTTCGGCGTTGCAAGAGTACCTTCTTCAAATTCGGTGTCAGCGTCAAAGGTGCCGCCGTTGGTTACTGCACCCGCCGTTCTGTTGCTTGTCATAATACTGCCATTTTGCCCAGCATCTTTCACGTAAATAACATTGGGAATATTCATGTTGACAAATACATCTATTCCATAGGAAGCCGACGCTTTTACATTTGTAGCATCAACAGCATACATGGAATCGCAGGCTTTAAACGCCTTGTCTCCTATTACTTCCAAAGATGCAGGAAATACAACAGAAGTCAATCCAGAATCGCTAAATGCAACTTTACCAAGTGTCTTTAAGTCTGACGGAAACTTAACGGTTTGAATCCCTTTACAGTAATTAAAAGCATAATCTCCTATCTCTGTTACACTTTCCGGAAGAACAATAGATGTGACATTCTCATATGCCTCAAATGTATGTGAACCAATCTTAGTAATACCATCACTGATTTCGATTTTGGTAATCATGTTACGGCTATCTGAAACGGGCTTAGATTCTTTTTTTGCTAGCACATAGTGCCATGGTCTATTATACGACCAGGTATCATTTTCATTAAAATCACCGATTTCTCCCGTTCCGGATATTGATAGCGTATAGCCTGTTGCATTCGGAGTCAACTTCCAAATTGCATTACTATAGTATGTACCTGTACAGGTATACCCACTAGAAGCAAAGTTATAGGTCTGAGCTTCATAAGATGCATCTGCACCGCAGAAACCCGTCATGGTATCCGTTTCTTTCTCCGCCGCAAACGCAGCCGTTGGCAGCAATGTCACGATAAAGCAGACAGCCAGAAACATTGCTACGATTCGTTTTTTCATCGTTTTATCCTCCTGTTTGTATAATATTTTCGTTTTGTCCGGCCCCAATTTCCGGCTCAAAACGCAAAAAGACGCTGCCCCGGCATGGTTTTCACCACGCCGGAACAGCGTCTTTTTTTGCAATAGTTATTTACCCAGCCAGAAATGGACGCACCACAAACGGGCAGAGTTTCACTTACTCTGCTCTGCTCTGCTCTGCTCTGCTCTGCTCTGCTCTTTAAGCATGTCCGCAAAAGCGCACGTTGTCAAGCCCTTTTTCACAGCCGGTTCTCCTTTGCTTTGGCAGTTCCAACGCAAAGCAGCCCTGAGAAGCACCGGTCCAATGGGCCGGCGGCTTGCAGCCGGCTGGCTCGAACCTTTGCAGGCTGGCCCCTGTCGCTTTGCATCCCCGCCTTGCAGCGGATCTGCCAATGATATCTATACCCAGAATATACCAGTTTTTGCGCTTCTTGGCAAGAGCCGGCCGCCACATCCTGCGCCGAATTTTATGCAGGATTTTTGGCAATGGTGCAAAAAAGCGAAGCACACTGCGCTTCCGAATGCCGCTTTTTCTTTACGTACCGGAATCCGCCGTGCGGTAGATCCCGAATGTATTGTCCGGTGCGGGCATCTCCACCCGGGAAGCGCGGTCGTTCACGGCCCACATCATCGCACCCATTGCGGCCAGCACCACCAGAATGATGAGCCATTTGACAGAATTCGGCAGTTTTTTCATAGCATATCCTTATACATCTTTTTATATTTCATCATTTTATTCCGGTCTGCATATTTTCCGTGCAGTTTTGAGCAGTGCGGCAGCCTGTACGCTGTCCAGCTGCTTCACCCACGCGCCGCGCTGTGCGGTGCCCTCGCCGGTGCTGCCCGCTTCTGCAAAGCAGGCAAGGGCCGAGTCGGTGCGGCTCTGCCATGCGGAAAAGCCCTCCGGCGCAATGTGTGCGCCAAGGCGGCAGTCCAGCACGGCCGTTTTACCGGTGGGCCGCCACGGCCTGCCCAGAAACACGGTGCCCGCCGGGCAGTTGTCCGAGACAAAGTCGCAGTCCCAGAACACAAAGCCGATGCCATCGGCGCTGCCGGACGGTGCCGTGACGTAGCTTGCAGGCAGGTGGTTGTTCACAGTGCGGATGGTGCACTGTTCAAACAGGGCGTCCGCACCGCCAAAGATAAAATCGATATCGCCTGCGATCTCGCAGTTCCGGTAATACTGGGCCGTCGGGCGGCGGGGCGCAAAAAGGCCCGGGCCAAGGAAGCCGTCCTTCTCGCGCTCTTTTTCCGGCAGCGGGGCGCAGAACAGCGTATCCTGATTGCCCAGCAGCCGCACGTTCTCAAAGACGGTATTGGAGCAGTCCACATAAGCCGCCACGGCCTGCCCCACTTTGGCCCCGGGGCCGGCATCGTTCTCAATGGTCAGACCCTGCACCCGCAGTTCTATCCCCCGGAAAAAAGCGGTATAGCTGCGGAAGGTGTGGGTGGGCCTGCCGTCCGGATGCGGCAGCCTGCCGCCATCGCCCCACACGATGCGGGTGCTGTCCATGCCTGCGCCGATCAGGGTGATATCCTGTTTTTCGCAGACCAGCTTTTCCCGGTACGTACCCGGCCCGATGTAGATTTTCGCCATATAGTTATTGGGCACGGCCAGCACTGCTTCGGACACCGAAGCAAAATCGCCGCTGCCATCCTGCGCCACGGTTATGGTAAGCATGTTTCTGCCCTCCCGTTTTGTTTCTATGCTTCCATAGTATACCTTCTCTCCGGTCGAAAATCAACGAAGTTTGTGTGAACGCTCAGCTGCATTTTTCCAGCCGCAGCACCGCCGCCGTGATATCGTCCGGCCTGCCGGTCTTTTGGGCGCGCACGCGGGCTGTTTCCACCAGCGTTTTGGCAATTTCGTCCGGTGCTTCGCCAGCGGCGGCGGAAAGCTCCAGCTGCTTTGCCACCCAGCCGGGGCCGTCCACCAACAGCCCGTCCGACACCAGCACCGCATAATCTCCGGCGGTCAGGTGCACCACCCGGCTCTGGCCGTTCACGCCGCCCAGAATGCCCACCGGCAGGCTGGTGTCGCCTACGGCCCGCACCCGCCCGCCGTGCACAAGAAAGCCCGGTGCCGCACCTGCCTTGAACAGCCTTGCCGTGCCGGTGTAAAGGTCCACGCTGATCAGGTCCAGCGTGGCACCGCTCTCATCCTCGCTCTTGAGAGCAAGGGCCACGTTGACAAGCCTTGCCGCCAGCTCGGCGGTAAAGCCCGCCTTCAGCAGCCGGGCCGTCAGCTCGGCGGCAAGGTTGCCGTCCACGGCGGCGGGCCTGCCGGTGCCCATGCCGTCGCACAGGATCATCTGTGCCGCCGCCGGGCTGCAAAACTGCTGCACCGCGTCGCCGGAAATGCTGCCCCGCGCCGCCGCGCCCGCCATGCCGAACACCGCCCGCAGGGCAGGCTTTTCGCAGAACAGCAGGGTGGTGAGCCCCTTGCAGGAGAGCACCTGCGGCACTTCCAGCGTGCGGCGGCAGATGCGGCCCACCTCCACAGCCAGCGCGGCCAGCTCCTGCGCCGAGAAGCGGGTGCGCGGCAGCGTGACCGCCGCATGGGTGCGGCCCAGATCGTCCAGCGTAACGGCGCACTCCTGCGGCGGCGTGCCAAGCTGCGCAAAAAAGTCCGCCACCCGGCTGGATCTGTAGGGTTCCGGGTCGCCCGGGCGGCCCAGCTGCTCGCCCAAAACGCCCAGCGCTTCGGCCACCGCGCTGTATTGTTCGGTCAGGGCGGTGCGCATGGCTTCGGCGTGGAGGCGGGCTTCCTTGCGGCTGCGGTACAGCGCAAAGGAGCGGCTTGCCGCCGCGCACAGTGCCGCCGGGTGGATGCAGCGGCTCAATTGCCCGGGCAATTGGGCAGCTTCCAGCCCGCCATTCTGTTCCAGCAGCGGGCGCAGGGCTTCCATGCCCTCCCGCGTGGCGGCATATTCCTGCTTCCAGCACTGTTCCCGCCGCCCGCAGTTAAAACAGAGCGTATCATGGGTGTTATCGATCACCCAGCGGAAATCCTCACACCGGTGCGGCAGGGTGTCGTAGACATCGTTCACGGTCTCGGCCAGGGAGGCAAGGCTCTGGGACACCTGTTCCAGCCGGGTAGCGGCAGCGCTGTACTGCGGGCGCTGGGCAGGCCGGGCCTGCGGCGCTTCCTCCGGCTCCGGCACCAGCCACCGCGCCGGCAGTGCCGCCACAATCGTAATGCCGATGCAGACGTTCAGCAGGTATTGGAACGCGCTCCCGGGCGGCTGGACGCACAGCGCGCCGGTCACGCAGCCGCCCGCATAAGCTGCCAGCGCTTCCATGCGGCGTCCGGGTGCCAGCACCGCCGCTGCTGCCGTGGCACAGGCAAGGCCCGCCGCCGCAATGCTCTGCGCCGGGCTTGCTGCACACAACGCTGCCCCCAGCACGGCGCTGGCGGCAAGGGCCGCTTTGGCCTGTGCCTTGCTGCACAGATACAGTTCCAGCGCTGCGCAGGCGATCACGCCCGGCAGCAGCTGCCACAGCTGTATGCTGCCCAGCGCCGCCGCCACAGCAGCGCCCACCAGAAGCATCCCGGCACCCGGCTTTTCCGGCGCAAAGCGCCGCATGCAAAGGCCCATGGCGGCGGCCAGCAGGGCATCCGCCGCGCTGTAGAACACCAGCTCCACGCCCTCGCCGCCAAAGGCAAAGCACGCCGCCACCCCCACCAGCGTGCCGCAGCCCGCCAGTGCCGCCGGGGCCAGTGCTTTGGCCCCCATCCACCGCGCCGCCACAGCAGCACCCAGCGCACACAGCACGCAGATGCTTTGCAGCGAAAGCGCCCCAAAGCCGTGCAGCAGCACCCCCAGCGCCGCACCCGCCGCGCAGGGCGCAAAGCAATCCTCCGCAAAGCCCAGCACAAGGCCAAGGCCAAAGGGCATCAGCGCACCGTACAAAACGGCCCAGCCGCCCGCAAAGCCCACGGCCACCGCTGCCAGCCTGCGGGCTGCCGGGCGCAGCTCTGCCCGCTTTGCCAGCGCGGCCCGCTGTCCGCTCTGCCGCCCCACTGTTACAAGACCCATCCGCTCTGTCATAGGTGATCCCCGCTTTCCGGCGGGGCGTTGTGGTTCTGTGCCCCGCGCTTTCTGCATATACTGTAGCGCAGGCGCGCGGCGATTTTTGGCGCGGTGCAGTGTTCTGCCGCAAACCGGCCCAAAGACGCAAAAAAGCCCTGCGGCATTCAAAATACCGCAGGGCTTTGTGTTATTTTGCAAAAAATCAGCCGTTCAGCTTTTCAATTGCCGCTTTGACGCGGGCAAGGGTGGTCTCACGGCCCATCATGCAGGCAAGGTCGGTGCCGCCGCCGGGGGTGCGCTGCTTGCCGGAAAGGGCGATGCCCAGCGGGTACAGCAGCCAGCCGTTCTTCTTGCCCAGCTCTTCGGCCTTGGCCTTGCAGGCATCGAACACGGCATCCCGGTTCTTAAAGTCTGCATTTTCCAGCACCGGCAGCAGAGCTTCCAAGGCTTCCTTGGCGGTCTCCGGGGTGGTCTTCTGCTTCTTGTTGGCATACAGGCTCACATCGTACTCCGGCATGGCGTCAAAGAAATCCAGCTGCTCGGGGATCTCGCCCAGCACCTCGCACCGGGGCTGCAAATTGGCGCACAGCAGCTTTTTGTCAATGGGGGTGTGCACGGCCTGATCGATCCACGGCTCCGCCTTCTGCTGGAACTCCTCAGGCGACAGGCGGCGGATATATTCCGCGTTGATGGCCCGCAGCTTGAGGGGGTCGAAGATGGCGGGAGACTTGGAGATGCCGTCCGGAGACCAGATCTTGACCAGCTCCGGCAGGGAGAAGATCTCCTGCTCGGCATACTCGCCCTTGGGGCTCCAGCCCAGCAGGCAAATGTAGTTCAGCACGGCCTCGGTCAGGTAGCCCTTTGCCACCAGATCCTGATAGCTGGCGTCGCCGTTGCGCTTGGACAGCTTGTTCTGGGCGTCCTTCATCACCGGCGGGCAGTGGATATAGGTGGGGATCTCCCAGCCAAAGGCCTGATACAGCAGGTTGTACTTGGGGGTGGAGGACAGATACTCACTGCCGCGGATCACGTGGGTGATGCCCATGAGGTGGTCGTCCACCACGTTGGCAAAGTTATAGGTGGGCATGCCGTCGGTCTTGATGAGGATCTGGTCGTCCATCTCGCTGTTGTTCACCTCGATGTGGCCGTACACCACATCGTCAAAGCCGGTCACGCCCTCTTTGGGGATCTTCTGGCGGATAACATAGGGTTCCCCGGCGGCAAGGCGCTTTTCCACTTCCTCCTTGGGCAGGTCGCGGCAGCAGCCGTCGTAGTGGGTCATCTCGCCGTTGGCGCGCTGCTCGGCGTGCAGGGCTTCCAGACGCTCCTCGGTGCAGAAGCAGTAGTATGCCTTGCCCTCGGCCACCAGCTGTTCGGCATACTGCTTGAACATGCCCATGCGCTCACTCTGCACATAGGGGCCCACGGGGCCGCCGATGTCCGGGCCTTCGTCCCACAGCAGGCCGGTCTCCCGCAGGGTGTTGTAGATGACATCCACAGCGCCCTCCACATAGCGGCCCTGATCGGTATCCTCGATGCGCAGGATGAAGGTGCCATCCTCGTGCTTTGCCATCAGGTAGGTGTACAGGGCAGTGCGCAGGTTGCCAACGTGCATATAACCCGTGGGCGACGGCGCAAAACGGGTGCGGACTTTATTGCTCGGCATAGAAAAACGCTCCTTTATTCTCATGCAAAAAATTTGCGGATAGCTATGTTTTATTGTACTGATTCTGCGCAGTTTTGTCAATGCGGGATAACATCATGCATTCACATCTAACCCTTTTCCTTTTGTTCGCACTATGCTATACTCGATTCAACAAACTGGAAGTTGACAAAGGAGTTGAGCTGATATGAAAAAGAAAATCATCATATTGCTGTCTGTTGTGATAATTCTTTTGATGGGCATTGTTGTATGGTTTAATATTCCACTCGACTTGATGGACTTAGACCCTAATGAGGTCATGGAAATAGTTGTTTTCAATGGCAATAGCGGAAACGCAACACATATTACCGACAAAGAGCAGATTCAGCATATTGTCGAAAATTTGAATGGCGTCGAATTAAAGCGGTCAAAGCCGTCTTTGGGATATATGGGATATAGTTTCAAAGTTACTATTTATTTGTCTGATGGCAACGAGGCAGGCGATTGGAATAATTTTATTATCAATTCAGATGATACAATTAGAAAAGATCCATTTTTCTATTCTGTTACAAAGGGAAATATTGATTACAGCTATATTGAAGGTATCGTAGAATAACAAAAATTCCAGTTTGCCGTACAGCGCCAAACAGCGGAAAAGCCCCTGCATTCCAAAACGGATGCAGGGGCTTTTTTGTTTACTTCAAGATAATTTCGCCGTTTTCATCGGCATCCACCACAAGGGTGCCGCCGGAAGCAAGGCTGCCATCGATCAGGCGCTCGGCGGCGGGGTCTTCCACCGCCTTGCGGATCACGCGGCGCAGGTCGCGGGCGCCGAACTTGCCACCCTGACTCTTTTGCACCAGTGCCTTGAGCGCTGCCGGGGTGTAGCTGTAAGCGATGCCCTTGGCCTCCATGCCGGGCTTGTACTCGTCCAGCATCAGGGCGGCGATGCCCTGCAGGGTCTGTTCCGTCAAAGGCTTGAAGGCAATCACTTCATCCACGCGGCCAAGGAACTCCGGCCGCAGGAACTGGGCCAGCGCCTTGCGGGTCTTTTCCTCGCTGAGCTGTTCCTCACTCTTGTTGAAGCCAAGCCCGCCGGTGGACTGATCACTGCTGCCGGCGTTGGAGGTCATGCAGATGACCGTGTTGGAGAAGTCCACCGTGCGGCCCTGCGCATCGTTGATCTTGCCCTCGTCCAGAATCTGCAGCAGAATGTTCATCACATCCGGGTGTGCCTTTTCGATCTCGTCGAACAGCACCACGCTGTAGGGGCGGCGGCGTACCTTCTCGGTGAGCTGACCGGCCTCCTCGTAGCCCACATAGCCCGGAGGCGAACCGATCATGCGGGACACCGCGTATTTTTCCATATACTCGCTCATGTCCAGACGGATGAGCGGATCGGGGCCGTCGAACAGCTGATTTGCCAGCTGCTTGACCAGCTCGGTCTTGCCCACGCCGGTGGGGCCCACAAAGATGAAGCTGGCGGGACGGCGGCGGCCCGAAAGGTCGGCGCGGCTGCGCTTGATGGCCTGCGCCACCAGATGCACGGCCTCGTCCTGCCCGATGATCTTCTTTTTCAGCTCGCCCTCAAGGTTTGCCAGCTTCGCGAACTCGGTCTCGCGGATCTTCACCGCCGGGATGCCGGTCCACAGCTCGATGACCTTGGCCACATCGTCCATGGTCACCTGGATCTCGCTGGCAGCGGCCTGCTTTGCGGGCAGGTCTGCTTCCAGCTTTGCAATGCGGGTCTTGCGCTCGGCCACGCGCTCGTAGTCGATGGGCTCGTTCACATCCGCATTCTCCATCTCGGCTTCTTCCTGTTTGAGCTCGTCCAGCTCCTTCTGCATTCCAAGGTACTCAGAAATGACCGGGTGGGCCAGATTGCAGCAGGCGCAGGCTTCGTCCAGCAGGTCGATGGCCTTGTCCGGCAGATAGCGGTCAGTGATATACCGTTCGCTCAGGGTGACGGTGGCCGAAAGCACATCGGCGGGCACCTGCACATGATGGTGCTGCTCGTAGTAGTGCTTGATGCCGTTCATCACGGCAAGGGTATCGGCCACGCTGGGCTCCTCCACCCGCACAGGCTGGAAGCGGCGCTCCAGCGCCTGATCTTTTTCGATGTACTTGCGGTATTCGTTGAAGGTGGTGGCACCGATGACCTGAATTTCCCCGCGGGAGAGGGCGGGCTTTAAGATGTTGCCCGCGTTCATGGCACCCTCGCTCTCACCGGCAGAGGTGATGGTGTGGATCTCGTCGATGAACAAAATCACGTTGCCTGCGGCCTTCACCTCGCTCAGCAGGCCCTTGACCCGCTGCTCGAACTGGCCGCGGAACTGGGTGCCTGCCACAAGGCTGGTGAGGTCCAGCAGATAGATCTCCTTATCCTTCAAGCCGATGGGCACATCCCCCTTGGCAATGCGCTCCGCAATGCCCTCGGCAATGGCGGTCTTGCCCACACCGGCTTCGCCGATGAGGCAGGGGTTGTTCTTCTGGCGGCGGCTCAAGATCTGGATGGTGCGGTAAATTTCGCGGTCGCGGCCAATGATATCATCCAGCTTGCCTTCCCGGGCCTTGCGGGTGAGGTTCTCGCAATAGGTATCCAGAAATTTGCGCTTGGGCGGCTTTTTGCCGTTCTTGGCTTTCTTATCGCCGTCCTTCTTTTCGCTGCTGGTAAAGCCCAGCGGGAAGGTGGCATTGCTGCCGGGCACAAGATCCTCGTCCATGCTGTCCGGGTCGGCGTCCTCGCCGCCGTTTGCCATGTTCATCATCATGGAGAGCGGGTTCGAGTCCCCCATTTCCTCCATCATGCTTTCCATGCGGCTCTCCATGTTATCGAGGTCCTGATCCGACATGCCGAATTGCTTCATCAGATCATCCACCGGCTTGATGTGCAGTTCCCGTGCGCAGTGCAGGCAGTAGCCCTCCTGCTTCATCTGACCGCCATCCATCCGCTGGATGAAGATGATCGCCGGACGTTTCTGGCATCGAATACAGAGCATAGTTCCTCCTTTATTCAAAACCCTTTACAGGAAAGGGTTGAAGAGATTGAAGATTTTGTAGTAAAGGCTCGTGCTCATCACCGTATCGTTGAGCACATTCAGGCTGCCGCCTGTGATCACGATGAGGCCCCACAGGATGCACAGCACCAGATAGACATCCAGCAGTGCCGTACCGGCTCCCACCAGCCAGCCAAGGCCGCGGTTCACCGTGCCGATGACCGGCAGCTTGTTCACAAGGCCCAGCACCGTGACCAGCATACTCACCAGCAGGCGCAGAAGCGCGTAGAACAGGAAGAACAGCACCAGTGTGATCACCGGCGTGAGCAGGGGCTGCAGCACATTCTCCACAATGGAATCGGCCAGCACCACGGCATTGTCGGCCAGAACGGCCCCAATGGAGCGCTCGCAGGCCGCCACGATGGACGCCCGGAAGCTGGCGGGCAGAAAGCCTGCATACTTTTCCGCAATGCCGGAAAGGTCCACCGCACCGCCTGCGGCGATGCTGGCGGCGATCTGGGTGCGGAAGCCGCCGGCCAGCATGTGCTCGAACACCCATCCGGCACAGGCGGCGGAAAGCTGGTGGGCACCCAGCAGGCTGAGCAGATTGCCCACCAGCCCCACCATGGACGCAAGAAAGCCCTTGCGCGCATAGCGCACCATCAGGATCACCCATACTACAGTGCATATCATATCAAAAAGAAATGACGGATTCTTGAACATACCTTGTTTTCCCTGTTATTTTTATCACTTTCCCCGCAAGAGTGCTATTTCCGCATGATTTCCCACCTAAAAAAGTCACTGTCCGCTGGAAGCTGCCTGCTCCGGCGGCGTGAGCACCTGCACCGTATTGCCGGTGAACACCAAGATCTGCCTGCCCTCGACCAGTGCCCGGGGCCGGGCCGAAAGCGGCTGGCTCCACTGGAACTCGCCCACATTGTTGAAGCGTTCCACCGTGCTGTCGGTGAGCAGGTAGAAGCCATCGTTCTTTGCCCGGATGATCTGGCTGGCCGAGAGCACGCTGCCGCTGTAACCCACGGTCAGCTCCCCGTCCAGCAGCACCGCCGTGCTGGTCTGGCCATTGCTCAGCAGCAGGGCCACACCATTGTTTTCGGCAGACACGCTGACGAGGGTGCTGCCGCCAAAGTCATAGCTGGCACGCTCGCCGATGCTGCCGCCGGTGGTGTTGTACAGCACGGCGCGGTTCTCGTAGATCACCAGCAGAAAGCCGTTGGACAGCCAGCCCATCCACTGGGGCACACTATTCTCGGTGCTCAGCAGCACCGGGTCGCCCTGTGCAAGGGGCAGCGCATACAGGTTGGTGGTCAGCTGCCCGCCCGCTGCCGTCACAGCAGCTGCTGCAAGGCGGCGGCTGTCCGGCGAAAACGCCATGCGCAGGGGTACGCCCTGCTCGCTGGTCAGGTTCCAGACCAGCTGCTGCTGCATGCTGGAATTGTAAACGGTCAGCGCTGCCGCGCTGTCGGCATTGTCGGTCACAACAGCCACCTGCCCGGCGTCTGCCACGGCGCACAGGTAGATGGTGCTGTCCATGGTCTTGGTGTAAAGGTTCTGGGTGCGGCTTTCCACCCGCAGCTCACTGCCGGAGCGGTTGTACAGCACAAAGCGGGTCTTGCCGGCTGCAATGGCCGGGCGGGCGTAGCCGCTCTGGATGCTGTTGAGCCGGGTGCCGTTCATGCTGTAAACAGCACAGCTGTCCCCGCCCATCTCCACAAAGGCACCGGAAAGCTGCTGCACCGTGTCCGGGTCGGTGATGCCGGTCTGCTGCGGCCAGCCGGACGCCGGGGCCAGCGCGATGACAGCTGTATCCACCAGATCCTTTGCCCGCGCGATGGAGGAACCCACCGCGCCGGTGGCAAACAGGACAAGGATGGTCAGCACCGCTACGATGATGACGGTGCGGCGGATGCGCCGTGTGCGCACCCGGGCCCGGGCGGCTTCCAGATATTCGACGCGCCCGGCAGAAAGCGGCTCCCCTTCGCTGGAATGGTCGCCGCGGCGAATTTTGCTCATGGATGGTTCTCCTTACAGATCATACTCCACACATTTTAAAAACAGGCCTTTGGCGGGCAGGGTCGGCCCGGCGCGGCTGCGGTCGCGGCTTGCCAGAATGGCGGGGATCTCCGCCGGGTCCAGCCGGCCTGCGCCCGCTTCGCACAAAGTGCCCGCCAGAATGCGCACCATATTATAAAGGTAGCCATCGGCGGTCACTTCAATGTCGATCTCGTCCCCCTTGCGGGCAACATGACAATCCGTGATGGTGCGCACCGTGTCGCCATGGGCTGCGGCAGAACTGCCTGCCGCGCACAGGGCCAGAAAATCGTGCCTGCCCACGAACTGCTGCGCTGCCTGCTGCATCCTTGCTTCGTCCAGATGCCGGGGCACCCGGGTGTAATACGCCGCGTCAAAAGGCGAGTCGATGGGGTGATTGTGGATGCGGTAGAGGTAGGTCTTGGTGTGGGCCGCGTACCGGGCGTGGAAGTCCTCCGGCACCGGCTGCGCATCCAGCACCCGGATGTCCGGCGGCAGATGCTGGTTCAGCGCCAGCGGCAGCTTTGCCGCCGGGATGCGGGTATCGGCGTGGAAGTTGAGCCGGAAGCCCAGCGCATGCACCCCCGCATCGGTGCGGCTGCAGCCCTTGATGTCGGGCCGGGAGCCCAGCACCGCTTCCAGCGCGTCCTGAAACACAGCGGCCACGCTGCGCCCGTTGGGCTGCACCTGAAAGCCGCAGTAATTGGTGCCGTCGTAGGCAAGGGTCAGTAAAAAGTTCATAGTTTAAAACCCTCTCAGTCAATGCCTTCCGGCATTGCCAGCTCCCCCAAAGGGGGAGCTTTTGTTCTGCGGACGATAAAGTTTGTTCTTTTCAACAGAAGTACATTTTCCCCTTTATAGCGCATAAAGCTCCCCCCTTCGGGGGAGCTGGCGCGCAAGCGCCTGAGAGGGTCCCTCTTTAAAAATTCGGGAACACCAGCCGGGAGGCAAGGATCACTGCAAAGCAGGCGATGCACACGGCCAGATCGATATAATCCTGCTTTTCGCAGCGCAGCACCTTCAGGCGGGTGCGGCCGTCGCCGCCCCGGTAGCAGCGGCATTCCATGGCCATGGCCAGCTCGTCCGCGCGGCGGAAGGCCGAAATGAACAGCGGGATGAGCACCGGCACCAGGGCCTTGACCCGGTCTGTCATCTTACCGGTGTCCAGCTGGGCACCGCGGGCCTTCTGGGCGTTCATGATTTTATCCGTCTCCTCAATGAGGGTGGGGATGAAGCGCAGGGCAATGCTCATCATCATGGCCAGCTCATGCACCGGGAAGTGCAGTTTGCCCAGCGGCTTGAGCAGCTGCTCGATGGCGTCCGTGAGCACGATGGGGCTGGTGGTGTAGGTGAGCAGGCTGGTGCCCGCGATGAGCGCCATGACGCGCACCGCCATCAGCACCGCATAGCGCACGCCCTCGGCATAAATGGTCAAAAACCCGATATGCACCAGCGGTTCGCCCTCGCCCGACACAAAGAACAGGTTGAGCACCGCCGTGAACACCACGATGGGCAGGATGGGCTTCAGGCTCTTCAGGATCATTTTGCCGGGGATCTTTGCCACCCGGTACATCACTGCCAGAAACAGGATGGAAAGGGTAAGGCCCAGCGGATTGGAGGCTGCAAACAGCAGCACGATATAGGCGATGGTCAGCACCAGCTTCAGGCGCGGGTCGAACCGGTGCACCAGACTGTTGCCCGGGAAGTGCTGGCCAATGGTGATATCTCTCAGCATCCGGCAGCACCTCCTTTCTGCTTTGCTTCCCGCGGGAGCACAAGACTCTCGCCTGCCTCCCGGCGGCGCTTGGCTTCCAGGATCATCTTGACCGCATAGGGGACGGTGTACACATCGGCGGGCACATCCACCCCCATCTCCCGCAGCTTGAGGAAGATTTTCGTCACCTGCGGCACGGAAAGGCCCAGCTCCAGCAGCTCCGGAGCGCGGGCAAAGACTTTTTCCACCGTGTCGTACATGGCAATTTTCTTGTTGCTCATCACGAGAACACGGTTGGCATACTTGGCAATGTCCTCCATGCTGTGGGACACCAGCAGCACGGTGGTGCCGGTCTTTTTGTGGTATTCCTTTACTTCGCTCAGGATGTCGTCCCGTCCCTCCGGGTCCAGACCGGCGGCAGGCTCGTCCAGCACAAGGATGCGGGGCTTCATGGCCATGACGCCCGCCACGGCGACACGGCGCTTCTGGCCGCCGGACAGCTCAAAGGGGCTGCGCTCCAAAAGGGCTGGGTCAAGGCCCACGAAATCGGCGGCTTCATGCACGCGGCGGTCGATCTCGGCTTCGTCCAGACCCATGTTCTTGGGGCCGAACGCGATGTCCTTGTAGCAGGTCTCCTCGAACAGCTGGTATTCCGGATACTGGAACACCAGACCGGTGAGGAAGCGGAACTCCCGGATCTTTTCCGGGTCGGCCCACAGGTCGCGGCCATCGATGTAGATTTTGCCGCTGGTGGGCTTGTTCAGGCCGTTCATGTGGGTAATGAGGGTGCTCTTGCCGGAGCCGGTGGCCCCGATGATGCCCACAAAGTCGCCCTCTTCTACGGTAAAGCTCACGTCGTCCAGCGCAGTGACCGCGTTGGGCATGCCGGGGTTGTAGACGTAGCTCAGATGTTCTACTTTGATGATATCTGCCATTTGCGTCCGCCCCCCTTACTGCAACAGCTCGTACAGAGCCTGTGCACACTCGCCGGTGTCGATGATGCCCTCCGGCATCGGGATGCCGGCCTTCACCAGCTCGTCCCGCAGCTCTGCGGCCTGCGGCACGTCCAGATGCAGGGAACGCACCTTCTCGGTCTGGCTGAACACCTCTTTGGGGGTGCCCTCCATCACCACATGGCCCTTGCTCATCACCAGCACACGGTCTGCCTGCGCAGCTTCCTCCATGTAGTGGGTGATGGACACCACGGTGATGCCCATATTCCTGTTCAGGTAGTGGATGGTCTGCATCACCTGCTCACGGCCCCGGGGGTCCAGCATGGCGGTGGCTTCGTCTAAAATCAGACAGTCCGGCCGCATGGCAACTACGCCCGCAATGGCAACGCGCTGCTTCTGACCGCCGGAAAGGTTGTGGGGCGCACGCTCGCGGTACTCATAGATGCCGGCCATCTTCATGGAGTCGTCCACGCGGCGGCGCATCTCCTCCGGCGGCACGCCAAGATTTTCCAGTGCAAAGGCAACGTCTTCCTCCACCACGGTGGCAACGATCTGGTTGTCCGGATTCTGGAACACCATACCCACGGTCTGGCGGATATCATAGATCTTGTCATCGTCTGCGGTGTCCATGCCCTCCACGTAGACCTTGCCGCTCTCCGGCAGCAGGATGGCGTTGAAGTGCTTTGCCAGAGTGGACTTGCCGCAGCCGTTGGCACCCAGCACGGCCACAAATTCGCCGCGCTTTACTTCCGTTGAGACACCGTCCAGTGCGTAAACGGGCTGGTCTGCGTCGTAGCGGAATTTCAGATTCTGTGCTGTTAAAATCGTCTCTTCCATTTGTGTTTCTCTTTCTGGTGGTGCGCCCCTCCGAAAGGGGCTGTACCCCATTCTATATTATTTTCAACACCACACTGCGTGTGGTGTTGAAAATCGCTTGCTTTTTATATCACTCTTCCCAGATGGCGGTTGCGCCGCAGGGCACCACGCCGCCGGTGGCAGAGACCGGCAGGCCGATCTCGTCGCAGCTAGTCTGCCCGCCAAAGCGGGGCACCAGCGTGGTCTTGAGCATATATTCCATCACCGCCGGGGAAAGGCCGGTGGTGTAGCTATTCACTGCAAAAAACAGCGGCGTATCGCTCAGCACCTCTTCGCACTGGCTGATGAGGTCGTAGATGCAGTCCTCCAGCTTCCAGATCTCACCGCCGGGGCCGCGCCCGTAGCTGGGCGGGTCCATGATGATGCCGTCGTAGGTGTTGCCGCGGCGCTTTTCGCGGGCAACGAACTTGGCACAGTCGTCCACCAGCCAGCGGATGGGCCGGTCGGCAAGGCCGCTTGCCACGGCATTGTCCTTGCCCCACGCCACGATGCCCTTGGAGGCATCCACATGGCAGACGGTGGCACCTGCCGCCGCACAGGCCAGCGTGGCACCGCCGGTGTAGCCGAACAGGTTCAGCACCTTTACCGGGCGGCCTGCGGCACGGATCTTTTTGGCGTACCATGCCCAGTTGACGGCCTGCTCCGGGAACACGCCGGTGTGCTTGAAGCCGGTGGGGCTGACGATGAGGGTGAGCTTATCCTCGCCCTCGCCGCAGCTGATCTTCCACTTTTCGGGCAGGCGGCGCTTGTACTCCCACTCGCCGCCGCCCTGATTGGAGCGGTGGTACACCGCATCTGCCTTTGCCCACAGAGGGCTCTGCTTGGGCGTTTTCCACACCACCTGCGGGTCCGGGCGGATGAGGATGGTCTCACCCCAGCGCTCCAGCCGGTTGCCGTCGGTGGCATCCAGCAGTTCATAATCTTTCCAAGTATCTGCGGGGCGCATAGCGTCCTCCCTTCTTTTTCTATCCGTTTTTACTGGCCCAGAATGCGCTGGTTGACCTTATCCACGATGCGCTCGGCGCAGCGATGGATGGCGTCCAGATTCTGCCCTTCCACCATCACGCGGATCTTCGGCTCGGTGCCGGACACCCGCACCAGCACGCGGCCCATGCCCATGAGCTTCTGCTGCTCGTTCTCAATGAAACCGGCCAGAACTTCGTCCTCTTTGTAGGCTTTTTTCTGAGCGGCGTTGGCGGTCACATTCACCAGCACCTGCGGGTACTGGGCGTAGATGCCGTTCAGCTCGCTCATCTTTTTGCCGCTCTCCGCCAGCAGCTTGAGCAGCTTGCCGGCGGTCAGCTCACCGTCGCCGGTGGTGGCATGGTGCAGCAGGATCACATGGCCGCTCTGCTCGCCGCCGATGGCGTAGCCGTTCTCGCGCATGTTTTCCAGCACGTAGCGGTCGCCCACGGCGGTCTTTTCGGTGCTGATGCCCTGACTTTCCATATACTTGATGAAGCCGAGGTTGGACATCACCGTGACCACAGCGGTGTCACCGTCCAGACGGCCTTTTTCCTTCATGGTCAAAGCCAGCAGGGCAATGATCTTGTCGCCGTCGATCTCCTGCCCCTTTTCGTCGCAGGCAAGGCAGCGGTCGGCATCGCCGTCAAAGGCGATGCCGCAGTCAAAGCCGCCTTCCACCACGGCCTTTTCCAGATTGTCGAGGTGGGTGCTGCCCACGCCCTTGTTGATGTTCTGGCCATCCGGGTCCACGCCGATAAAGGTGCACTTCGCGCCCAGACGGGGGAACAGCTTCTGCGCCACGGCGGCGGATGCGCCGTTTGCACAGTCGATGCAGACATTCAGGCCGGTCAGATCGCCATGCACGGACTCGTACAGGTGGTCCACATAGTCCTGCAAACCGTCGTCGCGTCTGGACACGCGGCCCACCTCGGCGCCGGTCTTGAGCTCGATGCCCGCGCAGTCGTTGTCGATGTAGGCTTCGATCTTGTTCTCCACCTCGTCCGGCAGCTTGTAGCCGGTACCGGCAAAGATCTTGATGCCGTTGAACTCCATCGGGTTGTGGGAGGCCGAGATCACAATACCGGCGTCGGCATTGTACTTGCCCACCAGATAGGCCACAGCAGGCGTGGGCAGAACGCCAAGGCTCTCCACGTCCGCGCCCACGCTGCACAGACCTGCGGTCAGGGCCGCTTCCAGCATATCACCGGACTGGCGGGTGTCCTTGCCGATGAGGATGCGCGGACGGTGGCCGGTGCTTCCGGTCAGTACCGCAGCAGCGCCGCGGCCGATCTTCATCGCCAGCTCACAGGTCAGGTCTGCGCCCGCTACACCGCGCACGCCGTCGGTTCCAAAATACTTTCCCATAATAATACCCCACTTTCTATAGAAAGAAGAACCCTCTCAGTCAATGCCTTGCGGCATTGCCAGCTCCCCCGAAAGGGGGAGCTTTTTGCATCTTCCGGCTACTGCTCATAAAGCTCTCCCCCTCGGGAGAGCTGGACGCGAAGCGGCCTGAGAGGGTCAGAATAAACTCTGCTGCCCGTTTTCTTCGGGCGCGCCGGTCTCCGGCGCTTTCAGGCCCAGATGCTCGTAGGCCAGCCGGGTGGCACAGCGGCCCCGCGGCGTCCGGGTCAGAAAGCCCATCTGCATCAGGTACGGCTCACACAGGTCTTCCAGCGTGACGGCCTCCTCACCCAGAGCCGCCGCCAGCGTTTCCAGACCCACCGGGCCGCCGTTGTACATTTCAATGATGGCGCGCAGCAGGCTGCGGTCCAGCTCATCCAGCCCCAGCGCGTCCACGTCCATCCGCTTGAGGCCCATGAGGGCCACATCCTGATCGATGATGCCATCGCCCAGCACGGTGGCAAAGTCGCGGATGCGCTTCAAAAAGCGGTTGGCTACGCGGGGGGTGCCCCGGCTGCACTTTGCCAGCTCGTAGGCACCCTCCGGCGTGATGGGCTGGTCCAGAATGCCTGCCGAGCGCTGGATGATGCGGCTCAGCTCGTCCGGGCCGTACAGCTCCAGCTTGAGCAGCACGCCAAAGCGGTCGCGCAGGGGGCCGGTGATCTGGCCTGCACGGGTGGTGGCACCCACCAGCGTGAACCGCGGCAGGTTGATACGGATGCTCTGGGCGCTGGGGCCTTTGCCGATCATGATATCCAGCGCATAGTCTTCCAGCGCCGGATACAGCACCTCTTCCACCTGCCGGGACAGACGGTGGATCTCGTCGATGAACAGCACATCGCCCTCCTGCAAGTTGGTCAGCAGGGCGGCAAGGTCGCCGGGCTTCTCGATGGCCGGGCCGCTGGTGATGCGGATCTGCACCCCCATCTCGTTGGCAATGATGCCCGCCAGCGTGGTCTTGCCAAGGCCCGGCGGGCCGTAGAGCAGGATGTGGTCCATGGGTTCACCGCGCCGCTTGGCGGCTTCCAAGTAAATTTTCAGGTTCTGCTTGACCTTTTCCTGCCCGATGTAGTCCTCAAGGTACTGCGGGCGGAGGTTGTTTTCCTCGCTGTCCGCCGCCGTCATGCCGGGCTGCATCATTTTTGCGCCGTACAGCGCAGTCTCGTCCTGCATCCTTTACCTCCTGCCTGCCATGCTGCGCAAGGCCAGTTTGATGATCTCTTCCACGGGCAATGTTGCATCGATCTTGGAAACAGCCAGTGCGGCTTCGCTCTGGCTGTAGCCCAGCGATACCAGCGCCGCAATGGCCTGACCGCTGCTCTGTGCGGCGGGCGTCTGCGCGGAAGCACCCGCCACATCTTCCAGCGAGATGCCGTCCACAAAGCCCTTGGCCACCTTGTCCTTCAGTTCCAGCACGATGCGCTGAGCAAGCTTCGGGCCCACGCCGGAAGCGGCCTTGAACGCCTTGTGGTCGCCCGCCGAGATGGCCAGCGCCACGCGGTCCGGTTCCATCACGCTCAGGATGGCAAGGCCCACCTTGGGCCCCACGCCGGACACGGCGGTCAGCAGCTCAAAGCAGGCCTGCTGCTCCTCGGTGGCAAAGCCGTAGAGGCTCACATCGTTCTCGGTCACGCTCATCACGGTGTAAATGGTGGCTTCCCTGCCCACACCGGGCAAAGCCCCCGCCACACTGGCCGGGCACTGGGCATAGTAGCCCACACCGCCGCAGCTGAGCACCACGGCATTCATGCTTTTTTTGACGATTTTTCCCGTTAAGCAGTAGATCATAATTCAATCCTCAGATGGGCCCGGCCACACGGCGGACAAAGCGGTTGAGCTGGTTGCCGTTGGTGTGGCAGAAGGTGATGGCCATTGCCAGCGCATCGGCGGTATCGTCCGGCTTTGGCACGGCGGGCAGATGCAGCAGCACGCGGGTCATTTCCTGCACCTGCTTTTTCACGGCCTTACCATAGCCGGTGACCGCCTGCTTGACCTGCATGGGGGTGTACTCGTAGATGGGCAGGCCCGCCTGCGCCGCTGCCAGCAGAATGACCCCGCGCGCCTCGGCCACGCCGATCACGGTGGTCTGGTTGTGCTGGTAGAACAGCTTTTCGATGGCCAGCACCTCAGGCCGGGTGCGCTCGATCACCTCTTTGATGCCGGTGTACACCTCATCCAGACGCCGCTCGAACGGCACGCCTGCATCGGTGCACACCGCACCGAAATCCACCGGCGCAAACCGGTTGCCCCCGTAATCCACCACGCCCCAGCCCACGATGGCGTAGCCAGGGTCGATGCCCAAAACTCTCATGCTGCAAATACCTTCCGATACTATTCCTATTATAAATCAGTTTATTATACCACACCAAAACGGTGTGAGCAATATGCGCCCGCCCGCATTTCAGCCCGGAATGGGCGTATGCGCGGCAAAAAAGGCATTTTACGCCGTGCCTTCAAAAAAGTTTTACATTTTTTGAAAAAAGGGCTTGCTTTTTGGCAGAAGGTATGGTAATATAATCAAGCTGATTTCGGCAAAAACGGAATATGGACGGTTAGCTCAGCTGGTAGAGCATCTGCTTGACGTGCAGGAGGTCACAGGTTCGAGTCCTGTACCGTCCACCAAACAGTTCGTACTCGAACCCGATTCTTTACGAAAAAGGGTTCGGGTACGTTTTTTGTTTACAGGAGATTCTGAGAAAGGACTACTCGGAACTGTAAACGAGCAAAGGCAGGGTATCACCATGGCGATGGTGCCCTGCCTTTTTGCTTTGTATTTCCCTATATTGCGCTTTTCGGACTAATCGCTGCGTACGTCCGTACATGGTCGGTACGCACGTACGCAGGAAAAAGGGCAGGGTCTGATATATAACGGTAGTCTTTTATTGTATAATATGATATACTCAAGTCAACATAACAATTGTGAACGAGCGCAATTTCAAATGGACATCAATCGTATTTTAAGTGAACGAGCTATCTAAAAAAGGAGGTATTTGCTATGAAAAAAGCATCGAACATTTGGGTTCGCAGAGGTCTTTTGCTTCACCGTTTGCATGGACAGGAATTGGCATTAGCTCTCCTATTAAAGCAAAAACCGATGTCTGCTCCACAAATTTGCTCGTCCCTTTTGGAAAAAGAAATACGCTTTGACCGCAAGAAGATTGGAAAACTTTTGGCAGACCTTGAATGGTGGGGAGTCGTCTCTAACGATGGTGGTGTATATAGCTGCCAATGTGCTGTGCTGGATAACTGTCAAGAGAGCTATAACGAGAGCCAGTTGATTGATTTGATTGGGTTGACTCAAAACACTGTGAACGGCCAATCTTTTTATAGTTCTATGCCTCCGATGAGCGTCAGTTCTCGTGGACCCAGTGGTGCATAATTGCGTGATTTCCAAATAGTAAGAAGCAGGGTTTGGGGCAGGCACGCCCCAACAAGAACACTTCAAAAACGCGGGAGCGTTGCAGAAGTGCAGTCCCGGAAGGGTGCAACATTTTCAAGAATTGAAAATTTGTGGCCACGGGACGATTCTTGCTCTCACACTCTCACTCTCTTTGCTCTTTTCTTTCTTGAAAGTCCATCGTTCTTTCGTTATAATAGAACTGAAAGAAGGTGGGCACAATGATTTTGCAATATTTTGTCACATCATCCGATACGGGCAATAAAATCCCAGTCGAAATTGACAAGTCAACTTCTGCCGACCTTGCTGCAACCAAAGAAAGCTGGCAGACCGACTGGACAAGTGAGTTCATTGGTGACCCCGCACTGGAAAAGTATACCGCCAAGACCGAAGGCGGCGAAATCATAGCATTGGGTGCTTACCGCGAAACAGAAGCTAGTATGTTCGTATATATTGAATACATCGAAAGTCACCCGGAAAGCAACCCTACGTTAACTGCAAACCGCAAATATCTGGACATTGGGCGCATGATGATCGCATTCGGCATCCAGCTTTCCATTGATTCCGGTAAAAACGGTGTTGTCACCTTTGAAGCTAAAACAGATGAACTTGCAAAACATTATATCCGGGATTTTGGCGCAATTCAGGTCTTTGCCAAACAATCCGGTGGGCCAATTATGCTGATGATTGCAGATAACGCGGCGCTTTCACTCTTCAATACATATCTTTCCTGAAAGGTGGGTCTTGTTATGGATATTGAAGTAAAACGAATGTCTCCTACTACTATTGAAATGCTTGACCAACTCAGCGCAGTCTGCAAACGGTTCGGAGTCGATTATTATGCAGCCTCCCAAAATCAGCGTGATCTGCTGGACAGCATTGCCCTGCACGAATACCAACTGAAAAAAGCACACGAGCAAGGGCTGAAGCGTTCCGAAGTGCCGCCATTTCTCGGTTTGAAGCGCTCTGACCGCAGCAACGATATGCCTGCTTAAAAGTTCGAGTGCTGTGGACAATGCTCCACCAAAACAAGAGCCTCTGACTTCGGTCAGGGGCTTTTTTGTTGCGTCATCCACTAACTCACGCTAGAGCAGGACGGTACAGGACTCGAACAGGGCGGCTCCCCTCCAGCGTCCTCGCCCTCTCCGTCATTGCTCCGCAATGCCACCTCCCCCAAAGTGGGAGGCTTTGGCAGGCCGGTATTGGCCCTGCTGGACGAGGGAAGTTTCTTAACACCGGAATCGGCCGGGCTCCGCTGTTTCGGGCAGCAGCAGTTAATCGAGTCAGAGAGACCCTCTGTCTTCCGGCAAATCGTTGCATACATTCGTACGAGAGAAGTTGGTACGCACATACGCAGGAAAACTGCCAAGGTCTCTTATATAAGGGGTATGATTTTAATGGAAAACGTGGTATAATCGGCTCAACAAACCGACTTGCGGAGGAACCTGTTTATGAAAAAAGAAACCAAAAAATCCGTCTTATTCTATGCTGCTTCAGCTCTGTTTTATATGGCTTCAATTATGAACCTTGTAGGCGGAAATGATAATTCTATGGCTGTAGTATGGTTGTGCCTTGGATCGTCATTTCTTTGCCTTGGCTCGACCCATTCTTGCTTAGGTTCGTCTCGTAAGAAAAAGGGAAATGGCAAAACCGACGCAGACGATAAATAAATTCCTAGTATATCGTACTCGTTCCTAGCAGGGTTTGGGGCTCCGCACGCTCCAACAAGAAGTTGCCCCTTGTGACGTTTCTTGCTTCCGCTGTCTTGGGCACCCGTAAGGAGTGTTTTGGTTCGCCTGCCGTTGGTAATGCTCCACCACGAACATCCTCAGACATTCGGCCTGGGGACTTTTTTCGTGGTGGCGGTACAGGACTCGAACAGCAGCGGAGCCGACCGCCGCATCCGGCCTGCGAAGAGGAACAGCGGGCGCTTTGAGGTCCCCCCCCCAAAAAAAAATACCGTCTTGCAGTCGGCTTTCCAAGCCGGTATAATTGGAGCGAGAACAAAAGCAAGGAGGCTTCTAACATGTTTGGTTTTGAATACTACACGCCCACAAGGGTGATTTTCGGAAAAGGTTCCGAAAACCGGGTCGGAGAACTTGTTCAGGAATACGGCGCACAGAAAGTTCTGATTCACTACGGCGGACAGAGCGCCGTGAAGTCCGGACTGCTCGACCGGGTAAAAGCAGCACTGGATGCCAGCGGCGTTCCCCACGTGGAACTGGGTGGTGTTGTGCCGAACCCGCATCTTTCCAAAGTCCGGGAAGGCATTGCGCTGGGAAAACAGGAAACCGTGGATTTTATTCTTGCCGTTGGCGGCGGCTCTGTGATCGACTCCTCAAAAGCCATTGCCTACGGTCTTGCCGAGCCGGAGTGCGATGTATGGGAGCTGTTCTGCAAAAAGCGGAAAGCAAAGCGATTCCTTCCGGTTGCTTCCATCCCGACCATTGCGGCTGCGGGCAGTGAAACAAGCAACAGCTGCGTGATCACAAATGAGCAGACCGGCGAGAAACGTTCCTATAACGATAACATTTCCCGTCCGAAGTTTGCGATCATGAACCCTGAACTGACGATGAGCCTGCCAGACTATCAGACCGAATCGGGCTGCACCGATATTATGATGCACACGATGGAACGCTATTTCACCAATGGCGGCAACATGGAGCTGACGGACGAGCTCGCCGAAGGGCTGCTGCGCACGGTTATGAAATATGCGGAGATCCTGCACAAGGACCCGAAGAACTACGAAGCACGTGCAGAGATCATGTGGGCAGGAAGCCTTGCCCACAACGGCCTTACCGGCTGCGGAAACAATGGCGGCGATTTTGTATCGCACATGCTGGAGCATGAAATGGGCGGAATGTTTGATGTAACGCACGGTGCCGGCCTCGCCGCGATCTGGCCGAGCTGGGCAAGATACGTCTACAAAGACTGCCTGCCCCGATTTGTAAGATACGCGGTAAAGGTCATGGGGGTAACGCCCGCCGCAACCGACGAAGAGACTGCGCTGAAAGGCATTGAGGCGATGGAAGCCTTCTATCACCGCATCGGCATGCCCATCAACCTGCGGGAACTCGGCATCGCCCCTACCGAGGAACAGATCCTTAAAATGGCGGGATCGTGTTCCAATGCCGTCGGCGGCAGAAAAGGTTCCGCAAAAGTTCTCTTCCAGAGCGATTTTGCGGAAATTTACCGTATGGCAAGATAACACAGCCGCACACAAAAAGAGACGGAAGGATGCGCTTCCGTCTCTTTTTTCATTTTCTCGTATACGCTTCCATGCCGTGCTCGGCGGGGTCGTAATACTGCATCAGGGCAAAGTAGTTCTCCGGAAAGTGACAGTAGGCCGCGCGCAGCACGCTGTCCGCCGGGCTTTTCACACTCATCAGGCTGATGATATAGTACACCAGCAGCTTGAGCACATCCGTCTCCACCTCGTAGCACAGGCCCACCGCCAGCACCGGGATCACCACCTGCTGCGCCTGCGGCGGCACAGCGCTGCCCAGCTTTTCCAGAAGGGGGCGGCTCATGGTGGACGCCGCCAGCACGCAGCGCAGCACCTTGCTCCACGCCATCTGCCGGATGTTCGGCAGGCTGCGCAGCCGCTCCAGCACAGCCTCGTCGTCCAGCACCACGCCCTGCGTCACTTCCGCTTCGGAGCGGATAAAGGCACACCGCAGCATATCCGTAAAAGGCTGCTCGTATTTTTCGTGGTAATTCTGGATGCTGCCGCAGAAGCGCAGGCCCGCCGCGATCACCGAGTCCACGTCCTCCTTGGTGGCAAGCTGCTCAAAGTGCAGCGGCACACCGCCAATGCGGCTGTCAAGGATATTCAGGTCGTCCAGCTCGTTCTGGTAGGCTGTGGAAGGCAGAAAACGGTCGTTGCCGTTGCGGCGGTAGCCCCACTCCTGCGGCAGAACGCGGGCCACAAGGTCGCCGCTGGAAATGATGTTGAAGATATTGCTGGGCTCCCAGTCCGGCCTGAGCGTGCCGTCCGCCGTGCGGTTGTGGGCAAAATCCGCCTGCAATTCCGGATGGTCTGCCGCCGTGATGGCTGCCGGTGTTGCAAAGGTGTAGACGAAGGTGTTCTCCGGCGCGATCTCCGGCAGCTCCCGGCGGATCTTTGCTGCCGCAAGGTTTGCCGCCGCCGCGCCTCGGCTGTAGCCGCCGATCCAGAGCTTGACCGTGCCAAGCGTTCCGGCCTGCTTTTTTGCAAGGGCCAGATAGCTTTGCAGGTCGGCAAAGAACTGCTCCGCCGCGCTGATAAAGGCCGCGTGTCCGCCCCCGGCGCCCACATGCAGGTTGCTGGCCCACTCGTTGCCGTAGCCAAACCCGCGCAGCATGGCTGCAACGAGGGTGGTGCGCCGTCCGCCGTGCACCAGCGTTTTCTGCGCAAAAGCGCAGCCGGCAGTGTCCACCATCTCGTTCAGGCTGCGGTCGTAGCCCACATAATGGGTATTGGCAAAACCCAGCTGCCGGTAAGCCGCTTCGATGCTGTCCTCGCGGCCCACCTCGCCCTGCATCCAGTAGCGCTGTTCGCTCTGCCATGTACTGCCGCCGCACACCGCAAGGCACAGGGTCGCCTGCGCCAGCGGGTGGTGGTATTCCAGCGCCGATTGCTCAAAAAAGGAATCCGTATAATAAAAACTGCAAGGCAGGTCAGCTTCGCTGAGATTGCTGCGGAAATTGACGGTATAGCGGTCCTCTGCCGCCGCACTGCCCACGATGGCCTGCACAGTGTCCGGCTGTGCCGCGTCCGCATGGGGCACCAGCGCGCCTGCCGCCAGCAGGGCCGCAGCCTTGCAAAAATCCCTTCGTTTCATAGCTGTTTCCTCTGCTCAGATGCCCCGGGCCTGCCGGGTGATCTCGCCGTACCACTCCGGACGGCGGTCGCGGAACACGCCCCAGCTCATGCGGTTTTCTTCCACCTTGTCCAGATCAAAGGCGGCCGTCAGCACCTGCTCGGTGTCGCGGGTGCCGTCCGCCACCAGTGCGCCGGTCTCGTCCGCAATGAAGGAGGAGCCGTAGAACCGCAGAGCAGACTTCTGCCCGCCGTTGGCTTCGCAGGGCTCCACCGTCTCCAGACCGATGCGGTTCGCCGCCAGCACCGGCACAAGGTTGCTGCCTGCGTGGCCCTGCATACAGCGCCGCCAGTGTCCGGCGCTGTCGCAGTCCAGAATGGGCTCACTGCCAATGGCCGTGGGGTACAAAAGCAGCTCGGCGCCCATCAGGGCAAGGCTGCGGGCTGTCTCCGGGAACCACTGGTCCCAGCAGATGCCCACGCCGATGCGGCCAAAGCGGGTGTCCCACACCTTGAAGCCGGTGTCGCCGGGGGTAAAGTAGAATTTTTCCTGATAATAGTGGTCGTCCGGGATATGGGTCTTGCGGTAGACGCCCAGCAGGGTGCCGTCTGCGTCCAGCACCGCAACGCTGTTGAACAGCTGGGTGCCCGCCTTCTCATAGAAGCTGATGGGCAGCACCACGCCCAGCTCCTTTGCCACAGCCTTAAAGTGCTGCACTGCCGGATTCTGCGCGGTAGGCGTGGCGTAAGCATAGTATTCGTACTGCCGCTCCTGACAGAAATAGGGCCGCTCGAACAGTTCCGGCAGCAGGATGATGTTGGCCCCCTTTGCTGCGGCTTGCCTTACCATGGCATCTGCCTTGGCAATGTTGGCTTCCACTTCCTTGGCGCACTGCATCTGCACCACGGCTACGGTTACGTTTCTCATACCATTTTTCCTCCTATCAGCCTTTCGGGATCTGCTGGGTGACACAGTGGATGTTGCCGCCGCCCACCAGAATGCTCCGCGCCGGAACGGGGTACACCTTGCGGCCCGGGAACAGCCCGCCCAGAATGCGCACCGCTTCGGCGTCGTTCTCGTCCCCGAACTGCGGCAGGATGATGCCGCCGTTGGAGATGTAAAAGTTCACATAGCTTGCAGCAAGGCGCTCCCCGGCTTCGCGGGTGTCCTCGCCTTCTTCAAAGGTGTAGCCCTGCAATTCCGCTTCGGTCACGCAGAGGGGCTTTGCCGGGATGGGCAGCTTGTGCACTGTAAAGTGCCGGCCCTTGGCGTCCGTGGCCGCTTCCAGTGCGGCAAGGCTCGCCCTGCTCAGGGCATACTGCGGGTCGGTCTCGTCCTCCGTCCATGCCAGCACCACTTCCGCAGGACCTACATAGGCGCACATGTTGTCCACATGCTCGTTGGTCTCGTCGTTGTAAATGCCCCGGGGCAGCCAGACGATCTTCTGGGCACCGAGATAGTTTTTCAGCTCCTGCTCGATCTCGGCCCGGCTCAGCTGCGGGTTGCGGCCCGCGCTCAGCAGGCAGGCCTCTGTTGTGATCACGGTGCCCTCGCCGTCCGAGTGGATGGAGCCGCCCTCCAGCACAAAGTGCTGTGCATCATAGCAGTCCATATCCAGTGCGGCGCAGATGGCGCGGGCGGCGGCATTGTCCTTTTCCCAGTGGGCGTACAGGCCGTCCACCGTACCGCCCCATGCGTTGAACTGCCAGTCCACACCGCGCACGGTGCCCTGATCATTTACTACGCAGGTGGGGCCCACGTCCCGCGCCCATGCGTCGTCGGTCTCAATGGGCAGCACATGGATGTTCTCATCCATCGCAAACGCGGCGCGCACGGCGTCCGCATCTGCCGGGCCCGCCAGCATCCACACCGTCTCGCTCTCGGCAATGGCACGGGCCGCCTGTGCAAAGGCCGGCTGTGCATCCCGGCCGCCGTACAGCCACGAACCGGGCCGCACCGGCCAGATCATCACACAGCCGCGGTGCGGCTCATATTCCGCCGGCATCCGGAAGCCCTCGGCGGCGGGCAGGGTAGAAAACACGCGCATTGGCATTCTCCTGTTGTTTTTTGATAAGTATACCGGATTTTGCCCCCGGATACAATTCATTTTTTGAAAGAACTACGGCCCGCCGCTGCCCGCAAAAACAGGCAAGTTTGCCGGATATGTGTCCAAAATGGCTTTTTGCGGCAAAAAAATACAGCCGGTGCGCAAAAACACCGGCTGAAATGTGCTATAATAATAGGTACACGGCGTTACTGCATCTCAAGCTGTTTGCAGTAATCCACAATGTGGCGGAACATCTGCTCCACAGCAGGTGCCATGGCGGCAGGACGCTGGACGGCCAGACCCACCACGCGGTATTCCTCCGGCTGGATGGGGTAGATCTTGACAGCGGCCTTGCAGTTGCGCAGCAGCATCCGCGGCATGATGGAGATGCCAAGCCCCGCTTCCACCATAGCAATGTTGGACTGGTCGTCGATGACATGGCAGCGGCGCTCGGTGCCGATCTTGTACTTTTTGAGGAACTGGCGCATCTCCGCGTCGGTGGCATCGCACTGCACCACAAAGCTCTGGCCGTTCATCAAAGCAGGGGTCATAACGCCGTTTTCCGGTTCCGGCCAGTCCTGCGGCACGATGCACAGCAGCGGCTCGCGGAACAGCTCGGTGAGGTTGAACTCCTCACGGCAGGTGGAAGAGAGGAACGCAATGTCCACCTGACCGGTGCGCAGCCATTCCTTCACATCGTCATACGTGCCCTGATACACCTCGATCTCGATCTGCGGGTAGTGGGTCATAAAGCTCTTGAGCAGGCCCGGCAAAAGCGATGCGCACACCGAGTTGAACACGCCCAGCTTCACCTTGCCCTTTTCAAGGCCGTTCAGGCGGGCGATGCTCTGCTTGAGGGCTTCGTCGCTGTTGAGCACGTCGCGGATGGACGGGTACAGCGAGGCACCGTAGCTGGTCATGGAGACGCCGTTCTTGCCGCGGTTGAACAGGGCAAAGCCCAGTTCCTCCTCCATGACGGCAATGGCGTGGCTGATGGCAGAGGGGGTCAGATGCAGCTGCTGTGCCGCCTTGTTGAAGCTGCCCTGCCGCGCCACTGCATCAAAGATCTCGTAGGAAAAAAGCGTCATGCCCAAAGCCTCCTTCCTTCTTGATCCGGTTCGGAGACGCCCGATTCTTTGTGAATCTTTTTCATCTTTGGTTTGAGATAGTTCAATTATCTTCTTGATTGTACTATCCCGCGCCCATCCTGTCAAGCATTTTGGCCCGATTTTTGCACCTTCCGGGCGCATTTTGCCGCAAAACCCGCAGGAAATTCCCTTTGCACATCGTATAAAACCGTAACACACCTTTTTAAAGGCAAATGAGGTACCCGTATGTCAAACTCCATTCAGGCCCCCGCCCGCCAAAGGCTCAGCGGCACTGCGCTCAAGCGCATCGCCTGCATCACCATGTTCATCGACCACCTCGGCGCTTCCTGTCTGGAAGCGGGCATCCTGCTGCCGGCCATCACCACCGGCGCGGCAGACTATGGCGGTATTCCGGTAAGCACCCTGCTGGCAGTGGACCAGTTGCTGCGGTACATCGGGCGGCTGGCCTTCCCCCTCTTCTGCTTCCTTCTGGTGGAGGGCTTTTTGCACACCCACGACGCAAAACGCTACATGCAGCGGCTTTTGCTGTTTGGCTGCATCAGCGAGCTGCCCTTTGATCTGGCGTTTTTCCGCACGCCGTTCACGCTGCAATACCAGAATGTCTACTGGACGCTGGCGCTGGGCCTGCTGGCCATGGCGGGCATCCGGCATTTCGAAACGCCGGCGGGCAGCTCCACCAGCAAAGGCGTACTGTGTGCCTGTGCCTGCGCACTGGCGGCACAGCTTGCCCATACCGACTACGGCGCCATCGGCGTCATGCTGATCGCGGCGCTGTACATCACCCGCGCGGACCGCAAAAAGCAGTGCATCGTCGGCGCAGCCATGATGCTGTATGAGCTCACCGCCCCGCTGGCCTTTGTGCTGGTCTGGTTCTACAGCGGGCAGCGCGGTGCCTGCGGCAAAGTGCAGCAGCGGGTGTTCTACTGGTTCTACCCGGTGCACATCGCAGTGCTGGCAGGCATCACGAACCTTATGCTATAAACAGCAGAAAGCCCGCCGTCCGGAGACAGCGGGCTTTTTACAGCTTCTTACATCGGGAACATCGCACCGGTCAGCAGCAGCATGGCGGGCACCGTCACCAGCATACACACGGTAGAATGTGCCACGGCCTGACTGGCCAGCGTTTCTTCCGTGCCGGTCTGCTTGGCCAGCACAGCGGCAAGGTTGCCGGCCGGGCAGCAGGCGATGATGGACAGGCCGGTGCGCAGCACATTGTCCAGCGGCAGCAGCCACAGCACCAGCATGAACAAAAGCGGGAACACCACACCGCGCAGCAGCGTGACCCGGTACAAAAAGCCGGTGCGCAGCAGTGCGCGCATGTCGCTGCCTGCCAGCAGCACACCCACGATCATGAGGGCCAGCGGCGTGGTGCAGCCGCCCACCGCACTGCAAAACTGCTGTACCGGCGCGGGCAGATGCCAGCCGGTGGCCATCAGCACCAGCATGGCCACCGTAGCAATGTTGGTGGGCGTGATGAAGGACCTGAGATTCAGCTTTTCGCCCGGACGGAACAGGCACACCACATAGGTAAAGAACCATACATTATAAGAGGCCATGGCCATGCCCGCAAACACAGTGCCGCGCGCCGCACCCAGCAGCGCACTGCACAGCGGCAGGCCGATAAAGCCGCAGTTGGGCATGGCAGCAGTGCCCACCAGCACCGCATATCTGCCCGGCGTGTCGTGGTGCAGCCAGCTGCTGATGCGGCAGATGCCGGTGGTAACCACAAACATCACCAGCAGCAGCGCAAACAGAATGCCCGCCTGCGTGAGCAGCTCCGGCTCACCGTCCACTGCCGCGCCCGCCAGCATGGTGCAGGGCAGCAGCAGCTTCATGATAAAGTCGGACAAAAACTTGCTGTCCCTGTCCTTGATGATGCCGCTGCGGGCCCCCACATACCCCAGCAGCACCTCCAGAAAGATCACCGTGATCTGCCCCGCCAAAACCCCGAACGCCATTGGTTCCTCCTTTTTTCTACAAGCCGCAATTTTACTGTTTACATAGGAAAAAGCCCATTGATTTCAACGAATCAACGAGCTTTTTCTTGGCGGAGTAGGAGGGATTTGAACCCTCGCGCCGTTGTTTAGACGACCTACGCCCTTAGCAGGGGCGCCTCTTCGGCCTCTTGAGTACTACTCCAGAGCAAAGTGTGTTACACTTATTCAATAAAAATGGCGGAGAGAGTGGGATTCGAACCCACGGTACGTTGCCGTACGGCAGTTTTCAAGACTGCTTCCTTAAACCACTCGGACATCTCTCCTTGTGGACACTCGCCTTACGCCGTGTCGAATGCCTATTTAATTTACCAGATTTGTGCCCGCCTGTCAAGCCTTTGGCGCAATTTTTTTCAAACCGTGCAAAAATCCCAAAATTTATCACAACCTTTTTTGGTCCCGCCCCGTTTAAGCCCTTTACAAGCACACCTTTTTGTTGTATAATAAACACAAGAAAATCCCCCAGCGGTGTAAAGGAGAAACTACCATGTCGTTTTCAGAACTTTTAAAACAGTGCCGCAAAAAGCAGGGCGTGAGTCAGGCCGAGCTGGCTTCCCAGCTGGGCGTTACCCAGCAGGCCGTCGGCAAATGGGAAAGCGGCAAGTCCTCTCCCGACCCTACCACGGTGGCCCGCATTGCAGAGCTTTTGAACACCACGGCAGATTATCTGCTGGGCCTGTACCGGCCTGTGAGCAATGTCTCCGCGCCGGAAGAGCGGTTCTTTGGCAGCTATTCCGAGAGCCTGATCCCGGTGATCGGCACGGTGAAAGCCGGCTACGGTGCCCTTGCCTTTGAGGAGGACTACGGGCAGGAATATGCCCGCGTGAAGGACCCCTCCAACTATTTCTATCTGGTGGTGCGCGGCGACAGCATGGAGCCCCGCATTCAGGACGGCGACCTTGCCCTTGTGCACAAGCAGGACACGCTGGAAAACGGCGACTTGGGCGTGCTGATCTACGGCGACGAGGGCGAAGGCACCCTGAAACGCTACATCCAGCGCGGCAACTGTGTGGTGTTGCAGCCCTTCAACCCCGCCTACAGCGAGATGGTGATCAAGGGCGAAGAGCTGAACCACCTGCACATTGCCGGGCGTGTGGTGGAGACCAAGGCGAAGTGGTGAGCCATTCAACCATTTGAATGGCCTCCGTTTCACTCTGGCCATAATCAGCGGAAAATTATTTTTATTTTCGCGTTTGTCGCGCCCTGCGGGGCGCTCCAAACGCATTTTCACGAAAAAGTCCGAAACCATAAAAGCCATCTGCATCTCTGCGTATGGCTTTTTCTTTTATACTCTTTTTTGGGGGTGCATTTATGGAACAGTCTATTATGGACAAACTGACCATTCTGGCGGACAGTGCCAAATATGACGTTGCCTGCACCTCCAGCGGCGCTTCGCGCACCGCGCGGGCAGGCACGCTGGGCAGCTGCTATGCGCCGGGCTGCTGCCACGCCTTTACCGCCGACGGCCGCTGCGTGAGCCTTTTAAAGGTGCTCATGACCAACTGCTGCGCCTTTGACTGCGGCTACTGTGTCAACCGCCGCTCCAACGATATCCCCCGGGCCACCTTTGCGCCCCGGGAGCTGGCCGAGCTGACCGTGGAGTTCTACCGTCGCAACTACATTGAGGGGCTGTTCCTTTCCAGCGCGGTGCTGGGCACACCGGACTACACCACCGAGCGGATGCTGGCCACTTTGCGGCTGCTGCGGGGCGAATACCGCTTTGGCGGCTACATCCACGCCAAGGCCATCCCCGGCACAAGCCCGGAGCTTTTGCAGCAGCTGGGATATCTGGCCGACCGTCTGAGCGTGAACGTGGAGCTGCCCAGCGAGCAGAGCCTGAATCTTCTGGCACCGGACAAGGGCCGGCACTCCATCTTCCGCCCCATGAAGCAGATCGCAGTCTCCGGTGCCCAGAGCAAGCAGGAGCTGACGGTCTACCGCCATGCCCCCAGGTTCGCCCCCGCCGGGCAGAGCACCCAGATGATCGTGGGCGCTTCGCCGGAGACGGACTACCACATCCTGAAGCTCACCGAGGGCATGTACCGGAAGTACAGTCTGAAGCGGGTGTTCTACTCCGCCTATATCCCGGTAGCCGAGGACAGCCGCCTGCCTGCGCTGGACACGAAGCCGCCGCTGCTGCGGGAGCACCGGCTGTATCAGGCCGACTGGCTGCTGCGGTTCTATCAGTTCGAGGCAGACGAGATCTTAGATCGGGACAACCCCAACTTCAACCCTTATCTGGACCCCAAATGCAACTGGGCCGTGCAGCACTACGGGCTGTTCCCGGTAGATGTGAACCGTGCCCCCTTTGAAATGCTGCTGCGGGTGCCGGGCATCGGCCCCAAGAGCGCCCGGCGCATCTGGCACGCACGCAAGCTGTCCAGCCTCGGGCTGGACGAGCTCAAGCGGATGGGCGTGGTCCTCAAGCGGGCGCAGTATTTCATCATCTGCAATGGTTTTTCCGGTGCGCACCCGGGCCGCGGCACCGCCGGACGGGAGCGCATCACCCAGGCGCTCATCGACCCCAACGTGTTCGGCGGCAATTGTGAGCAGCTGAGCCTGTTCACGCCGCCTGCGGTGGACGATCTTATCACGCAGGGCGTGGCACCGCGCGCCGCCCTGCGCATGGTACGGGAGGAGGCAGTGCAATGTCTGGCGAAGGCACTGTGAACCCGCAGAGAGCCCGCAGGCTCCACGATGCGGATGTGGTCTATCTCTACGATGGCAGCTTTGAGGGCTTTTTGTGCTGTGTATTCGAGAGCTTTGCCCAGCACGAGATCCCCTTTGCGGTGTGGACGCCCCAGCGGGAGACCTCCACGCTCTATCCGGTGAAGGACATCCCCACCGACCACACAAAGGCGCAGCGGGTATTTGCCAGCTTTGGCCAAAAGCTGGGCGCAGAGACCGAGTACCTTGTCAGCCGGGATTTTCTCTCCGGGCAGGAGGACAAAGAGCTGCTGCTCATCCGCTTTCTGCATCTGGCCTTTGCCCTCGGCCCCGGCACCGTGAAGCGCACCGGCCACCCGGATGTGGCCCCGCTGTACGAAATGAAAAAGAGTCTGGACTGGGAAGTGGACAAGTTTCAGGGCTTCATCCGCTTCGAGGAGCACAACGGGATGCTGGGCGCGGTGATCCACCCCAAAAACTACATCCTGCCGCTGCTGCGGCCCCACTTCTGCGGGCGCTTTCCGGAAGAAGATTTCATGATCTACGACGCGGTGCACAGAGCCGTGCTGCTGCACGAAAACCACAAAACGCAGCTTCTGGAGCTGGCAGCGCCTTTGGAACTGCCGCCGCCCAGCGAGCGGGAGCAGCAGTTTCAGGCCCTCTGGAAGCAGTTTTACAAAACGCTGGAGATCACCGCGCGTCATAACGAAAAATGCCGCATGACCCACTGCCCCAAGCGCTTCTGGGCCGATATGGTGGAGATGAAAGATGAATTTTAACAAAAACGTTGCAACTGCGCCGTTGCAACCCCCAAAACCTATGGTATACTATAAGGGATATCCGGCAGACTGTCTGCCGAACACTCCCGCACTGCTGCGGGGCAACACAAAAGGAGTATTGTAGCGTTATGGTTCGCATTACTATGGAAGACGGCGGCATCATCGATATCGAGCTGAACGAAGAAGCCGCTCCTATCACCTGTGAGAATTTTAAAAAGCTGGTCAGCGAGGGCTTTTACAACGGCCTGACCTTCCACCGCGTGATCCCCGGCTTTATGATCCAGGGCGGCTGCCCGCTGGGCAACGGCACCGGCGGCCCGGGCTGGAACATCAAGGGCGAGTTTGCCGCCAACGGCGTGAACAATCCCATCAAGCACACCCGCGGCGTCATCAGCATGGCACGCGCCATGAACCCCGACAGCGCCGGCAGCCAGTTCTTCATCATGCATCAGGATGCACCCCATCTGGACGGCCAGTATGCCGCCTTCGGCAAAGTGGTTGCAGGCATGGATGTTGTGGACAAGATCGCAGCGGTGCGCACCGACTGGAACGATAAGCCCACCACCCCCGTCAAGATGAAGACTGTGGAGATCATTGAGGGCTGATCCCCCTCAAAAATCCACCTTGCTTCTCTTGACTTTTGCGCGTAGCTGCATATAATAGAGCTAGGCAATGTGACGAAGCCTGAACGTGGATGCCACGCAAAAAACGAAGCCCCCCGGTACTAGCACTACCGAGGGGCTCTTTTTAGTGCTTACTGCCCTTGCCGATCAGGCTGTCAAGCCACTTGCACAGATAGTAGGCTACTACTTGTGCTCCGACAGTCTGAATGAATGTGACGAATCCATTCATGGGTGCCACCTCCTTTCCGCGCTTGGGGGACATGGAGAAGGGCCGCAGAGACAGTATAGCACAAAAAGCGACAGCGTGCAATTTTGACACGCTGTCGCTTTTCTTTTATTTATATTTTAGATGCTGCCGTTTTTCAGCAGCCCTCTTTTTCGGCCAGCTTGCGGCCCATGAGCACGCCCATGACCGAGGCCATCATCAGGCCGCGGGTCCAGCCGGAGGAGTCGCCCAGACAGTGCAGGCCCTTGATGTTGGTGTCAAGGTCCTCGTTCATCTTGACCTTGTTGGAGTAGAACTTCAGCTCCGGGCTGTACAGCAGGGTCTCGTTGGCGGCAAAGCCGGGCACCACCATATCCAGCATCTTGATGAACTCGATGATGTTGGTCATGGCACGGTAGGGCATGGCGGCGGTGATATCACCCGCCACGGCATCCTTCAGGGTGGGCTTGACGTTGGACTGGGCCAGCTCCTTCTGCCATGTGCGCTTGCCGTCCAGAATGTCGCCGTAGCGCTGCACCATGATGTGGCCTGCGCCCAGCATGTTGGTCAGCTCGCCCACCTTCTGGGCGTAAGCGATGGGCTGGTTGAAGGGCTCGGTAAAGTTGTGGGAGACCAGAATGGCAAGGTTGGTGTTCTCGCTCTTTTTCTCCTTGAAGCTGTGGCCGTTGACCACGGCAAGGTCGTTGTCGTAGTTCTCCTGCGCCACAAAGCCGCCGGGGTTCTGGCAGAAGGTGCGCACCTTGTTCTTCCAGGGCTTGGGGTAGCCGATGAGCTTGGACTCATACAGCACCTTGTTCACCTTTTCCATGACCTCGTTGCGGCACTCCACGCGCACGCCGATGTCCACGGTGCCGGGCTTGTGGGCGATATGGTGCTCCGCGCAGATCTTTTCCAGCCAGTCCGCGCCGCGGCGACCGGTGCCAATGACCACTTCGTCCGCGTAAACAGGCTTGAGCTGGTCGCCGTCTTTCAGCAGCACGCCCTTGCATTCCTCGTTTTCCAGAATGATGTTCTCGCACTCGGTGCTGAACAGCATCTCCACGCCGTTGTCGGCCAGATAGTTCTGAATGGCCAGATACAGCTGCTGTGCCTTCTCGGTGCCCAGATGGCGAATGGGGCAGTCCACCAGCTTCAGGCCCGCATGGATGGCATTTTTGCGGATCTCCTTGATGTCCTCGCCGGTGTAGATGCCCTCCACATGGGGGTCGGCACCGAATTCAAGGTAAATTTTATCGGTATACTCGATCAGCTCCTGCGCAAACTCCTCTCCGATCAGGGTGGGCAGGTCGCCGCCCACCTCGTGGGACAGGCTGAGCTTGCCGTCCGAGAAAGCGCCCGCACCGGAGAAGCCGGTGGTGATGGCGCAGGTGGGGCGGCAGTTGACGCAGTGGCCCACCTCGGCCTTGGGGCAGTGGCGCTTTTCCACAGGCTTGCCCTTTTCCACCAGCAGCATCTTCTTTTTGCTGCCATGGCGCAGCAGCTCCACAGCGGTAAAGATGCCAGCCGGGCCGGCACCAACGATGATCAGATCGTACTTTTCCATTTTCTCTTTTTCCTTTATATGATTTTTATTTGCTCAGGCTTGGCTCAAGCTTGCATGATAAGACTGACGGCCTCGCCCTCTCCGTCACGGCTTACGCCGTTCCACACTCCCCCTTTTGTCGCTACGCGACATCTTCCCCCGGCGCGGGGGAAGTCTTTCCTCAAAGGGAGAGGCCTTGGCAAAGAGATGAACCTTGCGTGGACTGCCAAGGGCTCCCACTTTGGGGGAGCTGTCGAGCAGAGCGAGACTGAGAGGGCAAGCCCGTTAATCTTCCTCGTTCTCCTGCTCCACGGTAGCGCTCTCATCCACCTCATCCAGCTCCACGGCAGTGGCTTCGGCGTCGGCGTGGGTCACGTCCGGCGCAACGACGCCGTCGCCGTTCAGGTCCTCACCGGTAAGGGATTCCAGCATGGACTGGGTCTCCGGATGCAGCTTTGCAAAGCGGCGCACCGCCAGCACGGTGTACAAGGCGCTCAGCAGGTTGATGGCGCCCTCCACGATGAGGATGATGCCAATGGCCATCACCAGCGTCTCCATGGTGCCAAAGGGGTTCAGGATCATGATCACACCCAGCACCACGCTGAGCACCGGCAGCAGCAAAAAGCCCTTCCAGCTGTCGTAGCCGCAGCGGCGCAGGTCCAGCGCGTTCTGTACCCGGCTGATGCTGTCAAAGATCACGAACAGGCCGAACACGATGGGCAGGATGCTCACCACGATGTCGCTGCGCAGGATCAGGAAAGCACCCAGCGCCAGACAGATGATGCCGGAGATCAGGGTGAGCTGGCTCTGGAAGATGCCGCGCTCCACCACAAAATAGCGGATGAGCTGCACCGCCGCGCAGGCCAGCACCACAGCGCCCAGCGCATAGCACACGATGTTGAGGGCCGTGGTGGGCTTCATGAGCAGAAAAACGCCCAAGCCCAGATACAGCGCACTCATGAGCACCAGATTCCATTTGAGCTTTTTTACCATAGAGATCACATTCCTTTCCTTTGCAGGGACAGTTTTTCACGCCCTCAGTCGGCAGGGGAATACATGGGGGCAATGATGGTTTTGTTGATGCGGGCGTAGAAGCCAAAGCTCAGCAGCACACTGACCACCTCGGCGGTCAGGAACGCCCACCAGACATTGTTGACATTGCCGGTCTGGGCCAGCAGATACGCCGCCGGCAGCAGCACGAACAGCTGACGGCAGACCGAAACGATGAGACTGAAGATGCCGTTGCCCAGTGCCTGAAACACCGAGCTGAGCACGATGCTGGCACCCGCCAGCAGGAAATGCAGGCAGATGATGCGCATGGCCGGGATGCCGATGGCCAGCATGGCATCGCTGGCCGCAAAGATGCCCAGCACCTTGTCCGGCGCGAACTGGAAGATGCAGAAGCCAATGAGCATGATGCACTCGGCGTAGCACACGGCCAGCTTGATGGTCTTTTTGACGCGGTCCGGGTTCTTTGCACCGTAGTTGTAGCTGATGATGGGCACCATGCCGTTGTTCAACCCGAAGATGGGCATGAACACGAAGCTTTGCAGCTTGAAGTAGACGCCAAACACCGCCACCGCCGTGGCCGAGAAGGTCATGAGGATCAGGTTCATGCCAAAAGTCATCAGGCTGCCCACGCACTGCATGGCGATGCTGGGCAGGCCCACGGTGTAGATGCGGCCAATGGCCTTGGCGCTGGGGCGGAAGCCCTTGAAGCTGATCTGGATATCCGGGTTCTTGTTCAGGTTGAAGAACAGGGTCATGCCCGCGCCGCAGAACTGGCCGATAACAGTCGCCACCGCAGCACCCGTGGTGCCGGAAAGGGCCTCGCCGCAATAGCCAAAGATGAAAATGGGGTCCAGCACGATGTTCACTACTGCACCCACCAGCTGGCTGATCATGCTCAGGTGGGTGCGGCCAGTGGCGGCCAGCAGCTTTTCGCCCATGGTCTGGGTGAAAAGGCCCAGACTGAAGATGCAGCACACCGAAAGATACCGGATGCCCTGCTGGGCAATGGCTGCATCGCTGGTCTGTGCATAGAAGTAGGGCTTCATGCAGGTAAGGCCCACCACGAGGAACACCACAAAACTGCACAGCGAGAGGAAAATGCCGTTTTCCGCCGTGGCGTTGGCGCGGCGCTGGTTCTTTTCGCCCAGACTTTTGGAGAGCAGGGCGTTGACGCCCACGCCGGTGCCCACGCCCACAGCGATCATCACGTTTTGCAGCGAGAAGGCAAGGGACACGGCAGTAAGGGCGCTTTCGCTCACATGGGACACGAATACCGAGTCCACCACGTTGTAAAGCGCCTGCACCAGCATGGATACCATCATGGGCACGCTGAGCCGCACCAGAAGCGGGTTGATCTCCATGGTGCCCATGATGTTTTCCCGCGTTTCAGCGGGTGAAAATTGGGGTTGCTTTGTTTCCACGTTTGCTCCTTTTTGACATTGGGATTCAGAGGATATGGCAAGGCAACTGCCGAATAACTCCTTCCGTCATCGCTGCGCGATGCCACCTCCCTCAATGAGGGAGGCATTGGCAAAATCAGAAACTTCATCCTACTGCCAAAGGCTCCCTCTCCGAGGGAGCTGGCACGGCGGGAGCCGTGACTGAAGGAGTAAAACCGTCGCCGTTGCCCGAAACGTGGGCAGGGCACCGAAGCGCCCTACCCACGTTACAGCGTTGTTTTATTTTTGAAACACCCGGGCGGTCAGCCGAGGTTCTTCTCCTTGGCGGCGGCTGCATCCAGGATCATCTTGACGCAGGTCTCGCGGCCGAGAGCTGCGTTGATGGCCAGATCGTAGTTGTGGGCATCGCCCCAGCGGTTCTGGGTGTAGTAGTTGTAGTAGGCAGCACGGTTGCGGTCGGTCTTTTCCACCTCTTCCTTGATGCCCTTTTCGTCCTTGGCTTTGACCAGCGGGTTGGTCTTTGCGTATTCCAGCCGCCACTCCTTGGGGGCGTACACGAACACGCGCAGCACATCCTTGCGCTCGCGCAGAACATAGTCGCCGCAGCGGCCCAGGATCACGCAGGGGCCTTCCTCGGCCAGCTGCTTGATGATGCGGCTCTGAAGAATGAACACCTGATCGCCCAGCGGCAGCTCGTTGCCCATGGTGTACAGGCTGTACAGCAAGCTGTGGGTGTGCCGCTTCTCGCTGGCGGCAACAGCTTCTTCCGAAAGGCCGGAGTGCTTTGCTGCCATCGTGATCAGCTCTTTGTCGTAAAGCTTGATGCCCAGTGCATTTGCCACGTCTTCTGCAATGTAGCGGCCGCCCGTGCAGTATTCACGTCCCAAAGTGATGATCGTCTTTGCCATAATGTGTTCCTCCTATGTATATGATTTAGCCTTTGGTGCAGCCGGTCATTTTTCCGGCTGCGCCTGTGCATGGGGATCTGTTTGCGCAGGTCCGGGGGCAGGCTTCGGCTTTGGCAGCCGCACCTCCGCCACCCGCATGGTTCCGGTCTGGTCCACTGCGTACACGCTGCACCGGCCGCCTGCGGCCCGCTGCGCCGCCGGGAAACGAATGCCGCCCTCCGGCGTGCGCTCCATGCGGCTGAAGCTGCGGTGAGCGGTGGTGGCATGGGCCACACCATCGTGGGGTGCACAGGCGATCCAGCCGGAAAAGCCTTCCGGCAGCGGGTCGCGGGTGCCGTGCTGTTCAAAAAAGTAAACGCCGTCCGTGCCGTCGGGCACAAGGTCGCAGCGCAGCCGCCGGGGACGGTTGGCTTCAATGTCCCGGGGCTTTGCCCGCAGGGCAATGGCGCGGCCGGTAAAGTAGCGCATAAAATCCACCAGCGCCATGGTGCAGTTCACTGCGCCGTTGGAGTCGGCGGCGGGGTCGTTCAGCAGCACATAGTCCGCCATCACGGCATCATCGTGGCCAAACCCCCGCAGGCCCATCCAGACCCGCACCGGGTCCCGCTGGCCGCGGATGCGGCGTTCCACCTGCACTGCCACACAGCAGTCGTCGTGGATCTGCGCCCGCAGGTCGGCAAGGTCCATCCATGCCTGCCAGCAGGGATAGCCGCAGCAGCCCGCCGCAGCAGCAGCAAAGGCGGCGTTTGAGGTAGTGCTGTGGGCCATGTCTTCCATCACGTAGGCCACTTCTTCGGGCAGGATGTCCTCACCCCAGCAGTTCATCAGCGCCGCCATCACCAGCGGCAGGTCCATGGTGCGGCCAAAACTGGGGTCGTGGGCCGCAAGGCAGTATTCCGGCAGGTAGAGCCGCCGGTTCAGTGGGTGGCCGCTGCGCTTTTCCCAAGTAAGGGGGCGCACTGCCGCCGCCAGCAGCCGTACCTGCGGCGAAACTTTGTCGTCGTTGGTGGAAAGGTTCACCTGTAGCTGCACGCCGGTGCCGCCGCCGGGCGTGGCCACGGTCACGGTGTCGCCCATCAAAAAGATCATACCGTCATCGCTCTGGGAGTTGCAGCTGCAACGGGGGTAGCCCGGTGCCCATTTGCCAAAGCTCATCCAGCCGGTCCAGCTGCTGCCGGCGTACACCCGGCAGCGCACCTCCACCATCGTGTTGTGGGGCGCAAAGGCGTTCCAGCTGACATTCAGGTTGCAGAACGGCGGCATGGCGAACTCCGGCGTGGTGTAGCTGCCGTATTGCAGGCAGCGGCCCGCCACGCTGTCCAACACGATGGCACCGCCGTCCAGCGCCACATTGTCCAGCTGCCCGCGCGAGAAGGTCTCGGTGCCCTGCAAAACCAGATTATTCCGTTGTTCCATGGGGCAGGCCTCCTTTGCAGGAAAATTTGGTCATTCCTCGGTGTCGTCGGTGCTGTTGCCGTAGTCCTCTTTGAGGGCGGCTTCCAGCTCGGCATCCTTCATCTTGCGGATGCTCTCCTCAATGTGGAACACCTTTTCAATGTCGCCGTAGATGATCTGGCAGGACACCTCGGTGACGAACCAGAAGCCGAAAATGAGCATCAGCAGCAGGCCCAGCGGCATGCACAGGATCACCACGCCCCAGAACAGGATCTGCACGATGGCCGCGGCCAGTGCATGGGGCAGAAAGGCGATCATGCAGTTGATGCTGTTTTTCACCGTCTGGCTGAAGGGCTGGTCCAGCAGCACCACCTGCGGCCACATGTAGGCAAACAGCATCTGGAAGATGAGCAGGTTCAGCACCGTAGCCACCCACAGCGGCACGCCCACATTGGTGCCCCGATAGAGCATATTGAAGCAGAAATACACAAGGAAGATCTGCATCGTGGTGACAACGCAGTAGAAGATGCCCGGCGCGATGCTGGCCCTGAAGTTGCGCTTGAAGGCTTTGCGGTAAGTCACCCACCAGTAGCCGGCCTCATCGCGCAGGGCGCGCAGCACGGTATCGTACATGCCGGCAAGCGCAGGCCCGGCCAGAATGCCGCCCACGGCGGCGCTTGCCACCATGACCGGCAGGCTGTTTGCCAGAAAGCCGATATACACCAGACAGATCACCGGCGCAAAGCCGATGCAGGCCAGCAGGTTTGCAAGGAACATGCCGTTCATATCACGGCCCACCAGCTCAAAAAAGCGGCCTATGCCGGTCTTGCGGGGGGCATCCTTTTCAACGCCTTTACCGGCCTTGAAGTCGTTTGCAGAAGGGAATAAACCCATTTGTTATGGTACCTCTTTCTTTATCCATTGGACCGGCAGAAGGCATTTCACGCAGAAAGTGCCATTGTGCTGGCTTTACAACTATAAATATACCCGTCTTTTGTCAATTTTGCAAGACCGCAGAAGCGCCGATTTGTAAAAAAAGTGTTATTTCTCCCCTTTTTATAAAAAGTGTGCTACAATGATAATGGCATATTTTGCCGGAGGGAGGAAACCGCAATGAGCATATTCCGCACGATTGCGATGTTTATTTATTTGTTTGGCTACATGGTCGTCCATTACGGTGTGCTGCGCCGGGCCGAGCGCGCACTGGCCGCAGGCGACACAAAGCTTGTGGAAGAGATCGTGAACAGGCACATCCCGCACTGGAGCCGGGGCATTTTAAAGGTGACCGGCGTTTCTTTGAGCGTGGAAGGGCTTGAGAACATCCCCAAGGACATGGCCTGCGTGTTCGTGGGCAACCACCGCAGCTACTACGACATCCCGCTTTTGCTGGCAGGCCTCGATAAGCCCCATGGCATCCTTGCCAAGGAGGAGCTGGAAAAGATCCCGCTGCTGAACCGCTGGATGAAGCTGCTGGGCTGCGTGTTCGTGCAGCGCGATGACCTGCGTGCTTCCGTCCGCGCGCTGAACGACGCCACCGCCATTGTGGAAAGCGGCAAAAGCTTCGTCATCTTCCCGGAGGGCACCCGCTACAAAGGCGAAGAGGGCGGCGCAGGCGAGTTCAAGGCCGGCGCGTTCCGCATTGCCGTCAAGACCGGCGTGCCGGTGGTGCCGGTGGCCATTACCGGTGCCCGTGCCCTGTTTGAGAGCAACGGCAACCTGTGCCATCCGGGCAGCGTGCACATCAAGGTGCTGCCGCCCATCCGCACCGAAGGCATGAGCAAGGCCGAGCAGAAGCAGCTGCCCGATGCAGTGCGTCAGGCCATTCTGGCACAGCTGTAAATAAAACGTTGGAGGAAACCGCCGCATGGCAAGCTACCGTTACGAACGCGACATCGACCCAAAGGACCTCAAGCCCCGCAAACAGCGCCAGTACACCCGCAAAGAGCGCTGGGCCAACTGGTGGGATTATAACCTCAAGTGGGTGCTCATCATTGGCGCCGCTGTTGCATTCTTTGGCTACAACTTCATCGGGCAGTATTTCTTTACCGTCCATGCGGATTACAATGTGGCAGTAGTGGCCCCCCACTACCTGCCGGAAGCCACCCAGACCGCCCTGCAAAACGCCCTTGCCGCCTACGGCGAGGACCGCAACGGCGACGGCAAAGTAGTGGTAAAGCTGAACGTCTACACCATGGACTTTGGCAACGAGGACTCGGATGCCTACCTTGATATGGCGGGCACCACCAAGCTTTCCACCGACATTCAGGGCGCGCTGAGCTCCATCTTTATCCTGTACGACCCCGCAGGCTTCCAGCAGACCACCGGCACCCTGCGCTACCTTGACGGCAGCCTGCCCCAGTCCGATGCAGACAGCGACTGGTGGAACATGGTGTACCGCTGGACCGACTGCCCGGTGCTGGCAAGCCTTGACCTTGGCGATTACACCTCCGATGCCGTGCAGAACGCAAGCGGCTCCAGTCAGGAGCTGCTGAGCAGCTACTACATCGGCATCCGGGGTGCATGGAACAAGGACACCGCCGCCCTGCTGGAAGGCGGCGAAGCGCTGTGGGATGCCCTGACCGCCGGGGCCGTTTCCACCGCCGGGGCAGAGGGGTGAGCCATGCGGTTCCGGATAAAACGCGGCGGGCCCGCCGCACAGCTCCGCTTTGACCGGACGGCAAAGCCGGTGGTAAAGCCACAGCCGGAAACGCCGCGCTCCTTAGCCGCAGAACTGGAGAACCCCTACGGGCGGTACTACGGCAGGGCAAGAAGCAGGGAAGAGCTGCTGAAAAACAAATAATGTGCAAATAGAACTCCCCCAGTCGCCTTCGGCGACAGCCCCCTCGGGGATGGGGCCTTTGGCAGAGCCGGAAACTTTTCCGCTTTGTCAAAGGCTCCCTCTTTGAGGGAGCTGGCAAACCCGCAAGGGTTTGACTGAGGGAGTTCGTTTTCTATTTTGTTCTTTTTACACATCTGTCATTTGAAATATTCTCCCCTTTGAAATGCCGGGCGTTTTGTTGTTTCTCTGTCCCGGTTATGGTATACTTACTGGGTATCTACTATTTTGATGCTATTTATATACATGCAAAAGGATGTGAACCCATGGACGCACTGGAACAGGCACGCGCCGAGATCGACGCAGTGGATGCCCAGCTGGCCGCACTGTTTGAGCGGCGGATGGCCGCCGTATTGCAAGTGGCCCAGTACAAAAAGGCCCACGGCCTGCCCATCTATGATGCTGCCCGCGAAGCGGCCGTGCTGGAAAAGGCAGCGGCCCGCATTCAGTCTCCCGCCCTGCGGCCCTATTATAAGGACCATGTGCAGAACCTGATGGACGTGGCCAAGCAGTACGAAGCCGTGGTGCTGGGCCAGAGCCGCGCGGCCTATCAGGGCGTGGAGGGTGCCTTTGCCCACATCGCCCTCCGGGCGCTGTTCCCCCACGCCGAAGCCGTGAGCTATCCCACTTGGGACGAAGTATTCGACGCGGTGGAACGCGGCGATGCCGCCCGGGGCGTTGTGCCCTTTGAGAACAGCCATGCGGGCGATGTTTCCGCCGTGCTGGACCTGTGCTATAACCACCCGGCCCTGTGGGTGGTGGATGTGTACGACCTGCCCATCTCCCAGAACCTGCTGGTGCTGCCGGGCACAAAGCTCGACCAGATCAAAAGCGTCTACAGCCACCAGCAGGCCATCGCCCAGAGCGAGACCTTTTTGAAGCAGTTCGGCCTGCCCGCCACCGCCATGGCCAACACCGCCATGGCCGCAAAGTTCGTAGCCGAAAGCGGCGATGCCTCCAAGGCGGCCATTGCCAGCGTGGAGACGGCGGCGCTGTACGGGCTGGAAGTGCTGGTGCCCAGCATCAACACCGACGGCGACAACACCACCCGCTTTATCGTGCTCAGCCGCGAAAAGCCCACCGGCGGCAACCGGTTCTCGCTGCTGTTCAC
>CAKSWG010000005.1 GCA_934511465.1 uncultured Faecalibacterium sp. | reverse complement strand
TTGGAGCTGGTGACAGGAGTTGAACCTGCAACCCACTGATTACAAATCAGTTGCGCTGCCATTGCGCCACACCAGCATTACTGATATAGTATACCACCGGCGGGGGCATTTGGCAAGTTTTTTCTATTGCAATTTATATGGTGCCGTTTATGCACCCAAAACGCAGTTTCCGATCATTGCGCAGGCCCTGCGGCGAGAGCCTGCTGGATCTTGGCAAAGTCCTCCAGCGTAAGGGCTTCCGGGCGGATGCGGGCATCAAACCCTGCTGCCTCAATGGCGGCGGTCACAGCGTCTTTGGGCATTCCCAGACCGCTGGCAATGGCATTGGCGGCAGTCTTACGGCGCTGGCCGAAGGCGGCGCGCACCAAGGCAAAGTAGCCATCCTCGTCCTCCACCTGCACGGCGGGCCGGGGGCGGATATCCATACGCACCACGGCGCTTGTTACCTTGGGGGCCGGATAAAAGCTGCCGGGTGCGGCGGTGAACATCATCTTGGAGGTGGCGTAGTAGCTCACGGCACAGCTGATGGCGCTGGAGGCCCGGGTGCCGGGCGCGGCGGCCAGACGGTCGGCGGCTTCCTTCTGCACCATAACGGTCAGGCTTTCGATGGGCAGACGGTCGCCCAGCAGCTTCATGACGATGGGGCTGGTAATATAATAGGGCAGATTGGCACACACCGCCACCGGCATCCCGGGGAACTCCTGTGCAATGAGGGCCTTCAGGTCCACCTTGAGTACATCCTGTAATACAAGCTTAAAATTATCCACGCCTGCCATGGTCTCGGCCAGCAGCGGCGGCAGGCGCTCGTCCACCTCGATGGACACCACCTTGGCGGCACGCTTTGCAAGCTCGCGGGTCAGCACACCGATGCCGGGGCCAATCTCGATCACGCCATAGCGCTGATCCACGCCGCTGGCATCCACGATCTTGGCGGGCAGGCCCGGGTTGATGATAAAGTTCTGTCCAAAGCCCTTGGAGAGTGCAAAATCGTATTTTTCGCACAGGGCGCGGATCACCGAGAGGTCGGTCAGTTCGGGCATAGATTCCATCCTTTTTCATAGTACGATTTGAATGCCCTCCGCGTTGCTTTGGGCATATTTAGCGGAAATATTATTATAATATGGCAACCCAGCCAGACCTGCGGGTCTGGCTGGGTTGCATTTTCACGAGAAGGGGTCGGTACGGTAAACGGAGCGCTGCGGGATGCTCCAAAACACCGTTTCACATGAGGAGTCGATACGGCAAACAGCACCGCAATAAGCCGGGTTCCTTTTTACGAGAAGAAGCCCATGCAGCATTTCTGCCGGTCTTGCCCTTTATTCCGCACCGGAAGCTGCTTCGCTGCCGGCTTCCGCTTCGGCGGAGGAAGCCGTTTCCTCGGAGGAAGCGCTCTCCGGCTCGGCAGCAGTGCTGTCGGCAGCCTCGGACGCTGCGGCAGAGGAAGCTGCATCGTTGACGCCGGCCAGAGTAGACGTACCGCTGAGCTGCTGCGCTGCACTGACGGCGCGCTGCACCTGCGGGTCGGTCTGCGGCGTATAATCGTAGAAATTGGTGGTCTCCTCAGCAGTGAGGGCCTTTTCCACATCCACGCTCAGGCCGGTGCCGTCAAAGCAGGAGCCATCGCCGCAGATGAGCTTTGCCACCGTGATGCTCACGGCGCTGCCATCGGAAAGGCGCTGCGGGCTGCTCTGGATGGTTCCCTTGCCCATGGTGGTGGTGCCCACCAGACGCGCACCATTCATGGTGCGCAGGCTTGCGGCGAACAGCTCTGCCGCGCTGGCGGTGTTGCCGTTCACCAAGCAGACGATGGGCAGGTCCACCCTGCTTTCGTCATCGCTGCTGCCAATGATCGTGCGGCTGCCATTTTTATCCTCGGCATAGGCCACGGTGCCCTCCGGAGCGATCAGGTCGATGCAGCTGACGGCATCGTCCAGCACACCGCCGCCGTTGTCCCGCAGATCGAACACAAGGCTCTGGGCGCCGCTGGTGGTCAGGGAGCGGATGGCGTAATCCAACTCGCTGGGGGTACTGCCGTCGAACTGGCGGATCTTGATGTAGCCAACGGTATCCAGCATCTGATAATCCACGGTGGTGCTGGTGTAGCCGGAATGGGTCAGGTCTGCCGTTTTGGACGCAGCTTCGCTGTTCAGCCATGTAACGCTGACCGTGGTGCCGGCCTCGCCCTGCAAACGGGACTGCACGGCATCCACGCCGGAAAGGCTCTTTATGTCGGTACCGTCAATGGCGGTGATGTAATCCCCCACCGCAATGCCGGCTTCCTGCGCAGGCGAGTCCTCGTAGATTTTGGTCACCTTTGCGTAGCCGGTCTGGTCGATGCCCAGTTCCACGCCGATGCCCATCACCTTGCCGCTCTGCTGATTCATCAGCTCGGTGTAGGCGTTGGCCGTGTAGTAGCGGGCGTATTTGTCGCCGGTGCCCAGCAGATAACCGGCGGTCAGGCGGTCGTACAGCATCGTTTCATCGATGGTGTAGTAATCGTTGCTGCGCACGTAGCGGTCCACCTCGGCCACCTTATTATACATGCTCTCCTTTTCCTTCACGCTGCTCACGGTGCTGTCGAACAGGCGCATGGCGATCAGCATGGTGATGGAAAAGGTAACGGTCATGGCCAGAATGACGATGGTGACAGCCATGCCCACAGAGATCTTACGGTTCATGCTTGCCCCTCCCTGTTAATACAACAGCATCATGATCACACTGCCCAGCAGCGAGAGCGCAAACACGCCTGCCAGAATCAGGCAGCCGATGCGCAGCCAGCGCTTGTGTTTTTGTTCGTTCATAGAATACCAGACTCCTTAAATACACTCAGTTGTGCGGGAACGGGATATAACCGCGCGGATTGACCGCATTGGCTTTGCTGCCGCCTTTCCAGACTTCCAGATGCAGGTGGTTGCCGGTGGAGTTGCCGGTGGAGCCCACATAGCCGATCAGGTCGCCCTGATTGACGTACTTGCCCGCACTGGTGGCCACCGACTTCATGTGGCCGTACAGGGTGCTGTAGGCCACACCGTCCGACATCTTGCCGTGATAGATGATCACGTAGTTGCCGTAACCGCCGCTGGACCAGCCCGCCACCTGCACATAGCCGCTGGCGGCTGCATAGATGGGCGTACCGCCCGGTGCGGCCAGATCGATGCCGGCGTGCAGTTTGTTGACGCCGGACACCGGGTTCTTGCGCCAGCCGTATTCGCTGGAAACGCGGGTATAGCTCTTCAGCGGGCAGCTGAAACCTGTAAAGCTCAGCTGCGGCTTGCTGGATGCAGCCGCTGCGATCAGCTTCTGGATCTCTTTCTTGACGGCCTCATAGTTCAGCTCATCCGACTCAATGGCGGCCTGCGCGGCCTTCTGGGCCTTCTGGGCGTCCTGCGCGGAGAGCTGCGCTGCGGAGATGCTGCTGTTCAGCTCGCTCTGCTTGGCCTTCATCTGGTAGTTCTGGGTATCCAGCTCCGCCTTCTGGCTCTGCAGCTCCTTGCGCTGGTCCTCCAGCTCGGCCTTATCCGCTTCCAGCGCGCTCTTTGCCTCCTTCATGTTGTCCATGATCTCGGTATCTTTGATGGAGATATCCTGCATCACTTCGTTGAAGGTCAGCAGCTCGTACAGGTCGTTCACGGCGCTCAGCATGGCCACGCTGCCGCCGTCCCGCAGCTCCTGCATGGCGGCCATGTGCTTTTTAAAATCGCTCCACTGGCCGTCGATCTCGGTCTGCTTCTGGGTGATCTCCGCTTCTTTGGCGGTGATCTTCTGCTCGGTCTGGCCGATGTTGTTCTGCACCGCCGCGATCTGGGTGCTCAGTACGCTGATCTGGTCCTGAATAACGCCCACGCGCTCCTTGAGCTCGCCTTCCAATGCCTTGGCGGCAGCTTCCTTCTTTTTCGCGTCCGAAAGCTCTTTTTTGTGCTGGTCGATGGACTGGGACAGCTTATCCAGCTTGTTCTGCAAGCTGGACATGCTGGTAGCAGCCGTGGCCGGCTGGAAGCCGATGCCTGCCACAAGACACGCTGCCGCCAGACACAGGCTGATGCCCCGCAGCAGCTTGCTGCGGGCAGGTTCCGGCCGGGCGTGGCGCGGCGCATAACCGGGCATTTGCAGCCGGAAGGGCTTTGCATGAAGTGCTTTTTTCATGTTCGGCTCCTTTCCATCATACGTTCAGGTGCTTGCGGATGGAGAACATGCTGCCCAAGCCGCCCACGATGGCACCGCCCAGCAGGCTGTACGGGATGATGGTGGACCAGACGGCGCTCACCGGCACCAGTGCCTGACCCATGACCATCTCCCATACGCCGCCAAGGCCGTCGGAGGCCTGCACCATGTAGCTGTAGCCGCCCAGGCTGACAGCTGCCGTCACTACACCGGAGATCAGGCCGATGGCCAGACCTTCCACAAAGAACGGCAGGGTGACAAGGCCGTTGGTGGCGCCCACATACTTCATGATCTCGATCTCACGGCGGCGTGCAAACACGCTCAGCCGGATGGTGCTGCCCACCGTGATGATGCTGACCACCATCAGCACCAGCACGATGATGCGGCCCACTTTGGTAACAGAGCGCTGCACCTGCACAAAGACGTTGGTCATTTCCACCGGGGCGGTCACGCTGTACACGCCCGGAATGGCCTGCATCTTCTTGCTCATGGCTTCCATCTGGCTCAGGTCTGCGATGGAGACGCGGTAGTTGGCCTTGAAGGGGTTGTCATTTTCAAACTCGTCCCACAGGGAAGAGTAATCCTGCATGTAATCACGGTAGGTGTTCAGCACGTCCTGCTTGGAGACGTACTGCACATTGGTCACGCCGGGCAGGGCGGACAGCTTTTCGCCCACGCTCTGGGCGGTGGCATCGTCGCACTCCGGGTCCAGATAGACCACGGTCTCGTTCTGGCTGCCCAGATAGTTGACCATGCTGTCCACGTTCACCTCCGCAAGGCTTGCAAAGGTGTTCAGGGTCATACAGACGCTGAGGGACAGGATGCACACAAAGGTCATGCCCCAGTGCTTGCCCAAATTACGGATGCCGCGCCGCACCAGAAAAAAGAAGGTAGAGGGTCTCATCATACGGTGGCCGCCTCCTTTTCTGCGGTATTTTCCGGCTCCAGCTCGGTCTCGAACAGGCTCTCGCAGCGCTTTGCCCGCGCACGGATGGCTTCCGGGTCGGCAGGCACATCCGAGATGATGCGGCCCTTTTTCAGGGTAACGACCCGCTGATGGAACTGGCGCACCAGCTCATGCTCGTGGGTGACGACCACAACGGTGATGCCCATTTCGCTCACCCGCTCCAGCAGTTCCATCATTTCAAGGCTCAGCTCCGGGTCGATGTTGCCGGTGGGCTCGTCCGCGATCACCAGCTTGGGGCCGTGGGCAAGGGCGCGGGCCACCGCCACGCGCTGCTGCTCGCCGCCGGAAAGGGTGTCCGGGTAAGCCTTGGCCTTATCCTCCAGATGCACCAGCTCCAGCATGTACTCCACGCGGTCGCGGATCTCCTTGCGCTTGACGTTGGTCACGTGCATGGCAAAGGCGATGTTCTCGTACACGGTCATGGTGGGGATGAGCCGGAAATCCTGAAAGATGATGCCCATCTGACGGCGCAGATAGGGCACCTGATGGCGGCGCAGGCGGGCAACGTCCTTGCCCAGCACCGTCACCTTGCCCTCGGTGGGCAGTTCCTCGCGCAGCATCAGCTTGAGCAGGGTGGATTTGCCCGCGCCGGAATGGCCCAGCAGAAACACGAACTCGCCGTCGTCCACATGGAGGTTGATATCGTCCAGTGCAAGCGGTCCGCCCCGTTTGTATTCCTTGGAGACGTGTTCTAAATCTATCATTTTGGTGATGTTACTCCTGACGTAATATTTGATCAAGTACCCAACCCTCTCAGTCTCGCTTTGCTCGCCAGCTCCCCCGAGGGGGGAGCTTTTATTTGCTTTATCTTTTAATGCATAAAGCCTCGCCCTTCGGGAGAGGTGGCAGCGCGAATGCGCTGACGGAGAGGGTTATTTCTACAGCAAAAAGAACCGGCCAGCATCGGTTGCGAGCGGCCGGTTCCATGCCGCAGCAGAATGCGGCTTTTTATCAGTATTTGGCCGGGTTGTTGGACAGGTACTTTTTGACCATCAGCGCTACCTTGAATACGATAGCGTCGTCGAACTCACGCAGGTCCAAGCCGGTCAGCTTTTTGATCTTTTCCAGACGATACACCAGCGTATTGCGGTGCACAAACAAACCGCGGCTGGTCTCGGACACATTCAGGTTGTTCTCAAAGAAGCGCTGGATGGTGAACAGGGTCTCCTGATCCAGGCTCTCGATGCTGCCCTGCTTGAACACCTCGCGCAGGAACATCTCGCACACGGTGGTAGGCAGCTGGTAGATCAGGCGTGCAATGCCAAGGTTGTCGTAGCGGATGATCTGCTTTTCGGTGTCGAACACCTTGCTCACTTCCATGGCGATCTGGGCTTCCTTAAAGCTGGTAGCCAGATCCTTCACGTTGGAAATGGGGGTGCCGATGCCCACCACAGCCTTGATGTAATGCTCGCCGGACAGGGTATCCACGATGCTGGCAGCCAGCTTTTCCATGTCGGTGCGGTCGATGCCCTTGCGGATCTCCTTCACCAGCACGGTATCCGTCTCGCTGATATTGAACACAAAATCCTTCTGCTTGTCGGGGAACAGGCTGCTCACCACATCGTAGGCGGAGATATCGCCGCCGGAAGTCACACGCACAATGAACACCACGCGGGAAACATCGGTGGCAAAGTGCAGCTCGCGGGCCTTGGCGTAGATATCGCCGGGCAGGATGTTATCCAGCACCACATTCTTGATAAAGTTGGACTTATCAAACTTTTCGTCGTGGTACTGCTTGATGCTTTGCAGGCTGATGGACAGCATTGCGGCAAACTGGCCCGCCGTCTCGTCCACGCCTTCCACGAACACTGCATAATCGTTATGCTTGGCGCTGGAGAACTGCTGGTAGGTGTAGCCATCGCGCACAAAGCGATCGCCTGCCGTCAGGCGTTCTGCCATGAAGCCTTCGCGCACCTCGCCGATCTGGTTCAGCTCCGAGCAGGAAATAACAGCGCCGGTCTCATCCACCACGCCGACCACCCGGTTGATCGCGTCTTTCATCTGGTAGATCACGCTTTGAAATACTCTATTGGCCATAATGGATACCCCTTTTCCTCGTTTGTGCAAACCGCAGCGGCAGCCGGTCGTGATTTTCAACAATTTAGCTGCATTACATTTTATATTTTACACAAAAGAATTTACTTTTGCAACATATTTCAACAAAAAAGATAGTTTTTTCTTGTGAATATTATCTGCGGGGGCCGTTCCGGGCCAAAAAAGTGCCTTTTTGCGTGGTTCTGCTGCCTATTTTAGCGGCAAAATGTGTTGCTTTTTTGAAAATCAAGTGAAAAGCGCACCTTGTCATCTGGAAATTTCCGACACTTCTTCGGCAGAAAGCTCCCGCCACTGGCCCGGTGCAAGGGCCGCATCCAGCGCAAGGCCGCCGATGGCGTCCCGGTGCAGGGCGTTCACGCCTGCGCCGTATACGCCGAACATCCGCTTGATCTGGTGGTACACGCCCTGTTTCAGCACCACCCGCACGGTGCAGCCGTCCGCCGAAAGCGCTGTTGCCTCTGCAGGCGAAAGCGCCGTGCCGTCTGCCAGCGTGACGCCCGCCGCAAAGCCCGCCTTCATCTCTTCGGTCAGCGGCGTATCGATCACCACGGTGTAAGTCTTGGAAACATGGCGTTTGGGCGCAAGGATGTCGTGGGCAAAGGTGCCGTCGTCGGTCAGCAGCACAAAGCCGGTGCTGGTCTTGTCCAGCCGACCCGCCGGGAACAGCTGCCGCCGGGGGTAGGCATCCCCCACCAGATCCACCACGGTGGTGTCGCGCTTGTCCGTGGAAGCGCTCACCACGCCCTCGGGTTTGTTGAGCATAATGTATACGAACGGCTGGTAGGTGAGCACTTTGCCGTCCACGGCCACAGCGTCGGTGTCTTTGAGCTGAGTGTCACCTTTTTTGCAGATGGTGCCGTTCACCTGCACACGGCCCTTGGCAAGCAGGGTCTTGGCTTCGCTGCGGGTGCACTGGGCCGTCTCGGCCAGATATTTATCCAATCGCATGGTGCGTTCCTCCTTTTATAAATAAGGTGTGCTACCAGTGTAGCATGACGGCGGTTTTTTCTCAAGGGGGCAAAAAGCTCCCCGGCATGTGCCCGGACGGGCAGCATCCCGGGGAGCTCCGTTGCTTTTTTGAGGTCAGGCGCACCAGCAGCGTCTGCACAAGGCCCTGCGGGCAAAATGTATTTGATTTATGGCCAGCGGCCTCGCCCTCTCAACCTTGCTTTGCTCAGCAGTTCCCCCAAAGGGAGAGGTGGCATCGCGCCAGCGATGACGGAGAGGGCGAGTCATTTTTTAATAAGAAATAGAAACGCCCGCACCCGGCAAGCTGCACAATGGCTGCCGGGTGCGGGTGTTTTTGTGTAAGCGGTTTTGGAAAAAGGAAAAGGAGGTAAAAGAGAATTTCGGTTTTATGCGGCCTTTGCCGGGGCAAAGACCAGCGCTTTCTTGCGCCGGGCCTGCATCGAACGGACGATGCAGCTCAGGGTGAAGTTGATAATAAAATAAATGACACATGCCGTGCCGAACAGCACCATCACGTCCGAAACATTCACGGTGCCAAGGCCGTTGTAGGTGCCTGCGGCGCTCAGCAGCTGGCGAATACGGGCCATCAGCTCAATGGTGGCCACATTGGCAAGGTAGGAAGAGTCCTTGATGGTGGTGATCACCTGACTGAGCAGGGTAGGCACGATGTTGCGGTAGGCCTGCGGCAGGATGATGTACAGCAGTACCTCTGCGGTGTTGAAGCCCTGCGAATAGCCGGCTTCAAACTGGCCTTTGGCCACGCCGTTCAGACCGCCGCGCACGATCTCTGCAATGACTGAGGAATTGAACAGGATCAGTGCCAGTGCTGCCTTGAACAGCAGCTTCATCTCCACACTGGTCAGGCCGAACATCTTGCGGGCGAAAAAGGCCGGACACGGGCAGAACACCACGCAAACGAAGATCCACAGAAGGTACGGTGTGTTACGGAACAGTTCGATATATGCCGCCGCAAGCCAGCCCAGAATGCGGGCCGGGCCCTTTTTGCAGTAGGTGCGGGCCAGCGCCAGCAGAGAACCAAGGATCAGGCCCAGAATGACGCCCAGCACCGAGATGATGCAGGTAAAGGCCACGCCGCGCAGCAGGTACAGGAACACGCCCGGCTGTGCAAGGATGGAAAAACTGGAAGCAAGGGTGCTCATATCATGCCGCCTCCTTTAACGCTGTGCGCTTGACCGCGCGCAGCGCCGGGTCTGCCCTGCCCTTGCGGTTTTTGAGCGAAGCCTCCCAGCGGGTCGCCAGCGTAGACAGCGGGAAGCACACCACAAAGAAGATTAGGCCGCAGACGATGTAGGCCGGTGCGTAGGCACCGCCGGTGGAAGCGCCGGTGACAAAGCTGTAGGTCACGCTGATCAGGTCTGCACCGCCCACGATGTACAGACAGGAGGTGTTCTTGAACAGGTTCACCACCTGATTGACCATCGGCGGCAGCATGACCGGGATGCTCTGGGGCAGGATGATATACCCCATGCGCTGCAAGTAGTTGAAGCCCTGTGCCTGCGCCGCCTCAAACTGGCCCTTTGGCACCGACTCAATGGCGGCGCGCACCACCTCGCCCATATAGGCGCCGGTGTAAACGCCCAATGCAATGATGCCGGTGCGGATCACGCCAAGGCTCAGGCCTGCAAAGGCCAGTGCGTAATACAAAAAGCACAGTTGCAGCAGCAGCGGTGTGTTCTGGATGAACTCCACATACACCCGGGCAATGAACTTGAGCGGCTTTTTGCCGCTGGTGGCAAGCAGACCGATCACTGCGCCGATGGCAAACGCCAGCATCAGCGCGCTGAATGCCGTGAGCAATGTGTTGCCCAGCCCCAGCAGAAAACTTTCCCGGTGGTTCCACACCGTTGCCCATGCGTCCCACGAAAACAGACCAGACATGGTGAACTCCCCTTTCCTACAACCCTTTTGGCTGCGATAAAATTCAATCCAGACCGTTGTCCTTGATCAGGCCATCAATGGTGCCGTCGGCCAGCCAGCCGGATACCAGCTCGTCACACAAAGCGGAGAAGCCGCTGCCCTTCTTGGTAGCAACGCCGTACTCCTGCGGGCTGAACTCTGCATCGATGTAGCTGCGGCCATCGGTCTTGTAGATGGCCAGAATGGACTTATCCACGCAGAAGCCGTCCACCTCACCGGCGCTCAGAGCCGTGCTGATGGCGGGGTAATCGTCGTACTGACGGAAGGAAACGCCGTCCTTCCATGTGTCCGCGTTGAAGGTTTCGGCGTCAAAGCCGTCGCCGGAGATCACGCCGGCATCGATCATGGCCTGCACCAGTGCGCGGGCGGAGGTGGAGCCGGAGGAAACGCCCACCACCTTATCCTTCAGGTCGGCCAGTTCCTTGATGCCGGAAGCATCCTCCACCAGAACACTCACATAGTCGGTGTAGTACGGGGTGGAGAAATCCCAGCTCTTTTTGCGCTCCTCGGTAATGGTAAAGGTAGCCAGCACGCAGTCGATATCGCCGGAATCCAGCAGCTCACCACGAGTAGCGGCGGTGACGGTGGTGAATTCCACATCCACGCCCAGATGCTCGGCGATCATTTCGGCCAGACTGTCCTCAAGGCCGGTGTATTCGCCGGTGAGGGTATCCTGAAAGCTGAAGCCCTTGACGGCGTTCTTGACGCCTACCTTCAGCACACCACGGTCCACGATGGCCTGCACATCCGCAGACAGTGCTTCGGAAGAAGCGGCTGCGCTGCCGGAGGCGGCAGAGGATGCGGTGGAGGTGGCCACAGAGCTGGCAGAACCGCCGCAGGCGGTGAGTGCGGTGAGTGTAAGGGCCGTGCCAGCGGCCTTGACAAAACTACGACGCGAGATCTTTTTCATAAAAATTCACTCCTCTATCAAATTTGCAGCCGGACGGCTTTCCCTTCCGTCCCTCCTGTGCTGCGTTATCAGCAGCGGTGTGCCGCTCCGTTTGCGGCATCCCCCGCGTTGACCAAATTTTTTACCGGATGATCTTGCCCAGAAACTGGCGCACACGCTCGTTCTTGGGGTTGGTGAAGAAGTGCTCCGGTGTGCCCTCTTCGATGATCTGGCCGTCTGCCATGAACACCACGCGGTCGGCCACCTGACGGGCAAAGCCCATCTCATGGGTAACGACCACCATGGTGATGTTCTTTTCGTGGGCCAGATTGACCATGACATCCAGCACTTCCTGAATGGTCTCCGGGTCCAGCGCACTGGTGGGCTCATCGAACAGGATGATCTTGGTCTGTGCACACAGTGCCCGCGCAATGGCGATGCGCTGCTGCTGGCCACCGGAAAGCTGGGCGGGGTATACGTTTGCCTTGTCCCGCAGCCCCACCACTTCCAGATAATGGTAAGCCAGTTCCTCGGCCTCCTGCTTTGTTTTATGATGCAGCTTCATGGGCGCGAGGGTCAGGTTTTTGAGCACCGTCATGTGCGGGTACAGGTTGAACTGCTGGAACACCATGCTGGTGGTCTCCCGTACCAGCTTTGTTTTGTTTTTGCCGGTCAGCTCCTGTCCATCGATGTAGACATGGCCGCTGGTGGGCTCTTCCAGAAAATTCATACAGCGCACGGTGGTGGACTTGCCCGAACCGGACGGCCCGATGATCACCAGCTTTTCGCCTTCGGCCACTTCCAGATTGACATCCTTCAGAACGTGCAGATCACCGAAGTATTTCTCCACATGCTCCAGCTTGATCACGTTGCATTCCCCTTTTCCTGTTTCATCTCTCCCTCAAAGCCGCCTTGCCTTGCAGGGTAACAAAAAAAGACGCTTTGCGATCTCTCGCGAAGCGTCTTTGCTTTTGATGTTTAAAGTATAGCGTTTTCTGTTATTTCTTTCAATCTGAAAATTGCAACAACTTTGCCATCACATTTTTTCATGTTTTGTAAAGTTATACAAAGATACACTTTAATTTTTGTCGATTCCTGAAAACGCCGCTGCACTTCACAGCAGCACCGTACGGCCGTTTTTCTGCTGTGCCTTCATGGCAAAGCGCACGGCGTCGCGGCCCGTCATGGGGTCCACGATGCCCACGGTCAGCCGCTTCCTGTCACCGAACAGCTGCTTCCACACATTGAGCAGGTCCTGTGCGCCTTCCAGCGTGACGGTCACTTGCCGGGTCTGCCCGGGCAGCAGTTCCGGCAGAGCCAGCGGCAGGCGCACGGTCTGCAAGGCAGTGCCCCCGGCGTCCTCCACATAAAGGTTCATGGCCCAGTCCCAGTAAAAGGGCGCGGCGCCCTCGTTTGTTACGGTCAGCGCAGCCGAAACACCGCCCTCACAGGGGGCCAGTTTGAGCTGCGTGACCCGCAGACGGTAGCCCAGCTCCCGCAGCACAGCGTTGTACCCTTTTGTGTACTCGGCCTGCGCCGTCTTGGGGCCGATGAAGCTCATGTGCGAGTCCTTTACCAGCTGCACGGTACGGGCAAGGTCCTTTTCCAGCATATCCTGCATGGAGCGTCCGCTGGTAAACTCGCCGCCCACGGGGGCGCGCTGCCAGAAGTCCGGCATGGCAGAGAGGGCTTTCGGCTCGCTGCCGTACCAGCCGCCGCCTGCGATCCAGCCCAGCCATTCCCGGGTGTCGGCTTCTTCGCCGGTCATATCGTTGTAAAGGCCAAGGCCGTGCCGGGCCGCAAAGTTAAAGGGCCTGCGCATCAGCAGCTTTGCTGTAGGAAATGCCGCTTCGTAGTCCGCCGCGTAGGCGTCGCGGACCGCTTCGCCGGGCATGGGCACAAGCCCATCCTCGCTCCTGATATGCCATTCGCCCCAATGGCCCAGACTGCCCATCTCCACATAGGTCACAAAGCCGTCCGTGCCAAAATGCTCCGCCAGCGCGCACAGCACCCGGTGGTGGGCGGCGCGGAAGGCCGCGTTTGCATAATCGGGCGAGTAGCCCCTGCCATAGCGGGTGTTGTACCAGCTGCCGTCCTGCGTTTTGGCATAGAGCCAATCCGGGATATCCATGTGGCTCTTGGTGCGGGGCGTATCACAGACAAAGCGCAGCACCAGATGGATGCCCTTTGCCCGCAGGTCCGCAAGGCCGTACTTGGCATCGATCGCATCCCACGCGTAAACGCCCTCTTCCGGTTCCACCTCACGCCATGTCAGTTCCAGATACCGCAGCGCGGCGTCACCGGCCTCTGCGCTGCCCACCACGGGCGCATAGCCGATTTGCGCGTTGGCAAAGGCGGCATCGTCCGCCCGGTAGGTCTTGGTCTGTGTAAGCATTCCCGCTCCGATCCCCAGCAGGCAGAGCCCTGCCGCCAGCAGTCTTGAAATTTTAACCATGGTATTCGCCATTGTACTGGATCAGCGTGACGTCCTGCACGCCCTCCACCGCACGGATGCGGTCCGCAAACTCCATGTCGGATCCCTTGCAGAACACCTCCACCGCCATCTCGGTGTTTTCGCCCCGCATGGTCTTGGATTTGACCACATATTTGATGCGGCCCAGTGCGCGGACGATGTTATCACCGGCCTCGGCACCTGCATAGTGGATCACCGCGATGTACACCCGGCCTTTTGCCTGCCAGTGGGAGAAGAGGCAGATCATGACGATCATCACCGCTGCCGTTACCAGCCCCAGCGCATACATGCCGGCGCCTGCCGTGATGCCTGTTGTGATGGACCAGAACAGATACAGCAGGTCCAGCGGGTCCTTGACGGCGGTGCGGAAGCGTACGATGGAAAGCGCACCCACCATACCAAGGGAGATGACCACGTTGGTGCTGATGGCCAGCGTGACCATGCAGGTAAGCACGCACATGCCCACCAGCGTTACCGCAAAGCTGCGGGAGTACACAACGCCCGTATAGAACTTGCGGTAGACCAGATAGATCAGGATGCCCAGCGCCAGCGCCGCCAGCAGCGCCACCGCAAGCTTGGGTGCATCGTACTGGGTAAAGGCGTTCAGGACGGATTTTTTGATAAAGTCTTTTGTGCTCATAGCGATACTCGGTTCCTTTCCCTCAGGTTTCCTGCCAATATTCAAAGCCGTGCTGATACGCCGTTTTGTCGCAGCACAACACATATTTGGAGACAGCGGTCAGCTCCTGTGCCCGGGGCGGCAGGATGTCCCGCACGATCTGGGGCAAAAACTCGGTAAACTTGACCTCCAGCACCAGCTTGCCCGGCTCCAGCACCGGCAGCGCGGGCAGTGCGGCGTCAAAAATATCCCAGCTGCCCACTGCGGCCCGCACATCCATATCAAAGGTGACGCGCACGGTGCCTGCATCCATGATCCATGGCTCGCGGTCGTAATCCACGATCACCCGCGGCCGCAGCACATTGCTGATGCACTCGGTGTAAAACTCCTGACACAGGCGGTGGGGACTGTGCAGCAAAAAACCGTAGTCCCCTGCCAGAATGCGCTCAAACTCCGCCCGGGTCAGGGGCGCAGCCTCCTTGTAGATGTAGCTGCCAAATTTCTTTTTGCGCTCCAGTTTGATGCTGCGGTCACTGCAATTGTAGATGCGGATGCGGTATTTTTTGCGCAGCAGAACGCCCGCGTCCTTTTCGTCGTAGGCGGTGTTCCAGTAATCGTCGAAGTAAAGACTGCGGATGAAATAGCCGCCGTTCTTTGCGTGGGGGTCCAGATGCAGCACCGGGGCCATGCGCGCCGTCAGCTCTGTTTTGTCGGCATAGGAGATGAGATATTTCAGCTCGTGGCGGTAGTGTTCCGCGCTGCTGCGGGGCAGCGGGGCCAGCAGCTGCCTGCCGCGCCGCCAGAGCGCCGGTTCATTCTTCATAGGTATCCTCCACCACGCTGCCGTCCGGCTGGATGTAGAAGCACTTGACGCCGTACACCTTGCCGCTGTCGATCACATAATAATCAAAGGCATCCTGCGTGTAGCCGGAAGCGTTGGTGGCCCGCACCCGCACAAAATACTGGCCGGCACCCGGGGCCGTCGTCTGGGCCAAGGGCAGCACCACGTTCTCTTCCCGGTAAAGCACCTGCCGGAACAGGTAGTCCCGGGCCAGCTCCACGGTGTAGGAGACGGCTTCGGCGTTGAAGTCGTAAGAAGCGTCCCACCCAAGCTGCAAGATGCCGTTTTCCACCACTGGCGTGCCGATATGGAACGGCATGGGGCTGTGGTAGCCCTCCGGGTACTGCTGGTAGTTCTCCTCGATCTCCTCCGGCAAAGCCGCTGCGACCGCGTCATACTGAGGTTTTGTAACAGGCAGATACATCACATCCGGCATCTGCCAGACATACTGCTCGGTGATGGTGCGGTAGTGGGCCACCATCTCCTCAATGCGGTCGGGGTTCATAAAGTCGTGCAGTTCCCGCACGGCGGTGTCCAGCTGTTCCCGGAAGCTCGCGGTCTGCAAGCAGCGGCGGAACAGCACATTGCCCCAATAGTTGCTGATGCCCCACTCCCAGCTCTCGGAATCCGTAAAGCGGAGATACTCCCGCTCCTTGCGGCGCAGCATACCGTCGTTGTCCCAGTCCAGCAGATACCATGTACTGGAGTTCAGCGGGCTGTACAGGTACATGTTGCGGTTCTGGGTATCGGCGTTGCCGGTGAGCAGCTGGAACGCCATCCAGTAGGCAATGTTCTCCGGGTCAAAACAGGTCTGGAGCAGCTCTTCCATGGGCTGGGATTCATCGTTCAGCTTGTCCAGCATCTCAATGAGCTTTGTGTGGTCGTTATTCCCCTTTACTTCAAGGTAATAGTCGAACATGGACTGGTCGAAGGCGGGGTCCGTGGTGAGCTTGATGGAGTCCTCGTAGCGGTAGAACTCAAAAAAGTTCACCTTGTACAGCTGGCCGCTGGCGTCCAGCCCGTGGGCCTTGAGGGCCGTTTTGTTCAGCTGCTCCACCTGCGTATACAGGCCGTAGTCCTCAAAGACGCCGCTGGTGCTTTCGGTCAGGTCCTTGACGTACAGGTGGACGAACTGGGTGCGCAGGCCCATCATCTGGTCAATGTCCCGGATGAGGTCGTAGGCCATTTTGTTGCGGAAGCGCAGGCCCTCGCCCATGTGCTTGTTGAGGGCAATGGTGCGCTGGCCCCGCCAAGTGCCCTTGTTCTTTTTGAGCTTGATCTTATAGTTTTTCTGGTCGTACCGGCTGGAGGTCTGGCCGCGGATCTGCACCGTGGCGTTGGGCGCTTCCACGCCGTAGCCAAGCTCGCCGGACAGCGGGCCGTTCTCGTCGCCCACCTGCAAAATGGCGTTTACCTGATAGCGGGGCACGCCCATGGCCTCGTAGTCGTACACCGAATAATGGTTGATCTGGGCCCAGCTGTGGTTGGTGTTCTCGCTGTCGTTGCCGCGGCTCACGGTCAGGTACATGGTCACAACGCCGCTGTCGTCGTAGACGGTATACAGCTCGGGGTTATCCCGCAGGTGGACGATGCCGGTCTGTGCCAGGGCCTTTGCCGCGTCGGCGGCGCCGGATGCTGCCGGTTCCGAGCCGGCGGCGCTGTCTGCGCTGCCGCCGGGCAGCACGGCACAGCCCGCACAAAGCCCGGCCAGCGCCATGCCCAGCCCCAGCACCCTGCGGCGCGGGATCAAAACCTTATCTTCCATCTTCCCTCTCCTCTCCGGCACGGACGTGCTGTGCACGCGCTGCCGTTTTCTTTTCCAATAACAAGCAAAGCTTGGTAAACAGCCCGGCCTTTGCTTCGGCCACGATGGGCTGCCGGCCCAGCACCCGGTAGGGCAGATTGGCCGTAAAGGCGTCCAGCCGGAACAATGTGACCAGATAGAACAGCGCCGCACCGATCAGAAAGCCGAACCCATAGAATGCCGTGTTGAACGCCATGGAAAGGGCGGTCAGCCCGCTGGCCGCTGCGGCAAACACCGCTGCCGCCAGCACAGCGCCCCGGTAATCCGTAAAATAAAGCAGGATCATCAACACGGTGTTGCCCACGGCGTAAAGGCCGTACCCCACGCACAGGGTACGGAAGCAGCCGTGCATCAGGTCGTTGAAGCCCAGCGGCAGCAGGTCCAGCAGCGTGCCTTCCAGCGAGAGCACCGCCGCGGTGACGAACAGCTGCTTGAGGGCCGTGAACCGCAGTTCCCGGTTGAGCACGGCCAGCATCTCTTCCTCGGCGGTAACGATATCGCCCACAACGCCGCCATCGTTGAACAGGCTGTAGTAATCGCGGTATTTGGGGTAAAAATTCACCTCCACCGACACCACAAAATTGATGCTGGTGATCAGGATGGTAAGGAAGGCGATCAACGCCGGAATGTCGTAATAGGGTGCCCCGTAAAAAAGGCCCTTCACCTGCACGCCCTCCGGACCCAGCCAGCAGATGACGAGGTGGGCAAACAGGCCGATGTTGGTGCCAAGGCCCGTAAATGCCAGCGGCAGGAACTCATCCATCCACCGCAGGAAGGTCCAAGGGCTTTCGCTGCTCTGGGGGAAGTAGCGGTACAGCAGCACCACGTCCCACACCATCATCAGGCCATAGCCCATGGCCACGGCAAACAGCATGCCTTCCGGCACCGGCCCGCCCAGCACCACCACCAGCAAAAAGCCCAGCCCAAACGCCAGCGCGATGGCCGCTAAAAACGAGCACAGGATGCCCCGGTAATCCTTGATGGCGGTGAGGTAGCTCATGCCGTTCCAGTTCACGATCATTTCCGCAAACAGCCACAGGCACAAAAGCCCCTGTATAAGGGTGGCACCGGAAAACAGCAGAAACACCCCGTACAGCACGCAGCCCACCACCAGCATCAGGCTGCTGGAGCCCCAGAATGCGGGCAGGATGGTCTCTTCCCGCTCCTCGTAGAGCATATCTGCCAGATAGCGTGTGACCGGCATGGAAAAAAAGCTGGTAACGGTCAGCGAGAACAGCAGCGTATAGGTGATCATGCATACCAGAAGGTCCTGCTGGCTGCGCTCGGCCCCCACCCAGCCGCACAGCAGCAGAATGCCCAGTTGCAGCGCTACGCCCAGCAGCATGGGGCCGGTGCAGATGATGCCCGCATACCCGTAGGCCCGCAGCGAAGCAAACAGCCCTTTGCGGCGGAACAGCTTTTTCAGTTCAAATCCAATTCCTGCCATGGTTACTCCAAGTGATATTCCTTTGCTGTTTCATCGTACATTTTGCGGTAATTGGCCAGCATTTGCTCGTGGTGGAAACAGGCGTCCACCCTTCTTTGCCCAATGCGGCCCATCTCTTCCCGGCGGGCACGGCTGGCGCACATCTTTTCCATGGCGTCAGCAAGGCCCTGACGGTACATGGGCGGCACACAGTAGCCTGCCACGCCCAGTTCATCGCCGGGCGCGCCCTCCAGCAGCTCCCGGCAGCAGCCCACCTCGGTGGTGACACAGGGGCGGCGCGCCGCCATGGATTCCAGCACCGAAAGCGGCTGTCCCTCGGAAATACTGGTCAGAATGGTAAAATCCAGCTTTTGCATATACTGCACCACGTCCACGCGGCCGGTGAACAGCAGGTTTTTGAGTTGCAGCTGCTCCACCAGCGCATAGCACTCGCGGGCATAGTCCTCGTCGTCCACGCCGCCCATGATGTGCAGCCGCACGTTGGGCACCCGGGACGCCAGCTCAAAAAAGGCGTAGATCATGGTCTTTACGTCCTTGATGGGTGCCAGACGCACCACCGCACCGATATCCACCCAGCCATCCTCGGGCTTGAGCGGGATATTGCAAAAGCGCTCGTACTGCACGCCGTTGGGGATCACGATGCATTTTGCGCCGTCGCAGCCCATTTCGATCTGGGTGCGGCGGGCGTTGTAGAACAGGCTGCTCACCCGGAAGGCCCGGCGGTAGATCTCTTCCGAGAGCATATAGAAAAAGCGGATCCACCGGCTCTTGAACGAGGGCACCACCCACTCGGCGCGGATGATCTCCTCCTCCCGCTCACGGGTGTAGATGCCGTGCTCGGTCAGCAGCACGGGCGCGTGGTTCAAACTGCCGCCAAGGCAGGCCAGCAATCCGCCGTAGCCGGTGGAAATGGCATGGTAAACATCTGCTTTTGGCACCCGGCCCGTGAGCAGATACAGCACCGGCAGCAGCATGGAGCGCATGGTGTGGAACGCATCGGCGTAGGCCACATAGGGGTATTCCTGCAAGCAGATATCCGTGAACAGCTCCATAAAATCCCGGCTCTGCAAAAAGGAGAGCGGGTGCACGCCCTTTTGCTGGAACAGGCGGAACAGTACGTCCCAGTCCGGGCGGCCCAGCCGCACCAGCTCCCGCAGGGCAGCGCGCTCGGCTTCCGTGAACAGAACGGGGTGCTGCTCGCCGTGCAGGCGGAGGGCGTCGTCCAGAAAGACCTCCTGCACCTCCTTGACGTTGGGCGGCAGCTCGTACACAAATTTGCCCCGGTCCTGTGCCTTTGCACCGATCACCCAGAGGGAAAATTCCTGCCGGGGCATGGCCTGAATGTAGGCGTGCATCCAGGTGGACACACCGCCGTGCACATAGGGATAGGAGCCCTCCAGCACCAGACAGATGCGCATGGTCAAGCCCCCTTCTTTTCAATGTGGATGGTGTCGGCGTTGGCCTTGAGCAGGTAGAGGTCCCCCGTCAGGCGGGTCAGCTCACCGCCGGTCACACGGCCCGGCGCGCCCTCGTTTGCCCGGAAGAACAGCCACCCCTCGTCCACAAAATTGCCAAGGGAGACCACCCATTCCTTCGGTGTGCTCTGCACGGAAACGGTCAGCTGTGCATACCGCTGGATGGCGGCCGAGCACTCGGTGCCGGTCTGTTTGCGCAGGCCCGGCGCGGCGGCACTGAGCCACTTCAGATAGTCCTCAAAACCGCCCTTGTAGACTTCCCAGCCCGCTTGTGCGCCGCGGTCCACATCCAGCAGATCGTCCGGGTGCATGAAGTGGGTGCTGACATAGTGCATGTTCAGTTCGCTCATAGCGGCCAAGCGCATATAGGTGTCGTCCACCATGCCGCCGGAAACGATGCGGGGCTGCTCCACCATGCCGTCCGTGGCTACGCCGAACTCCTGCACGTAGGGCAGTGAGGTTCCGTCGCCAAAATAGGTGCTGGCGATAGTGCGGATCTGCGGCACCTTGCTGCCCAGCACCTTGCGGCCGGCAGCGGACAGCACGTTGGAGGGCGGCACATAAACGCTGCCATCCGTGTGGGGCAGCACATTTTTCTGGAACGCGATCAGCTCATTCATCGCCGCCACAATGGCGTTCTCGGTGGGCCACTGGTGGTAGGCGTAAAGGTCTTTGTAATCGGTATCGGGCAGCACCAGCGGCTGGTGGTTGTAACCGTGATAGCCCACTTCGCCGCCCTGCCGCAGCAGCAGACTGCCGTAATAGCGGAACTGCTGGGCGTCCGGCTGGCGGGTGGGTGCGCTCTGGGTGTCGTCCTCGTAATTTTCGATCATGACGCCGGTAAAGCGGATGGAGTATTTCTGGGCCAGCTTCATCAGGTCCGGCCACCAGACTTTGGAATAAAAGTCCGCAATGCTCATGCCGTAATCGCGGCGGATATAGGTGCCGTCACCGCCGGGCACCGGGGACGGAAAATCGTCCAGATAGAACACCGCGCCGTTGATCACCGGGTACACCGCGGCATCGTTCAGCAGGCTGTAGGATGCCGCGTAAACGCCCCGCAGCACCTTATTATAGATGCCGATGTTGTCCACCACCACGCGGCCTGCGCCGGACGCCGCGGCCCACACCAGCGGCACACCTTCGTCGCCGGTGCGGGCATAGACCGTTGCTTCGTCCCGCAGGCTGACGCTGAGTGAGGACTGGAACGGGTCGCTCAGCTCATAGCGCTGCCCGCCGCCCAGCATAAAATCCTCTGTGGGCACGATGCTTTCGGCTACTTTGTACTCCCAAGAGGAGGACTGGACGCCCAGCCGTGCGGCAACGGCGTCAAAATAGGTGGTCTTGGCGGGCGTCATGCCAAACAGAACGCTGCCGCCGTCCTGCACCCAGTTCATCAGGTCGATGAGCCGTTTGCCCAGCGTGTCCAGATCGCTCATCAGCACGACCACCGTTTTATATTGGCCAAACTCCGGGATGTCGGCAAGCGCAGCGGTGTGCACATCCACCGCCTGAACGCTCACCTTCATGTCCAGCAGGATCCGGTCGAACTGCTCCTTTGCAAGGCTGGTGCCCTCCTGCCCGGAGTCGTAGAGCAGCAGGCAGGTGACAGGCTGGCCGAACAGAGCGGTCTGCGCGGGCAGCGCTTCCGTGCGGGGCAGATAATCGAGCTTGAATTGGGTGGAGGCGTACCGGATGCCGCTGCGCTCTGCAAACAGAATGACCGCCATGGCCGCAAACACCGCCCAGATGAGCAGCAGCTTGCGCCAGCGGAACGCCCGCAGCCGGGCAAAAAATTGTTTGATCATGCTTATCTTCCCTGCCAGAACCGCACCGTCTCGCGGCCCTTTGCGCTGAGGTAGACCTCCTTTTCCTCAATTTGCCGCAGCGTTTCGCGGATGGCAGCACCGCTGCCGAGGGACGCCGCCATGCGCAGATGCAGCAGCCATGGCGTTTCGCGCTGGGGCCAGCGGGCGGTCAGTCCGTCCAGTGTTTCCCGGGCACGGTCGTACTCGGCAAGGGCCAGCTGCGCCGCTGCCAGCTTGCATTCCAGCGTATAGCTGCGCCGCCCGTCAAGGCCGGCAATGCGCTTTTTGAGCAGCTGTTCCAGCTGGCGGCGCTGGATCTCCGCCGCTTTGCCCTGCACAAAACCGCCGTCCAGATAGCTTTCCAGATAATCGCAGTATTCTTCCAGCACGGCGGCGTCCTGCGGGGCGGCGGCATAGCGCTGCTCCTGCTTTTGCAGCTTTAGATCGGCTTCTTTGGAGATCTGTGCCAGCGCAGTGGAAGCGTAGTGCACCACCTCGCTGTCGTCGTCCATGCGGGCCTGCTGCAACAGGTCGTAATAGCCTGCCGGGTCGTCCGTGAGCACCGAAAGGATGAGCTTGCGCTTCTGTGCCGGGCTGTTCACCAGCAGCGCTTCCTCCAGCGGGACCACGGCGTCCTCGCCTTCATCCCCCACCACAAGGATATTTTTGTGTATTTCCTCGTTGATGCGCAGTTTTTCCAGCGTCTGATCCAGTAGTTTGCCGCCGGTGAGCCGGTTGGAAGTGTGCAGCAGCACCACACACAGCGGCCCCCACACCGGCACCAGAAGCATTACCGGCACAAAATAGCCTTCCACGTCCAGCGCACGGACACGGGCCAGCAGCCAGAGCACCGCGCACACAGCCAGATGCACCGCCAGCAGCACAAGGCCCAGCCAGAATTCACGGTTTTGCATGGGCATCCTCCTGCTTTGCGGCATTCACCAGCCGCAGCTGCTCGTCCAGCGGCACAGCGGTGATGTGGACGCCCTTTTCTGCAAAGCGCTTCGTCAGCAGCGGCAGATTTTCCTCGGTGGCCTGATTCATCAGCAGATAAATGGCATGGTCTGCGCCCACGCCTGCCACATCTGTGCTGCGGATGGAGCGCTCCAGCCGGGCGTTCAGCTCGGCCTGATTCTTGAACACGCCCGTCACCTGCAGCAGCAGATGCCGGGCCATTTTATCCTCCTGCAATGTGCAGGCTGCGGCCAGATGCTGGGCAAACACGGCCGGACGCAGCAGGCAGGTGTCCGGCAGATACCAGCTTTCCTGCACAGCGCTCTCGTACTCAAAGGCACGCACCAGCGCAGTTTCCACCAGTCCGCAGAGGATGCGGAACAGGTTCTGGTAATAAAGGGTCATCTGCTCTTCGCCGGCTGTCCGCAGGCCGATCATCACCACAAGGGTGCCGTTCTGCCGCACACCGGCCACATACATGGGCTTGCCGGGCACGAGCTCCCGGTTCACCCACAGGCCGTCCTGCTCAATGGCGCGGAGGATATCCAGCTGCTTTTCCACATCCAGCGAGTGGGCCGGCTGCGGGTCCAGCCCGGCACTGGCTGCTGTGAGCCGGGCAAAGCTGTGGTTCTTTTCCAGCCGGTAGATGGTCAGGCTGCGGTTTTCCAGCACGTCCTCCATCACCTGCACGGTCTTGCGGTAAATTTCCTGTGGCTGCAACATATCCAGCTGCTGGGTCACAGTGTAGATCTTGCCAAAGCTGTCCCTGCGGCCCAAGATCTGGCGGCGGAACATCTGCTTGTCCTCCAGCGTGTCCTGATACAGCTGCCGGGTAAACCCGAGCCGCTTGCGCAGCAGCTCGTTCTCTTCCCGCACAAAGCGGGCGGTCTCGGTGTTGCGCAGCTGCACATAGCCGCAGGAGGCGCCCACCACAAAATACACGATGAAAGCCAGCCAGTTGGAGGGCTCGTAGAACAGCAGCATCAGGGTGGTGCCCTGCCGCAGATACCCCGCCGCCAGCGAGACGGACGCCAGCACTGCCGCCAGCACGCCCGCATTGAGCCCGTACACCGTGCCGATGAGCATGACGAACATCAGCCGGAAATCGATCATCTGGAACTGGGCGTCCGTGCCGGTGGCCCGCACCAGCAGCTCTGCTGCCAGCCACGCGGCCAGAATTTCGACAAAGCGCAGCAGCCTGGTGCGCTTGCGCAGGTCGTCCATGGCCCGGTGCACAAAGCTCTTTTTCTCGGCCCGGCTGCCGCACCATGCCTTGTAGATGGCGGGCAGGTCGTCCAGCAGGCTGTACCGCTGGAACCAGCCGTAGCGCCGGCGCACGGTCCGGTCCTCCGTCGGGTAGGTCTGGATCATATCGGTGCCGTAAACCACCTCCAGCCCCGGCTGCAATTGCTGCAATACTTCGCCCACCTGCTGCTGTGTGGCCCCAAACACCTCCGGCAGGGTGAACCGCTCCGGTTCCGGCGTCCATGTGTCGAACACCCGGGCAATGAGGTCGGCCAGTTCCTCCACACACAGGGCAGTCAATGGCTGTGCCGCCTGCTCGTCCATCCGCACGGTGCCGGTGGGCATCTGCTCAAACAGCCGCGCAAACTGCTGCGCGCCGCTGGCCGAGACCGCATACAGGTACGGTATACGGAACACCTTGACCTGTATCCTGCTGGTTTTTGCATAGTGGAAGCAGAGTTCTTCCGCTGCGTTTGCCAGCAGGGATTTGCTGGTGGGCGGCGTCAGGGCTGCTTCCGGACCGGAGAGGTAAATCAGCTCGATCTCCCGCTCACGGCAGGCTTGCAGCACCCGGCGCAGACGGTCCAGCTCGCCCTCCTGCTCGCCGTGGGGCAGCAGATATTCCGAAAAATAGACCACCCGGTCAAATTGATAGGTATCGTTGAGCTGGCCCAGCAGATGCCTGCCGTCCAGTGTCACGGTCTTTACCCGGGTATCCAGCAGCGCTTCGCCCTTTGCATGGGTGGTCAGCACATGGTCGTCCGGGAACGCCGTCTCGATCCACTCCTGAGTCAGGAAGGATGTATGGCCTGTGAGTAAAATTTCCATCGTTTCTACCGTTGCCGCCCGCCTTTCCGGTCCCGGAACTGCGGCGGTGCATACATGTTTGCAGGTTTTTACGAAATCGTCACATAAAAATATTATCACGCCGTGTCGAAAAGCACAAGAGGAATGCCGTCCCCTGCCTCTGTTTTTCTGCTGTGAATGTATAAACTTGCAAAAACGGCTGCGTAAAAAGCCCCTTTTTACCAGCTGCCGAAAAAGCAGCCCGGCCGCAAACGAATACGGCGGCTACCCAAACGATAGCCGCCGTGTTTTCATCTTATCGGTCCCTCAGGCTCTCCGGAGCACGAAATGGAACTGCATCTTTTTTTCTGCTGCAAAGCAGGCATTCTTGTGCGGTTGTGCGCCCCAGCTGTTGTCACCGCCCACGCCGCGCTGGAAGGCGGCGCACCGCACGACCGTTTTGCAATCGCTGCGCGGCAGCTCGTACCAGTGGCGGGCGTTTTCCAGCTCGTGGGGCGTGTAGGGCAAAGCGGAGAAGGTCATGCCGGTGTCGCTCTCAAAGCAGATGCCGGCATTCGGTCCGCTGCCGGTCAGTTCCGCGCGGTACACGCCGGTGCGGCTGCCGCACTCCTGCGGGTACACCGGGCTGTACTGGGCAAAGTCCTGCCGCACATCGTAGCGCCACGCGCCCATCCGGCCGCCTGCGGTGCGGTCTGCCGTGGTCTCCCGGGGGCCAAGACCGAGGTAGGAGACTTTTGTCAGTTCCCGGCGCAGCGGCAGCAGCAGGCTGAACTCCGGCATCTCTGCTTTTTTGCCCTGCCATGTCATAGTGATCTGGCAGCAGCCGGTGCCGTCCACCGCAAACTCTATGGGCAAAAGCTGGCCGTCCGGCAGGGTGTAGTTGGCACAGACCGTGACGAAATCGCCGTTTGTTTCGGCGGTCAGGGCATCGCACCGGGCATACAGGCCCGCCGTTTTCCAATAGGCAAATGCAAACGGCTCGGCGCAGCCCTCGTCGTTGTTGGTGGGCGCACGCCAGAAGTTCGGGCGCACAGCGTCGTCCAGCAGCTGCACGCCGTCGTACCGGATGGACACAAGGCCCTTGCCGCGGCCAAAGAGGTACTCAAAGCCTTCGCCCTTTACGCCGATGTTGCAGTCCATTTCCACCAGCTGGGGCGCGGGCACTGTCAGACGCGCTTTTGCGTGGTTGTGCCACACCTGTCCAAAGGCCGCTTCGTACCCGGCAGGCACGCCGGGCGTGGCCGAACGCTGCACAGCCGTCACGGTCATGCAGGCAAGGCCCGCCTCCGGCAGGCGGAACGGCAGCGGAACATGCACCGTTTTGCCGGGCGCACAGGCCGCGCGCAGAGCCGCTTTGCGCTCTGCTTTTCCGTCCACCGATGCGGCAAACACCAGATCGTAGGCGGAGAGGTCCGTAAAGAGGGTGCGGTTCTCCACCACGGCTCCCGCATCCGTTACCGTGATCTTAAAGGGCGCGTAGGCCGCTTTTACTGCGTCCATCTTGGGGGTGTTGCGGCGGTCCGGCAGCACAAGGCCGTCCACGCAGAACTCCCGGTCGGTGGGGCGGTCGCCAAAGTCGCCGCCATAGGCAAAGCCGGGTCTGCCGTCCGGGCCGGGCACGGCAATGCCGTGGTCCATGTACTCCCAGAGAAAGCCGCCCTGATACAGCGGCTCCTCGTAGGCGTACTCGGTGTAATCGGTGATGCCGCCGCAGCTGTTGCCCATGGCATGGCTGTACTCACACATGATAAACGGCTTTTCCGGGTGCTCTGCCAGAAACTTTTTGATGTCTGCCACGGGGGTGTACATCTGGCTTTCCAGATCGGAGGTGGCGGGGCAGCTGCGGTCCCAGAAAATGCCCTCGTAGTGCACAAGGCGGCCCGAGTCCGCATGGCGGAAGTATTCGCTCATCTCCCACAGCGTTTTGCCGCCGTGGCTCTCGTTGCCGCAGCTCCAGATGAGGATGGCCGGGTGGTTTTTATCCCGCTGGAGCATGGCTTCGGCGCGGGCAAGCACGGCCTGCCGCCACTCCGGGCGTGCGCCGGGCAGGGTCCATTCGTCCGAACCGTCTGCGCCCAGTTTCTGCCATGTGCCGTGGGTCTCGAGGTTCGTCTCCCCCACGATATACAGGCCGTATTCATCGCACAATTGCAGGAAATACGGGTCATTGGGGTAGTGGCTGGTGCGCACGGCGTTCACATTGTGGGCCTTGAGGTCCTTTACATCCCAGAGCATCTCTTCGCGGCTGACCGTGCGGCCGGTGCGGCAGCTCCACTCGTGGCGGTTGACCCCCTTGAACACGATGCGCCGGCCGTTCAGCAGCATCTGCCTGTCCTTCAGCTCAAACCTGCGCAGGCCCACCTTCAGTCCGGTGCGCTCCACCAGACCTTCGGCGTTCAGCAGGGCGATCTCCGCGTCATAAAGGTCGGGCTGCTCGGCGCTCCACAGGGCCGGGTGCTCCACCGTGAAGGTAAAGGAAACATCCTGTACATCCACTTCCACGTCCGGGTCGGCCTCGCCCTTGCCAAACACCACACCGCTGTCGTATTCGGCAGGCTGGCCCACCTCGGCAGACTGCTCCTGCCCGTTGAACACCACGGAGATGGTGCCTGCGCCGCTGACCTTGCAATCAAAGGTAACGGCTGCGCGGGAAAAATCCTCCGCAAAGCTCTGCTTCACAAAGGCATCTTCCAAGTGGATCTCCGGTTTTGTGAACAGCTCCACGGAGCGGAACAGCCCGCTCATGCGCCAGAAATCCTGATCTTCCAGCCAGCTGCCGGAAGAAAAGCGGTATACCTGAACGATCAGCTCGTTTCCGCCGGGGCAGACGGCTTCGGTCATATCAAATTCAGCGGGGGTAAAGGTGTCCTCGGTGTAGCCGATGTAGGTGCCGTTGCACCAGACGGCGGCGGCGCTGTCGGCACCGTTCAGGCGCAGATAACAGTTTGCCCACTCCTCAGGCAGAGTAAAACTGCGTTTATACTCGCCGATGGGGTTATACGCCTGCGGGATCTCGCCGGGGTGAATTTTTTCATGGCCGTCCCACGGGTACTGGGTGTTCACGTAGTGGGGCGTGCCGTAGGGCCGGCCCGGCTTTTGCAGGCTTTGCATCTGGATCAGGCCGGGCACCGCAAGGGTATCCCACTCCGTAAACGGTGCGGTGAGGTTTTCCGCATAGCGGAAGCTCCACGCTCCATCCAGCGAGACCGTCAGCGGCCCATTCAGAACAGGGCTGGTCTGATCGGCAAAATGGGCGTGGGCAGGCAGGCGGTTCTGCTGGAAAATTTCCGGGTCCGCCAGCAGGGCGGGGGTAATGGGTTCACGCAGCGGCATAAAAACTACCTCGTCAGTTTGCTTCGTCCAGAATTTCGGTGTCCAGCACGGTGTGCCCCTTGGCAATGTGGTACTTCACGGCGGGCAGGTGCACGTTGGTGAAATACAGGCTGGTGTTGGGGTCGCAGCCCAGCACCACCGGCTCGCCTTCGCCGCGCACGGTGCAGCGCAGCGCATCGCAGCGGGCTTCGGCAGAAGCGTTTTCCACGGTCTCGGCATAGCCCGGTGCAAAATTGGGCACAGCAAAACCGCAGTCGTAGGCTTCGCAGTCGAAACTGCTGTCAATTTCGTGATGGCGGCGGTGGCCGGCGGCGGTGGGGGTGATGGTGGTGGTCACTTCAATGCCCGGGAACGGCGACCACCGGGCCGTGACGGAACCGGTTTCCACCTTCCACGTTTTGCTCACCTTGCGCACGAACACATTGTCATCCAGCACAAAGGCCAGCATACTGTCCGGCGCAGCCTGACACAGCACCTCGCGGCTGCGGGACGCGCAGAAGCCAAACCGGGTGTCGTAGGCAAACTTGGCGTATTTTTCCGGGAACTGGCCGTGGCCGTGGCCCTCGTTGACGCCGGCAGCATAGGCCGTCACGCGGCCTGCACGGCGCTGCACCAGCATGTTGGCAAACGGCATGGGCTTGAGGGCATCCAGCGCAGGCATGGGTGCCGCCTCCGCCGTCCAGAACGGGTGATCGTCCGGCAGGGCCAGCAGCAAAAAGCTCTTCATGCCCCAGTAAGGCGAGCCGGGGGCATTGTAGCGCTCGGCCATGTACATCTGCGGGTAGCAGTAGCCGATGGTAAGGATGCCGTCCCGGTCGAACATTTTTTGCTCCAGCCACCAGTTGAAGTTGCGCACGACAAGGCCCTTCATCACAGGCAGCGGCAGCGGCTCCAGCCCGGCCCAGATGCACGCCGCCCAGAAGCAGTTCTGCGCAAAGCGGTAGGTCAGGCTGCGGCCAAAGGGCAGGGCCGCACCGTTTGCATCGAACCAGTAGACGAACTGCTGGCTGAACAGCATGGCGCGCTGGCGGTAAAGGGCGGCGCGCTGCGGGTCGGTGTCGGCGGCAAACTTGGAGTAGAGCAGCCCGTAATACTGGATGGCCCATGGGATGTAATAGTCCTTCTGCACGGAAGCGCCGTCGGTGGACCAGCCATCGCCGCTGTAGTAGCTGTCGATCTTGGCAAGGCCGTCCTCCAGCAGTTCCGGGCTGTAGGGCATCCCGGTGCTCTTGAGTGCAAGGTTTACAAGGATGCGGAAGAACTGCCAGTTGCAGTCCGGGATGGTGTGGGCGTTGATCTGCCCCAGCCATGCGGCAAGGTTCTGCTTTTCGGCATCCGTCAGCGGTGCCCACACCTTTTCCGGCGCAGTGAGGATGCCGCAGGCGATGGCGGCCATTTCCACATAGCACTGGTCGTATTCGCCGGTGGTGCCCCAGTATTCCGGGCTCTGCGGGTCGGAACCGGCTGCAAGGCCCTTGCGGTAGATGGTTTCAAATTCCGGGTCAGAGCCGCCGCCCACCCAGAAGGGCACCAGCGCCCACAGCGGGCGGCTGAACGCTTCCAGCTCAATGGCGGTCCGGTTGTAGGTCACGCCGGTCTCGCCCAAGTGCAGCCGGGCGCAGCCTGCGGAATAGTAAGGTTTGAGCGGGTCCAGAAATGTGTGCATCAGCGCGGTAAAATCCGCTTTGGTCTGTAATTTCATCACCAGTACATCTCCCAGTCTTTGGTCAGGCGGGTCAGCGCCTCCATGTAGAAATAATCGCCCCAGCTGGTGCATTCGTCCACGCCCTCCGGGGTACAGGTGTTGTAGGGGCTCTTTTTGCTGTAGGTGCCGTGCAGCAGCTGGCCGGAGCCAAGGGTGCCGGGCTTAACGGCATAGTTCGTGTGCAGGCTCGCCAGCATCTGCCGGGCCAGCGTACGCCACTGGGCAGCTTCCGCTTCGCCCACATACTTGGCGGCTTCCAGCAGGCCGCAGGCCACGATGGCCGCCGAGGAGGAATCCCGCGGCTCGCCGCTTTCCGGCGCAAAGATCATATCCCAGCAGGGAACGAGGTCCTCCGGCAGGCGGGAAAGATAGAACTCCAGCGCCTTGCGGAACACGGCAAGGAATGTTTCGTCGTGGGTGTAGGTGTAGCCGATGGCGCTGCCATACACGCCCCACGCCTGCCCGCGCGCCCAGAAGCTGTCGTCCTTGTAGCCCTGACAGGTGCGCCCGCCTTTGGGGGTGCCGTCCGGGTTCATGAAAAAGGTGTGGTAGGTGCTGCCGTCCGGCCGGAAGGAGTTTGCCAGCGTGGTGGCCGTGTGGGCAGCGGCGATCTCGCGGTAATGGTCTTTGCCCGTCACCTGACTTGCCCAGTAGAGCAAGGGCACATTGAGCATACAGTCGATGATGTAGCGGTAGTTGCCGGGGTCCGTCATGGTGCCCCATGCCTGCAAGAATCTCCCGCTGGGCTGGTAGCGGGTCAACAGCTGATCGGCGGCGGCAATGGCGGCATTTTTGCCGGTCTCACTGCCCACCAGCTTCCATGCCGCCACGCAGGTGGGGCTGTAGAGAAAGCCCATGTCGTGATGGTCCACCTCCACCTTGCAGGCAATGCGGCGGGCAAAGCTTTCCACCTGAATGAGGGCAGCGTTTTTGAATTTTTCGCTGCCGGTGGCTTCGTAGGCTAGCCAGATCTCACCGGGCCAGAAGCCGCAGGTCCACTGGTTGTTGGCGCAGCCGGGATAGATGCCATTCACGCTGGAATGGTTCTGGCACTGGTAGGTGTACAGCGGCAGATCGGTCTCCACCTGCCGGCAGGCATCGGCCAGCGCCTGCTTTGCTTCGGCGTCGGTCATGGCATGGTTGGGATATTGTTTCATTTTGATCACTCCTTAAATCCAAAGGTCGGTATCTCTTTCCACCGCCGGCGCAGGAAATGCGCGCCCAGCTTGGGGCGGCGGTCCCGGGTGAACAGGCCCTTTTTGTTGCCGTCCACCCGCATGGGGCCCTGCACGGTGTCGTAGTCTGCAAAGTTCCACACAAATTCTCCCACAAACCACGGGCGTTTGTCAAACTCTGCGTCCAGACGGCGGTAAAACTCCACCTGAAACTCCTCGCTGAACATCTCGGCCCCGGCGGTGTGCAGGCCGGCCACAGTGTCTGCGCCGTACTCGCTCATCATCACAGGCTTGTGCTGGTCCGCCCAGAAATCCAGCTCCCGGTTCAAGCCATAGCAGGCGGCGTCCATATCGCCGGAAAGGTTGTACCACCCATAATAGCGGTTGATGCACACAATGTCCATGGTGCGGGTCGTAAGGTCCTTGGTATAGTCGTTCTGGCAGCATACCAGCGTCACCGGGCGGTCTTGCGGGTCCAGCCGGTGGGCCAGTTCGTACAGCGGACGCCAGTAAGCGTAGGCGTCCTGCGGGAAGTGCTCGAGGTCCGGCTCGTTGCCAAGGCTCCACAGCACTACACAAGGGTGGTTTTTGTCCCGCCGGATCATCTCGGCAAGTACCTGCCGGTGATGCTCCGCGATGGGATATTCCTTATAAGGATTCACTGCTGCCCCGCCACCGATGCCCACAGCAGGCGTCTCGTCCATCACAAGGATGCCCTCCCGGTCGCACAGGTCGTAAAACTCCTCAGCGTAGGGGTAGTGGCTGGTGCGCACGGCATTGGCGTTTGCCCAGTGGATGAGGTTCACGTCCTTCACGTTCAGCACCGGGTCAAAGCCGCGGCCATGGGCCGTAAAGTCCTCGTGCTTGCAAAAGCCCTTGAAGTAGAGCGGTTTCCCGTTCAAAAGCACCTGTGTGCCCCGCACCTCAATGCTGCGCACACCAAAGGTCTGGTCGTAGACGTCTGCCCCGCAGGTGATGTGCAGGGTGTACAGATAGGGCGTGCCGGGCTTCGGCTCCCAGAGATGCACTTCCGGGATGTGCAGCGTGCCCTCAGCGCCCGCCGCACCTGCAACGGCTTTGCCGTCTGCGTCCAGCACGGTGACGGAAACGGGCTTGTTGCCCACAGCCTGAATGCTGTAATCCACGGTGCCGTCGGTGTGCGGCACTACGGTCACATCCTCGATGTAGGTTTTGGGCGTGGTGTACAGCCACACTGGACGGTGGATGCCCGCATAGTTGAAGAAATCGAAGTTGGGGCGGTTCTGCTTGGCCGCGGCGCGTTTGGCTGCTTCCACACTGGGGATGCCCGCGTTATCGGAGCCGAAGAAGGCCAGCTGGCCGTCCTCGTTGCCCACAGGCAGGGTGCTGTGGTCCACCCGGTTGTCGCAGGCCACCGTGAGCAGGGCCGTTTTGCCGGGTGTCAGCAGGCCGGTGACGTCCGCTTCAAAGGGGGTGAAGCCGCCTTTGTGCTGCACGATCAGCCGGCCATCCAGCCATACCTTGGCGGTGTGGGTAACGGAGCCAAACCGCAGCACCACCCGCTGCCCGGCGCAGAACGCAGGCAGCGTGACCTGCCGCTGGTACCATGCCCAGCCGTAGTGGCGGCGCAGGGCGGCGGTCTGGTCGTTCTGGTCGTTGTAGCTGGCGGGCACGGCAATGGGCTGGGGTGCCGACATCGGCTTTGCCGGGTCGAACCGGGCTTCGTCCTCGCTGCCAAGGCAGAAGTTCCAGACGCCGTTCAGGCTCAATTTTAAACGGGATGCATTTTGCTGGGGGTAGAGCATAGACAACCTCCTTAGAACCCTCTCAGGCTCGCATTCGCTCGCCAGCTCCCCCGAAAGGGGGAGCCTTTTTATTTGTAACCGTAAGATGCATAGAGGCTCGCCCTTCGGGAGAGCTGGCAAACCCGTCAGGGTTTGACTGAGAGGGTCAAACAAAAAAGCGGAGCGCGGGTATTGCCCACGCCCCGCTTACGGGTAGTTTGTTTAACCCTTGATGCCGGTGGAGGCCACGCCCTGCACAAAGTACTTTTGCAGGGAGAGGAACACGATCAGCACCGGGATCAGCGCCACAACGGACGCCGCCATGATCAGGCCGTACTCTGCCGAATACTGGGTGATGAACATGCGCAGACCGATCTGGATGGTCTTGAGCTCGGTCTTGGTCAGGTAGATCAGGGGGCCAAGGAAGTCGTTCCACGTATTGACGAAGGTGAAGATGGTCAACGTGGACAGTGCCGGCAGGCTCAGCGGCAGCATGATGTGCCACCAGATGCCGTACTCGCTCAGGCCGTCGATGCGGGCGGCTTCACACAGCTCGCTGGGCACACCCTCATAGAACTGCTTCATCAGGAACACGCCAAAGGCGCTGAACGCCTGCAAGCACATGATAGCCAGATGGGTGTTGTTCAGATGCCACGAGCTCATCATCATGAACTGGGGCACCATGTAAGCCTGCCAAGGCACTGCAATGGTGGCAATGTAGCCCAGAAACAGCGCATTCTTGCCCTTGAACTGCATCTTGGCAAAGGCGTAGGCTGCAAAGGACGAGGTGAACAGCTGCAACAGCGTGACGACGATGGTGATCTTGACCGTGTTCTTCACGAAGGTGAGCAGCGGGATCTGCGTCCAGATGTCCACATAGTTCTGCCAGCGGGGGTTCTTGGGGATCCACTGGATGGGGAAGCCGAACACATCCTTGTTCAGTTTGAAGGACGAGGACAGCATCCACAAAAACGGCAGCAGCATACAGGCCGTGATCACGATAAGGAAGAAATAGATCAGGAACTTGGAGATGAAATTGCGGCGCTTCTGGGAAGCGTGGTCCTTGATAACAGCAGAAGCCATAAACTCTTCCTCCTTTCTCAGTTCTCGCCCTTGGAGCCGCGGAACTGGACGATCGTGACGATCAGCACCAGCACGAACAGCACCATGGAGATGGCACTTGCATAGCCGTACTTGGGGGTGTTGACGAAGGCCACATTATAAATGTAGTACACCAGCGTCATGGTAGCGGTACCGGGGCCGCCCTGCGTGATCATGTACATCTGGTCGTACACCTTGAAGCCGGAGATGGTGAGCATGATCACCACAAAAAAGGTGGTGGGGCGCAGCTGCGGCAGGGTGATGTGCCAGAACTGCTGCCAGCGGTTGGCACCGTCCAGCTCAGCGGCTTCGTTCAGGTCCGGGTTGCAGCCTTGCAGGCCGGCCAGATAGATGACCATGTAGTAGCCCATGTTCTTCCACACGCTGAACAGAATGACCGTGAGCATGGCGGTGTCCTTACCGGCGGCCCAGCGGGGCAGGTTTTCCACAGCGACGCCGAAGAACTGGTTCAGGATCATGTTGATGGGGCCCATGGACGGGTTGAAGATCATGTTCCACACCGCTGCCACCGCTACCAGCGAGGCAACGTACGGGAAGAACGCCACCGTGCGGAAGAAGTTGCGCAGCTTCACGTTCTGGTTCAGCAGCACGGCCATGGCCAAGCTGCACACCAGTGTCAGCGGCACGGTGCCGATCACGTAGACGATGGTGTTTTTGAGCGCCGCCTGAAAAATTTTGTCGCTGCTGAACAGCTTGATGAAGTTATCCAGCCCAACAAACTGGATGGCATGGCGGCCATCCCACGAGCAGAAGGCCAGCGCGATGGCGAATACCATGGGCACCAGCGTGAACACGCAGAAGCCGATGAAGTTCGGCGCAATGAAGGAATAGGCGATGAGGGAATCGCGGGTGGATTTTTTCAGCACTTTACGGGGCGCTTTTTGCGTTGCGGCGGCGCTTGCCATAAGGAGCCTCCTTTCTTCACACAAAGAGGTGGAGGGCGGGCTTTCGCCCGCCCTCCGGTGCACGATGAAGTCTATAAATGGGAGATGAAGAAGAAACTATAAGTACAGGGAAGAAAAGCTGTGCAGTCAGCCTTGATCAGCCCAGAACGGCGGGCACCTGATCGTTCATGTTCTGGATGCCTTCGTCCACGGTCTCGCTCATGGTCATGATGGCGTCATGCTCGGCATTGAGGATGGTCTCAATGTCGGAAGCGTACTGGGTGTAGGGCATTTCCAGATAGACATTGCTGGTGGTCAGTGCGTCCACAGAGTTTGCGTCCTCAGGGAAGCCCTCGGTGGCCTTGATGATGTCGCTGGTGGCGTCGGAGCCGCATGCGGGGAAGGTGCCGGTCTTGGCAATGGCCTGTGCGCCCTCTTCGGAGACACACCAGTTGATAAAGTCGGCAGCGGCTTCTGCCTTGGGGGAATCCACATTGATGGCAAGGCTGGTCACGGTGCCCAGCGTAGAGCCTGCGGGTGCGCCTGCCGGGTGCGGATACTTCACGATGCCCCAGTTGAACTTGGTTTCCGCATCCTTCATGTAAGCTTCCAGCGTGGAGATGAACCAGCTGCCCATGTTGACCATGGCGCACTGCTGGTTCTCAAACGCTGCGGAGTAGTGCAGCGAAGAGGTCTTGAGGTAGCCGTAGTCCATGCAGATGCCGTCCTTCTGCTGGGCAATGACCATATCGTAGGTGTCCTTCATGAAGTCGTAGTTGCCATCGATGATGGTGTGCTTGCCGTCCAGAATGGAGAACAGCGAAGCGGCAGAGCGCCAAGTGTGGTAGTGGCAGCCGTAGACCTTGCTATCGCCGGAGCCGCTGGTCATCTTGCGGGCCAGTGCATCGTAATCTTCCAGCGTCAGATCGTTGGAGGGGTAGTCCACGCCGGCGGCATCGAACAGGTCCTTATTGTAGAACAGCACCCAGAAGTCGCTGCGGAAGGGCACGGCGTAGAAGTTGCCGTCGTCGGTGGTCAGCTGCTCGATGGTGCCGTTGAAGTCTGCGGTGTTGCGGGTCAGCACATCGTTCAGGGGCTGCAAGTAGTCCAGATTGATCAGGTTTGCGTAACCGGGGATATCCTTGATGGTCAGGATGTCCAGATCGGCGCTGCCGGCCAGCTGGGTAGCCAGAACGGTCATGTAATCGCTGGAGCCAAGGTCCACCATCTCAATGGTCACATCGCTGTGGCCTGCCATGTAGCCGTCGGCCATGGCCTGCCAGTAGGGCGTGGATTCCTTATCCCACACGGCCCACTGCAAGGTGACGGGGCCGGAAGCGGCAGCAGAAGAAGCAGCGGTGGAACCGGCTGCGGAAGAAGCGGTTGCAGTGGAGCTTGCAGAGCCGCCGCAGGCGGTCAGGGCAGCAGCAGCGCCGCAGGCAGCGGCAGCAGCGAGGAACGAACGACGCGAGATCTTTTTCATAAGTCTTGTCCTCCTTCAGGGCAGTTGGTATTTTTGTGCAGCGGCCTTCCCTGCGTGTACCCGGGAGCCGCTCGCTTTTGTTGACACTAGGATACCTCAAAACCGGCAAAACCGGAATGGAAATCTTTCGGGCCGGACTGCACTTTTTCCGGTTCTTTCCAAAAAACATGCACTTTCTTGCGCTGCGTCCTGCACTTTCTCTCTTTCTTGCACAGATTACAAATTTGTTACAGTGCAAAACCGTGAAAAGTATACAATTTTCATGTAAAAAGGCGTTGACAAAGCCCTTGGAAACCGTTACTTTATAAGCGGTAGATTTTACCTTTTGGAAGGAGGGGTATCGTATGGCCTGGCCCAGACACCGCTTTTCGCTGCGGCGGCAGATCGTGTGGAGCATGCGCATCTTTACCACCCTCACCTCGCTGGCCGTGTGCGCGGCGCTGTTCCTCCTTTCCAACCAGTACGTGCGCACCAACACCCTGCAAGCGGCAGAGTTCAACCTGCGGCTGGTGGCCACCAGCATCGAGACCAGCCTGAACGACGCCAACGCCCTTTTGAACTGGGCATCCACCGACGGCACCGTGCGCCGCTACCTCTCGCAGACGGAGGTCAACGGCGCCCAGACCATCGCAGCCTATGAGGCGGCGCAGGAAAAATACTATTCCAGCCCCTTATACAGCAATATCCTCCGCTTTTTTATGAGCAACGAGAATGACCGCCACTTACAGTTCGGCGCGCTGAACAGCTCCTCGGCTTTGAACCGCAGCAGCGTGGCCCTGTTTTTGCAGCAGGGCTACGGGATGCAGTTCACCACCGACCCGCTCATGGCCACACATCCCGCCTGCCTTGTGCTCAGCCAGCCCATCCGCTCCGGCAGGGGCACCCTGCACCGCGGCACGGCATATCTGGCGCTGGACGCCTCGGTGATCACCAGCCCGGCAGCGGGCTATACCATGAGCGAAGGCAGCGCCCTTTACTGGGAAATGGGCAACCAGCTGTGGCAGATCACAGACGGCCGCCTGACGCAGGTGGAAAACACCCTTGCCGCCATCCCCTACACCCTGCGTTCCACCGCCGAGAACCGCACATGGCGGCAGTCTGCATGGCAGGGCCGCTTCCAGAAAGACGGCCGGCGCTATTTTGCAGTCAAGGTGGTGCTGGACGGACGCGGCGCGGCGCTGGTGCAGGTGCTGCCGGAAAGCACCTTTTTGCAGCAGCGCCATGTGTATGTGTGGCTGCTGGTGCTGGGCCTTGCCCTTGTGTGGGGGCTGAGCTTTGTCATGCAGCACTGGCTGGAATGGGTGATCACCCGCCCGGTGGAAGCGCTGCAAAAGCGCATTGAAGCCGTGGGCGGCGGCGATTTTACCGCCGACCCGGCTGTGGAGTGGAACAACGAACTGGGCGATGTCGGCCGCGGCATCAACCGGCTGGCCGCCAATGTGAGCGAGCTGATGGACCGCCGCATCGACGACGAGCGCAAAAAGCAGGAGCTGGAATACCGGATGCTGCAAAATGAGGTGAACCCCCACTTTATTTACAACACCCTCAACAGCATCCGCTGGATGGCCACCATTCAGCACGCACCCGGCATTGCCGAGATGGTAACGGCCTTTGCCCGGCTGACCAAGAGCATCTCCAAGGGCACCGAAAAGCTTGTGCCTTTGCAGGAGGAGCTGGCTTTGCTGAACGATTACTTTACCATCCAGCAGTACCGCTACGGCGGTGATTTGGAGATCGAGGTCTCCCGCATTGAGGACGAGCGCCTTTGCCAGCGCTGCATGATCCCCCGCTTCACCTTGCAGCCTCTGGTGGAAAACGCCATCTTCCACGGGCTGGAGCCAAAAGGCGGCCACGGCAGCGTGCTGCTGGATATCTCCACCGACCCCGCCACCGGCGATGTGCTGCTGCGGCTGACCGACGACGGCGTGGGCATGCCGCCGGAGGTGGTGGAGCATCTGCTGGACGAGCCCGCTGCGGAGGCTGAGCGTGCCGAAAAGTTCCGCCATGTGGGCCTGTGGAACGTGAACCGCCGCATCCAGTATTCCTTTGGCGAAGGGTACGGCCTGCACATTGAAAGCGAAGAGGACATTGGCACCGAAGTGACCATCCGGCTGCCGTATCAGAAGAAAGGAAACGACCATGCTGCGGATACTGCTTGTGGATGATGAGCCGCTGGTGCTCATTGGTTTGCAGGGAATGCTGGAATGGGAAAAGCTGGGCTATACCGTGTGCGGCACCGCCCGCAACGGCAAACAGGCCCTTGAGACCATCGAGCGCGAAAAGCCGGATATCGTGGTGGCGGACGTCAAAATGCCCCTGATGGACGGCCTGACACTGGCCCGCACCTGCCGGGAGCGGGGCCCGCTGCCCGCGTTCATCATGCTGACCAGCTTTGAAGAATTTGACTATATCAAGCAGGCCATGGGTGCCGGCGTGGTGGATTACCTTGTAAAACTGGACCTGACGCCGGAAAACCTGCAAAGCGCACTGGCCCGCGCCGCCGAAAAGGTAAAAAAGGAGCGTGCCTTGCTGGGCGAGATGCCGGTGCAGGAAAATCTGGCCGAGAGCGTGCGCACCTATCAGGAGCGCTTTTTTGTGCGGCTGTACGCCGGGCTGTTCCAAGACGAGAGCGAGCTTGAGCAGCCCTTGCAGCACATGGAGCTGGACCTGCACAGCGACAGCTATCTGGTGGCCAGCTGTGAACTGTGCGCCAACACCGCGCTGGTGCCCGCCCAACAGCTGAAACTGAGTTTTTCCTGCGCGCGGATGCTGGAAAACACCCTGCAAAACTATCTGCCCTGCTACGTGACCGGCACGGATGCCATGCGCTGCAACGTGCTGTTCTGCCTGACTGAATTGCAGAGCCGGAACTACCGCGCCGTGCTGCGGCCTTTGCTGGAGCGCGCCAGCCAGATCTTGTACAACTACTTTACCGTCCGACTGCTGTGGGCTGTGGGACGGCCCACCGGTTCCCTGCTGGGCCTTGCCCGCCGCTGCCGCGAAAACGCCCATTTGCAGCCCATCCTCACCGCCGAGGAACCCATCCAGTTTGTGGAGGTGAGCGACGGCGACGCCACCGCGGGCAAAATGCAGGTGGTGGCGCAGGTGCAGGAATACATCCAGAACCATCTTTCGGAAAAGCTGACGCTGGCCGATGTGGCGGCGGTGTTCAATTTCTCCCCGAATTACCTCAGCCAGCTGTTTGGCAAATACGGTGACAGCGGCTTTGTGGAGTACATTACCGAAACGCGCATCGCCGCCGCCAAAGAAATGCTGGAACAGGGCGATCTGAAGGTGTACGAGATTGCGGAAAAACTCGGCTACGAAAGCTCGTTCTACTTTTCCAAGGTGTTCAAAAAGGTCACTGGTCTGAGCCCAAGAGAGTATCAGCAGAGCTTGTAAGAGGTGCAGTTATGTTTCAAGAACGTCTTTCCCAATTGCCGGACACCCTGCCCGGCTATCAGCCTTTCCCGCCCGCAAAAGACCGCGCCGCATGGCAGGCCCTGCCCCAGCAGGTAAAAAACCGTTTTCTGCGCGCGGGCGAAACAGAGCTGGCAAAGCCCCTTGCGCCGCTGCCGCTTGCGCTCTGGCTGGATTTTATCCGCACCGGACAGCGCGCCGCGTGGGAGGACGCCTACTTTTCCCGCCGGGTACGGCTGTGCGCGCTGGTGTGCGCCGAGTGTGTGGAGCATGAGGGCCGCTTTGTGGACGCCATCGCGGACACCGTGTGGGCCGTCTGCGAGGAAAGTGCATGGCAGTTGCCCGCCCACAACAGCTATGTGCGGGACACCCCGCAGCTTCCCCTGCCGGACACCACCCGCCCCATCGTGGACCTGTTTGCCGCCGAGACCGGCGCACTGCTGGCACTGACCCGGTACTTGTTGGCGCCCGAGCTGGACGCCGCCGCACCCGGCATCACGGCCCGCATGGAGCGGGAGCTGAACGCCCGCATCCTTGCGCCTTATTTCTCCTGTCATTTCTGGTGGATGGGCAACGGTGCAGAGCCCATGTGCAACTGGACAAGCTGGTGCACCCAGAACGTGCTGCTGACAGTATTCCTGCTGCCCACCACGCAAGCCCAGCGGCAGGCCGCCGTCAAACAGGCGGCGTACAGTCTGGACTGCTTTTTAAAGGATTACGGCCCGGACGGCTGCTGCAACGAGGGCGCTCAATATTACCGCCATGCGGGGCTCACCCTGTGGGGCTGCCTGGAAATTTTGTCCACGGCCGCGCCGGATGCATTCCGCCCGCTGTTCCGGGAAAGCAAGATCAAAAACATTGCCGAGTACATCCGCAATGTGCATGTCAGCGGCCCCTACTACCTCAACTTTGGCGATTGCAGCCCGCTTGCCGGGCGCTGCGGCGCGCGGGAATACCGCTTTGGGCAGGCCGTGGGCAGCAGCGCCCTGTGTGCGCTGGCGGCGGCGGACTTCCGCGCCGATGACGACCCGGACCACCTGCAAAGTGCGGACGCCACCACCCACATCAACCTGTGGTACCGGCTGATCACCGCCTTTGCGGAAAACGAGCTGACCGCCTGCACCCTGCGCGAACCGCAGCAGGGCACCGTCTGGTACCCAAGCGTGGGCGTATATGCCGCGCGGCAGGGCGCTTGGCTGCTGGGGGCAAAGTTTGGCTCCAACGGCGACAGCCACAACCACAACGACACCGGCAGCATCACGCTTTATAAGGACGGCAGGCCCTTCCTCATTGATATCGGGGTGGAAAGCTACACCCAAAAGACCTTCAGCCCCCAGCGGTACGAGATCTGGACCATGCAGAGCGCATGGCACAACCTGCCCACCTTTGGCCCGGATGGAACCCAGCAGCTGCCCGGCGCAGCGTATGCCGCGCGGGATGTGCGCACCACGGAACACAGCATCACCGGCGAGCTTGCCGGGGCCTACCCGCCCGTGGACGGGCTGACCACCTACCGCCGCACCGTCTCGGTGGGGGCGCAGGGCGTCTGCCTGCAAGACGAAACAGACTGGCCCGGCACCGTGGAGCTGACCCTGCTCACCGAGCAGATGCCCGCACCTGCCGCAGACGGCCTGACCGTGGGCACGCTTGGCGGCATCCGGCTGGGCCCGCAGGCGGCAGCCGCCACCGTCACGCCTGTGCCCGTCACAGACCCGCGCCTGCGCACCGCATGGCCGGAGACGATCTACAAGATCACCCTGCGCTTCCAAAAAGCGCTTTCCATCGAATTTTATTAAGGAGAACCGCTATGGAGACCATCAAGCTGAAAGTTCTGGACGAAGCGGGCCACACCCTCATGACCTGCAACGCTGACACCCAAGTTTCCCTCGTGTACACCAACTGCTACCGCCCCGGCGACCGCATTGCACTGGAGATCGACCACCCCGGCCAATACTGCGTCATTCAGTTCGAGGACACCATGCCCCCGGCGCTGGTGTACGTGGTCAAGCGGGAGATCAACTTCCACATTCCCTTTGGCGAACAGGCCATCACCTACTCGCCCAAGAGCTTTGTGGGCAGCCGCCACGTCATCCGTGCCCGGCTGGCCCTGCCGGAGGAGGTCGCTGCGCGGCGCAACCTTGCCTTCAACTGCTACGACGAGCATGGCGACACCGGTTTTTACCCCCATGCCAGCGCCAACGTGGAGACCCGCGGCGAAGCCGTGTTTGCGGCCCGCAACGCCATTGACGGTATTTTTGAAAACAGTGCCCACGGCGAGTACCCCTACCAGAGCTGGGGCATCAACCGGGACCCCAATGCCGCCCTCACGCTGGATTTTGGCCGCGAGGTGTTACTGGACGAGCTGCGTCTCACCGAGCGGGCGGATTTTCCCCACGACAACTACTGGGTGCAGGCCACGGTGGAATTTTCCGACGGAAGCAAGCTGGAAATTCCTCTGGTGAAAAGCCGCAAGCCCCAGAGCGTGGCCTTTGAACCCAAACGCGTGCGCAGCCTTGTGCTGAAAGATCTTGTGCAGGCCGAGGGCACCTCGCCGTTCCCTGCCCTGACCCAGATCGAAGCCTTTGGCACCGAGGTGAAGTGACATGAGCATGTACGATGCCTTTTATGGGCGCGAAGGGCGTGGCGTTGGTCCAAACGAGCCGGAAAAAAAAGGCTTTGCGCGCTTTTGCCAGATGGTGGGCCGCGACCTTGGCCAGCTGCTTGGCACAAACCTGATGGTCTGCGTGCTCTGCCTGCCCGCCGCGCTGGGCGTCTCGCTTGGCGTGACGTTGCTCAGCCTGCCGCTGACCGCCGCACTGGGGGCTGTCACCGGCCTGCTGGCCGGCCCGGCGATGCTGCTGCTTGCGGACTGCGCGCTGCGCAGCTTGCAGAACGACCCGTCCCCGTGGCTCCCGCGGGCCAAGCAGACCTTTGCCGCCCGCTGGAAAGCCGCCTGCGTCTTTGGCACCGTGGGCACGCTGGTGCTGGGGCTGCTGTGCTTTGTTGCAGCCTTTGTGTTGGAAGCCGCCGCCCGGCAGGACTATTACCCGGGCCTTGCGGTGCTCATTTTTCTGGCGCTGGACTTTCTGGTGCTGGCCGTGGGCGGCACCCTGTGCGCCGCCGTGCTGCCGCTGGAACCGGCACAGACCTGCTCTCCGGGTGAACTGCTGCGCCGGGCCGCTGCGCTGCTGCTGGCCGCGCCGGGCCGCTGCGTGGCAGCGGGCACTGTGATGCTGGCAGGCATCGGCGGCATGGTGCTGCTGTTCCCGGTCAGCGTGTTCTGGGCCGTGCTGTTCGGCTTCTGGCTGCCGGGCCTTGCTGCCATGCAGGTTTTGTTTCCGGCCCTGCGCCGCGCATACGGCGTGGAGGTGCGCGCTATCCCGCACCCGGCGGCACCCGATCAGCCTCTGACCGCACAGGAGCAGAAAAAGCGCAGCCGCGCCAACTGGTGGTACTACCACTGGGGCATCGTGGCGGCGGCGGCCGTGCTGGCCGTCAGTGTGGTCTACGTGGCCCACGGCCTGCTGACCACGGTGGACCCGGACTATACCGTGGCTGTGGTGACAGCAGAAAGTCTACCGGACGAAGCGGTGCAGCGCTTGCAGACCGCGCTGGAAGCCTACGCCAACGATGCCAACGGCGACGGTGCCGTGATTGTGCAGGTGAACAACTACACTTGGAGCGCAGATGCTTCCCTCACCGATATGAACGGCCAGATGGCCGGTGCCACCCAGATGAACACCGACCTTGCAAACGGCGAGAGCACGATCTGGATCTTAGAGGACCCGGAAGGCTTTGAGCAGGCCTACGGCGCTCTGAGCGAAACGCTGGGCGCTGACTGGCAGGCAAAACTCATCCCGTGGAGCCAGCAGCCGGTTCTTTCAAGCCTTGCCCTCGGCAGCTATGCCACCACAGCCGATGGCAGCGGGACCGTGGACATCCAGAGCCGCTTTGCCGGGTACAGCATCGCAGTGTTTGACGCATCCGATGCGCTGTGGCAGGCGCTTTGCTGAAACGTTTCAAAAATCGGGCGTTCGTTCACCCGGTTTTCCATCAAGTCGATTTTGCAGAATCCCGTCTACCTCATTGCAGACAAGGACGCCTATCCGTATTTTGTGGACAACGAAGCGGAGCTGTTTGCGCCGGAGTCCGATTTTGACGGTGTGCCCGTCCGGAGTCAGGAAAAAAGGCAAGCCCTCCATCATAAATTACAGTAAACCGTTTATGATGCTTTGGGGAGGGATCGGCATGTTTTTATCTCTTCTGCAATTTTTTGCCACAAAATTTCTGTTTCTGGCGCTCCATCTGGAAAGCGGCAGCTTTCCGCGCCCCCTCTCTGCCCGGGAGGAAACCGAAGCCTTTGCTGCGCTGCGCGCCGGTGACGCCGCCGCGCGGGAAAAACTGATCCGGCACAACCTGCGGCTGGTGGCACACATCGTAAAAAAATACTATGCCCTCCCCGGTGATCAGGACGATCTTGTTTCCATTGGCACCATCGGTCTTGTAAAAGCTGTGGACACCTTCGACTCCACCCGCAAAGCACGCTTTTCCACCTATGCCAGCCGCTGCATTGAAAATGAGATCCGCATGCAGTTCCGGCGGGACCGCAAGACCGGCGGCACGATCTCCTTGCAGGAAACGCTGGAAGCGGACGGCGGTTCTGCGCTGACGCTGGCCGACGTATTGCAGGACGGCTTTTGCATGGAGGATGCCTGCGAGAAGCAGGACGATGCCCGCCGGGCACGGCAGCTGCTGGACAGCCTGCCCGCCCGGGAGCGACAGATCATCCTGCTGCGGTATGGCCTTGCCGGGCAGCCGCCGCTGACCCAGCTGGAGGTGGCCGGGCTTTTGAACATCAGCCGGAGCTATGTTTCCCGCTTGGAGACCCACGCGCTGGACCTTCTGCGCCAGCGGTGGGACACGCAAAACACAAAAACGGCGCAAAGGTAAGCTGCGTGCTCCCTTTTGCGCCGTGCGGTCAGATGTCCAGAATTTTCAACTGCAATTCGTCCAGTTGTTCAAAGGTGTAAAGGCGGTTCAGCGCTTCCACCAGTTCTTTTTTGGAAAGGCGCGGCGGCAGGCCCAGCGCGTTCAGCAGCTTTGCCTTGCGCTCGGCACTGCCCGGCCTGCCGGAAAGCCCCCACGCATAGAGGTCGATGTAGGTGATCTGCCGTCCCTCCGGGCGGACCGGTGCGGCACCGGCCTGTGGGCCCAGCGCGTCCCGCAATGCCTGCAAAACGATGGCATCATCCACACCCTCCACGCCCAGAAGCCCCTCTTTGCCGGGCTGCTCCTTGCGCTTTTCCTTGCCGTGGATGGCAGGCACATAAGCCTGCACCACGTTTTTTTCGCCCACCAGATTGGTGATGTAGTTCCGGATGCGGAAGCCCGCCGCGTCCGAATCCGTGAGCAGGATCAGGCCGTTCTTCTGCGCCAGCGCTTTGAAAAGCTGCTGGCGCTTTTTGTCGCTGTAAATGCCAAAGCCGTCGGTCAGCAGGATCATGGCGTCCGTCAAATGCGAAAGCCGTGCCGCATCGTACTTTCCTTCCACGATCAGCACGCGGTTTGTATGGATCATCTCGTTTTGTTTCATCGTCCGCTCCCCGCCATGGCCAACCGGCACAGTGCCATTTCCAGCAGCGTCTGCGCATTGGTGGGCTGGCTTTTCAGACTTTGGTCCAGTTCCAGCAGCACCTGCATACAATTTTCGATCTGGCCCAGCGTGTAGTGCGAAGCGGTCTCCGCCGAGCGCTTGAGCCGGTAGTCACTGCCCTTATAGCCAAAATCTTTGTGCACGGCCGTGTAATTTTTCCGTTTGGATGCGCCCAGTTTGACCCGGTACAGGTCCACATAGCTGCCGATCAGCGCCGCCGTGATGGCAATGGGCTCCTGCTGCAAGCGCAGCAGCGTTTGCAGCTTTTTGCATGCTCCGGTGGCGTTTTTGGCGGTGATCATGCGGGTCATTTCAAAGACATCCGCTTCCAGACTTACGGTTCCCATCTCAGCTACCATAGCAGCCGTGACGGTCTGGTAGCCGGAAAGCGCACAGAGCTTGTCCACCTCGTTTTCCAGCAAAAACGGATCCTCGCCGCAGCGCTCCAGCAGCGCCGCGGCCGCACCGTCCGGCAGGGTGGTGCCCTGCTCTTTGGCGTGGTCGATCATCATCATTTTCAGCTCAAAGGGCTTGGGCTTGGCCAGCTCTTCGGTATAGCCCAAGCCCTTACACTGTGCGATCAGCTTTTGGGCGCGTTTGCCCAGCTTGAGCTTGCTGCGCTCCTGCTCGAACACGCTGCCCAGCACAGCCACCGCGTTTTCCAAACTGGCAAGGGTGCTGCAAAGTTCTTCCAGATCCTTGTCACCGTAGGCACCGGGGTCCAGTTCCGGCAGCACCACCACACGCCGGGTGCCAAAAAACGAGATGGTGCCCGCCGCCATGATGAGCTGTTCGATCTCCGGCGCGGTGCCGTCCAGCACGGTAGCATCCTCGTCGCTTTCTGCCGTGAGGATGCGCACCGTCTGCGCCACAGCCTGCCGCACCAGATACCGCTCGCTGGAATAAAAATAGTACACCGGACAGCCTTTTTCGGCCAGCTGCCGCAGCTTATTTTCGGTGGCCATGCAGGCGCCTCCCTTCCCCATCATATTGTTACATTGTACCACATCCGGCCCGGATTGCAAAGGCCTAGCCCGCTTTCACCGTTCCGTCCGGCCGCAGGGTAAGGGACGAAGACGGCTCTGCCCCGTCTTTCATCCAATCGTAATGCCGCAGGGCCAGTACATTCTGATATCGGACCGCTTCCGGCTTTGCAGGCGACGCCAGCAGCCATTGTGCTGTGACCGGCTGTGTCAGCTCCACCTTACCGCTCAGCGCCGCAAACTGCCTGCCGCCGATGGTCAGCCGCACAAGGCAGCCCTCACGGGCGCGGGTGATCTCCACCAGAGCCGGTGTACTTTTGCGTTTCTGCGCTGTATTTTCCGCCAACTGCTCCGCCAGAACGGTCGTATCCGCTTCCAGCGTGCAGGCCGTTTTGGGCTGGATGCGCAGGTCCACCACCAGTTCGGTGTGGTGCACGCCGCGCCGGGCCAGCTGCTTTTCCACCGCGTTCTGGGTGGAACTGCCGCCCCGGAACAGCACCACTGCGGTGTCATTCTGCGTGACCACCACCGCCGGTGCATTGGCACTGCCCACAAGGTCGATGTGCACCACATCCCGGTTGAGCGCATTGCCCAGCCCGATGGCCAGCGCTGCCGTGATCACAATGCAAGGCACAGCTGTGCGCAGGCGGGTCCTGCGGCAGACGGCCAGCCAGAACAGTGCGGTGAGCAGCAGGCAGACAAACACGGCGTAGGCACCGTCAAAATAAATGCCCGCGCCCGGCTTTGCACTGAGCCAGACCGACCAGCGGTTCAAAAGGCCGGTCAGCGCAGCGGCGGCCCGGGCCAAGAGGGCATACAATGGTGCAAACACCGGCACCAGCCCGGTGAATGCCGTGCCAAGGCCCAGCAGCATCATGGGCTGGATGAGCCACAGCACCGCCACGCTGGACACCACTGCCCACACGCTGACGCTCAAGCCGCGCAGTACCAGCACCGGAAAGGTGGCTGCCGAAGCACAGACGGCCACGCAGACCGAATCGCACACCGACCAGAGCATCGCGGCCATTTTGTTCTGCCAGCCGTTGGCGGCTGGGCGGTGCCGCTTTCTTCTGTGCCAAGCGTATGCCCTGCGCAGGCGGTTATAGCACTGCGACCCGGCAAAAGCGCCGATCACCGCCGCAAACGAAAGCTCAAAACCCACATCGCATACAGCATAGCTGTTGCCCGCCGTCATGGCAGCACCGGCCACGGCCAGCGAGGTAAGGGTATCCGGCGGGCCGTACACCCAAACGCCCAGCGCGCCGACCCAGACCGCCACCGCTGCCCGGCGCACCGAGGGCGTAAACCCGGTCACGCCCATCAGCACCAACGCAAGCAGGACCTTCCATACCGCTTTCAGCCGCAGCAGTGCGTAGCTGTGTTCCGTTTTGCGGCGTCGGTTCACACGGAACACCTCGCCGCACAAAATAGACACATGCATTCCGCTTACCACCAGCACATGGGCTAGGCCCGCGCCGCGGTAGGCGCTGCGCATGGCAGAGGAAAGATAGCTGCGGTCGCCCACGGTCATAGCAGCCAGCACGCCGCCGGTCTTGCCGTCCATGCGGCGGCGCAGGGATGCGCTGAGGGTTTTCTGCATCCGCCGGGTGCGGGCGCGGAAACTGCCGCTCTGCCCCAGAACGGCAAAGCCGGGCGTATCCTCGCACAGATCCGCCTGCAAGGCAATGCCGTCTGCATACAGGCCGGCCCGGTCTGCCTGCACCGGAGCGGACAGCACAAACCGGCCCTGCACCCGGTCCCCGGCTTCGCACTGCGGCAGCGCGTCGCACTCCACCCGGAAGGACGCTTTTGCACCGTTTGCTGCTTCCACATGCAAAACTGCATCCACGATGCCGGGATAATAGGATCCCGCTACGCTTTCCACCTCTGCCGTCAGCAGCAGCGGACGGCCTGCGTATTGCACACGGATGCGCTCCAGCCGGCTTGCCGTGTGCACCACCGCCGCCATGCCCACCGCAGCACCCAGCAGGATGCAAAGCGCCGCTTTGCGGGCAGCATCGAAGATGCACAGCACCAGACAAACGGCAACAAAAAATGCCGCAAACGGCACAAAAAGTTCCGTCTGCGGCAAAAAGGCGCACACCAGCTCCACACCCAGCATTCCAGCGCAGAAAACGCAGAGCGGGCGGCGCATGACAGCTTAGTGGAAGAACAGGGGCAGCGGCTCAAGGAAGATGATATCCTTGCGCTCGGCTGCATCACCCTCGGCCAGAACAGCGGCCTGACCCACGATGGTGCACTGGGTCTGCTCGGCCAATGCATCCAGAGCCTTGAGGGAGCCGCCGGTGGAGATCACATCGTCCACCACCAGAACGCGCTTGCCGCTCATCTTGTCCAGCTCCTTGCGGTCGATGACCAGCTTCTGCTTGCCGGCAGTGGTGATGGACTGATCCTCCACCACCACGGGGTCGGTCATATACAGCTTTTCGCCCTTGCGTGCACAGACGTAGGGCTTGCCGCTCTGGCGGCTCATCTCGTGGGCCAGAGGGATGCCCTTGGCCTCAGCGGTCAGCAGGATATCAAAGTCAGGGCACTTTTTCAGCAGCTCGGTGGCAGCAGCCACGGTCAGCTCGGCGTCCCCCAGCATGATAAAAGCCGCAATGTCCATGTGGTCATTCACCTTGCAGATGGTCAGCTCACGGGTCAGGCCTGCAACATGCAGGGTATAAGTCTCAGCCATAATTCAACGCTCTCCCTTTTTTGGAATCAGACGGGCAGCTTTTCGCCGCCCAGAACATGGAAATGCAGATGCTTCACGGTCTGGCCTGCGTCCTCGCCAACATTGGAAATGACGCGGTAGCCGTTGTTCAGGCCCTGCTCCGCAGCCAGCTTTGCGATCACTGCAAAGATATGGCCCAGCAGTGCGCCGTCCTCTTCGGTCAGCGCAGCAGCAGAGGTGATGTGCTTTTTGGGCACCACCAGAAAGTGCACCTTGGCCTGCGGGTTGATGTCGTAGAACGCCACCACCTGCTCGTCCTCGTACAGCTTCTTGGAGGGGATCTTGCCCTCCGCGATCATGCAAAACAGACAATCTTCCATGGGGAACAACTCCTTCCTGATATTTTATAAACGTTCCCGCTCTCTCCGTCACGGCTTACGCCGTGCCGTTTCTCCCAAAGGGGGGAGCCGGGCCTGAGAGAGCGGACCCCGTTTTATTATTCGCCCAGAGCCTTCTTGACGATGGCGCTGACAGCAGCCAGAGCTTCGTCGATCTTGGTCTCGTCCTTCAGGCCGGCCATTGCAAAGTCCGGCTTGCCGCCGCCCTTGCCGCCGGCGATGGCAGCGATCTCCTTGACCAGAGCGCCAGCCTTCAGGCCCTTTTCCTGTGCCTGCTTGGTCACAGTGACAGCCATGGTGATCTTATCCTCAGCCTTGCCCACCAGCACAGCCACAGCGGGCTTCACAGCCTTGTCGCGGATGGTATCGCACATGCCGCGCAGGGTGTCGCCGCTAGTGCCGGTGAAGTAAGCAGAAGCGATCTTCACGCCGCCGATCTCCTCGGCATCGTCGAACAGGCTGGTCACCTTGGAGGCGGCGACCTGTGCCTTGATCTCTTCCAGTTCCTTGGCCAGAGCCTTGTTCTCAGCCATCACGGCCTCGGCACGGACGGGCAGAGCGGTGACGTTGTTTGCCTTCAGGGTGTTTGCCACGGTGTGCAGCATAGCCTCCTGCAAGTTTGCACGGATGAGCAGGTTCTTGCCGGTGACAGCTTCGATGCGGCGGATGCCGGCAGCCACAGAAGCCTCGCTGATGATCTTGAAGCAGCCGATCTGGGCGGTGTTCTTGACGTGGGTGCCGCCGCAGAACTCGGTGGACCAGCCCTCGATATCGACCACGCGGACCATCTTGCCGTACTTCTCACCAAACAGAGCCATTGCGCCCAGCTTCTTGGCTTCCTCAATGGGCATCTCGTTCACGGTAACGTTCAGGCCCTCGAAGATCTTGTCGTTGACGATCTTCTCCACGCGGGCCAGCTCTTCGGGCGTGACCGCGCTGAAGTGGGTGAAGTCAAAGTGGGTGATCTCGGCATCCTGATAGGAACCGGCCTGATGCACATGGTCGCCCAGCACTTCACGCAGAGCTGCCTGCAACAGATGGGTGGCGGTATGGTTGCGGGCAATGGCCATGCGATACTCTTTGTCCACCTTGGCGGTGAGCACATCGCCCACCTTCACGATGCCGTTTTCCAGCACGCAGGTGTGCACATAGTAGCCCTTGGGGGTCTTTTTCACGTCCAGCACATGCAGGGTGCAGCCGTCGCCCACCAGCACACCGTGGTCAGCGGTCTGGCCGCCCATCTCGGCGTAGAAGGGGGTCTTATCCAGCACCACCAGCACATCATCCTTGGCCTGCTCATCGGTTGCGATGGCATCGGTCAGGGTCTCCTCGTCGCTCAGGGCCACAACAGCGGCCTTGTCGGTGAGGGTGGTGTAGCCGGTAAAGACGGTGGGCTCTGCATCCAGAGCGCCAAACAGGTCCTCGCTCCAGCCGGAGATGTTCTTCTTCAGGCGCTCGGCGCGGGCACGCTCCTTCTGCTTGGTCATTTCGGCGTGGAAGCCGTCCTCATCGATCTCGATGCCCTGCTCCGCAGCGATCTCTTTGGTCAGATCCAGCGGGAAGCCGAAGGTGTCGTTCAGCTTGAACACATCCAGACCCTTCAGCAGGTGCTGGTGTGCCTTTTCCAGACCGTCGATCATGTTGTTCAGGATGTTCATGCCGGCGTCGATGGTACGGGCAAAGTTTGCCTCCTCGGTGCCGATGACCTTCTTAATATAAGCCTCATGCTCGCGCAGCTCGGGGTATGCGCTCTCGCTGGACTGGATCACGGTCTCCACCAGCTCCACCAGGAACGGGCGGTTGATGCCCAGCATCCGGCCATGGCGGGCAGCACGGCGCAGCAGGCGGCGCAGCACGTAGCCGCGGCCCTCGTTGGAAGGCAGGATGCCGTCGGACACCATGAAGGTGCAGCTGCGGATGTGGTCGGTAATGACGCGGATGGAGATATCGTTCTTGGGGTCTTCGCCGTAGGTCTTGTTGGCGATGTGCTCCACATGGTGCAGCACGCTCTGGACGGTATCCACCTCGAACAGGTTGCCCACGCCCTGCATCACGCAGGCCAGACGCTCCAGACCCATGCCGGTATCGATGTTGGGGCGTGCCAGACGCTCGTAGTGGCCCTTGCCGTCGGCATCGAACTGGCTGAACACCAGATTCCAGATCTCCATATAGCGGTCGCAGTCGCAGCCCACGCCGCAGGTCGGCTTGCCGCAGCCGTACTCGGGGCCGCGGTCAAAGTAGATCTCGGAGCAGGGGCCGCAGGGGCCGGAGCCATGCTCCCAGAAGTTGTCTTCCTTACCCAGACGCACCATGTGGTCGGGGGCAATGCCCACCTTCTTGGTCCAGATATCGTAAGCCTCGTCGTCCTCTTCGTACACAGAGATGTGCAGGCGGTCCTTCGGAATGGCCATCCACTCGTCACTGGTCAGGAACTCCCATGCCCAGGGAATGACCTCTTCCTTGAAGTAATCCTGGAAGGAGAAGTTGCCCAGCATCTCAAAGAAGGTGCCGTGGCGGGCAGTGATGCCCACGCGCTCGATATCCGGGGTACGGATGCACTTCTGGCAGGTGGTCACGCGGTGACGGGGCGGCTCCTCCTGAGCCAGAAACCACTTTTTCATGGGGGCCATGCCGCTGTTGATCAGCAGCAGGCTGGGGTCGTTCTTGGGCACCAGCGGGAAGCTGTCCAGACGCAGGTGGCCCTTGCTCTCAAAGAAGCTCAGGTACTTTTCACGCAGTTCATTCAAACCGGTCCATTGCATAGGTTTTCTCTCCTCGATTGTCCTTGGCGTTTGCACGTCAGATTTATGATTATGGCAGACGGGGCGGGTGGGCGCAGAAAAACAAAAAACAGCCCCATCCCAAAAGGGACGAGGCTGCCTGTAAACTGCTCCGTGGTACCACCCAAATTGCAAAGGATAAAATGTGTCCCCTGCCGCTTTCGGCGCGTTAACGCTGCGCTGCGTCCGACTTGTGTCGCCGGAAGCTCCGGGGCGGCGCAAAATGGAACCGACCGGAACGCCTTGCAGCTGGAAGCGCTCTCTCTGAACGGCGGTGTACATTTCTGACCCCATCATTGCCATCTGTCATAATATTCATGCACATGCGGAAAGCACACAGTTCTTTCCGCGTACAGTTAAATTATAGCATGAGCCGGGCGTTTGTCAACGGGTTTGGACAAAATTTTCAGTCTGCCGTGCTTGACGCAGCGGGCCTGTTCCGCTACAATAAAAATATTGAAAGCACATTCTTATTTTATAATAGAGAGGAATATTCCGTGAAGATTTTAAAAGTAAAGTGTCTTGCCCCTACCCGGCTGGACAACTATCTGACCCAGCAGTTCCCTGCCTTGACCCCGGGCCGCCTGAACAAGGCCCTGCGGGAGAACAAGATCAAGCTGAACGGCAAAAAGCAGCCGCTTTCCACCCGCGTGATGGCCGGTGACGAGATCAAGCTGTTCATTCTGGACGAAGTGCTGGACGCAGACAAGCGCGTGGACGGCCCGGCGTGGAAGAACGCCCGCGGCCCGGCACAGGTGGTGTACGACTGCCCGCAGATCGTCATTGTGAACAAGCCCGCCGGCCTTGCCGTGGACGGCCCGGAGGACGACACCCTTTTGAACCGTACCCTGCTCTACCTGAACCAGCAGGGCGAGTACAAGGAAAACGACCTGTATACTCCCGCCCTGTGCCACCGGCTGGACACCGGCACCAGCGGCCTTGTCATCGTTGCCAAGACTCCGGAGGCCGAAGAGCTGTTCCTTGCAGCCATCAAGAACCGCGAGGTGAAAAAGACCTACCTCTGCGTCACCTTCGGCCGTCCGACCCCGCCGGATGCCACGCTGGCCGGCTATCTGCTCAAGGATGCCGACCGCGGCATCGTAAAGATCGTGGAGGACAAGCAGCCCGGTGCCAAGGAAGTGGAGACCCGGTACGAGACCATTGCCGTCTCCGGCCGTCTGGCCCTGCTGAAGGTGCAGCTGATCACCGGCCGCACCCATCAGATCCGCGCTCACATGGCCAGCATCGGCTGCCCGATCCTCGGCGACAGTAAGTACGGCAACAACACCGCCAACCGCGAGCTGAAGCTCAGGTATCAGGCCCTGTGCGCTTGGGAACTTACCATGCCCCGCTTCAACCAGCCGGACTTTGCCTTCCTCAGCGGCAAGACCTTCCATGCCCCCAAACCGTGGTATTACAATCAGGTGCTGGACGGCACATTAAAATAAGTTTCAAATACAGCAACAGGGGCTGTTGCAGAATAAAAATGCGATAGCACTTTGCACAAAGAAATAGCGCAAAATCAGAAACCCGGAACCCTTTTTGAGCCATTTTGGCCCCGAAAAGGTTCCGGGTTTTGTGCATTGTTTTTTCAGGAAGCTATTTTGCAACAGCCCCTTCGTTTTGCTTTAATGGAACAATCCAGTCAGCCAGCTCCATGTAGATTCGGTAGCGTTTGCAAAAGCAGTTTCTGCTTCCTGCAAGCTGTCCAGCAGCTTGGCACCCTCGGTATCTTTTACCGACCAATAAGTTCCGGTGCTTGCAGAGCCGTCCGAAACGGTAAAGTCGCTGGTAAAGCAGAGGTTATCCCCATTGGAGTCGGTCACAACTACCATGTAGGTGTAGCTGCCTGCGGGCAGGTCGCCAAAGCGGACGGCACTGTCCAGCGTTTTAAAGGAGAAGCTCACCGTGTTGGGTGCCGCATCCGCGGTGAGCACGGTCTGGTCGTTCTCATCCAGAACTGCCACCTGAACATCGGTCAGCGTCATGCCCAGTGCAGCGTTCGCAGTGCCGGTCAGGGCCATGCCCTTGCCTGCATGGATGTTGATGGGGTAGCTCATACCCTCCAGCCGCAGGCTGTCCGGCGAAGATGCAACCGCGTTGTGATCGGAGGCCACGTACCAGTAGCAGGAAGAGCCGTTGATCGAAACACTGGAATTTTCCAGCGGGATACGTCCGGAAGAAATATTACCTGCCGGGTCGGAGCAGTAGAAGGTGCCATTGGTGTAATCGGTCAACAGCAGTGCATGGGGCTGGCTGCGGTCATACAGCACGATGCCCTCCGGGTGCTGCGAAAGCAGGGTGATCAGGGTCTGGATCTTTTCCTGTTTGCGGGAAGGCAGGGTGCCGTAGCCCACCTGCATTTCCTTGTATGTAAAGCTATGGGAAAGGCCGTTGGCCCATGCCGTGGAGCGGACACTGTTTTCCGTTACGGTGGACCAGTCGTTCAGGCCGTCAAAGTATGCACGGCGGCGCAGCATCATAGCTGCCGATGCCAGCGTGCAGGTACCGCCGCGGCTCTGCTTGAAGTAGAAGCCAGCGTCCACATTCAGGTCAACTGCGAAAGCTGCCGGCAGGCAGGTGAGCAAAACCACCATTGTCAGCACAAAGCCCAGCAGTTTTTTACGGAATTGTGACGGTGCAGCGGTATTCACGGGCAGGTACTCCTTTCGGTCTCCAAAGCTTCTTGGCATTCACTGTTATAAAGTATACCAGCTTGTAACCGTTTTGTAAACGAAATGAAAGCGTTTTTCTCAATATCAACACGTTTTGGCGAATTTTGTTGGCAACTCTGCACAGTTTTCAGCGTGATATTCTACAATTCCCACAAAAAATCCCGTCTGGTTTTATTGCGTCACAAAGTGTTTTTTCACAGCGTTGTATATTCCACGTGCGGCAGGACCTCAGCATAGACCCAGCCTTGCAGTGCAGTATGAACTTATAGTAAATATGTATAGGGCCGGATGTGATATCGGATGAGATGCCGATACGATTTTGATATGTCTGGCATACGAACCATATACAGCAGGGCATTTTGACTGGAAACATTTGCCGGAATGCCCTGAAAAAGCCGGAGAAAACTAAGAATCAGCTAAGAAATTTGTGAAAAAAGTACGTATCCGAGGGCGTTTATTGGACAAACTGCACAACACTTTTGATATATCAGAGAAGTTTAACCAATCAAGTTGATGGGGTAGCTCATACCCTCCAGCCGCAGGCTGTCCGGCGAGGATGCAACCGCGTTGTGATCGGAGGCCACGTACCAGTAGCAGGAAGAGCCGTTGACCGAAACACTGGAATTTTCCAGCGGGATACGTCCGGAAGAAATATTACCTGCCGGGGAAGTCACAGCAAAGCTGCCCAGAAGTTCCGGGCCGTTTGTGGAGGATTTTGCGCAAAACGGGAGAAAGTGTCCACAGGGTATTATGCGTCAGATCGATTTGTGCTAAAATAGCGCCAATGAATGGTAGTCGCCGCCGCCCCGCGAGATGAAAGTTTCGCGGGACGGCTTTTTTGCGGCAAAAATTTACACATAAAAGAAACGGAGACACAATCAAAATGCCTAAAACTTTACCGGAACGTATCATCTTTACCATTGTCATGGCTGCCATTATGGTCTATGGCATGATCGTTTACAATGTGGCGCTGAACACAGGCGGTGTCACCAATGCCACCTTTGTCATGGCTCTGCACGAGATGCCGATCATGGTTCCCATTGCCTGCGTACTGGAATTTTTCGTGGTGGAGAAACTGGCCACCCGATTGGCGTTTATGTTCATGCGGCCCACAGATCGTCCGCAGTTCATCACCTATGCCATCTCGCTGATGATCGTGTGCATCATGTGCCCGGTGATGAGCCTGATCGCAACGGTGCTGTTTAAAGAACCCGGCTTTGGCACCTGGGTGCATACCTGGGGCTGCAATATGCCCATGGCCCTGTGCTGGCAGCTGCTGTACTGCGGCCCGCTTACCCGTGCCATCTTCCGGCTGGTGTTCCGCCGGGGCGAAAAGCAGACGGACTGATAGCTCCCGGGGATGGAACCATAATAAATATGTATAGAACTGGACGGAATAACGGACAAGACACCTATACGAATTTTATATATCGGGCATATAAAGCATGTACAATGGGGCATTTTTGATGGAAATATTTTCCGGAATGCCCTGAAAAAACCATCGAAACCTAAGAATTGGCTAAGAAATTTGTGGGAAAAGTACATTCAAAGGACACTTTACTGGACAAGATGCACAACTTTTTTAATATATCAATGCAGTAGAATCACCTAAAATGTAGAATGTGCACAAAGCCACTTGCCAATTTTCGTCAATCGTACTATCATACACAACGAAAAAAGACGAAGTGATCCGTGCAGGAGGGAGGGCGTGACCGGACAGAGCCGAACGCCTTCCTTACTTTTTTCACAAAGCTGCGCCTTTCTTCGAGCGATAAGAAGGCCGCTATGCCGTACACCGGCATGGCACCTTGCCCCCAAGAAAACTCATTCTTCAGGAAGGAGGAAAAATAAATTGAGCAATCTGACCAAAGCCCTGATGGAAGAGCTGACTGTCGAGTATGTCAAGGTCGGCCCGCTGCAGATCCCGGAATCCGTGGTCATCAGCTGGGTGATCATGCTGATCGTCGTCATTGGCTCTATCCTGCTTACCCGGAACCTGAAGGTGGACCATATCAGCAAGCGTCAGGCTGTGCTGGAAATGGCCTACACCGCCGGCAACAATTTCTTTGTAGGTCTGCTGGGCGAAAAGAACAAGTGCTATGTGCCGTATCTGATGACCGTAGCCATCTACATCGCCTTCTCGAACCTGATCGGTGTGTTCGGTGTCAAGCCCCCCACGAAGGATTTGGATGTGACCGCAGCGCTGGCGCTGATGAGCATCGTGCTGATCGAGGGTGCCGGCATCCGTGCACGCGGCGGCGTTGGCTTCCTCAAGAGCCTTGCCGCGCCCACCCCGGTCATGACCCCCATGAACATCCTCGAGATCGCCATTCGCCCCACCAGCCTGTGCATGCGACTGTTCGGCAATGTGCTGGGTGCATTCGTTATCATGGAGCTGATCAAGCTTGTGGTGCCTGTGTTCGTCCCGGCGGTGTTCAGCCTGTACTTTGACCTGTTCGATGGTCTGATCCAGACCTACGTGTTCGTGTTCCTGACTTCGCTGTTTATGAAAGAGACCATCGGCGACGAAGAGGAATAAACCAAAACTTTTACTTATTTCAAATTAAAAAGGAGATTTAACTATGAGCGGATTGGTTGCTCTGGGCGCTGGCATTGCAGCGCTGACCGGCATTGGCGGTGGTATTGGTATTGGTATTGCAACTGGCAAGGCAGCTGAGGCTATCAGCCGTCAGCCGGAAGCTTCCAGCAAGATCCAGACGAACCTGCTGCTGGGCGCTGCTCTGGCAGAAGGTACTGCAATTTTCGGCTTCGTCGTTGCACTGCTGATCATCCTGTTCCTGGGTCAGTAACGGAGGCGCGTACGAATGCTGAAATTGGATTTGAACCTGCTGTGGACCGTTGTGAACGTCCTCATCATGTATGCGCTGCTGCGTAAGTTCCTGTTCAAGCCTGTTCAGGATGTGATCGCAAAGCGCCAGCAGATGGTGGATGCAAGCATGGCTGATGCGCAGGAAGCAAAGAACAAGGCACAGGCTGCCTTGAATGCAGCGGAAGACAAGCTGCACAATGTGGATGTGGAAGCTGCTGCCCGCCGCGAGGCAAGTGAGCAGCTGGCTGAGAAACAGAAAGAACAGCTGCTGGCCGATGCACAGCGTCAGGCCGATGCCATCGTGGCCGAGGGCAAGGCAGCTGCAGAGGCAGAGCGTGCCAGCAAGCTGCGTCAGGCCGATGCTCAGATCGCTGACCTGACCCGTACCGTGTGCGCCAAGGTGCTGGAACGCAACCTGACGCAGCAGGACGATGCCCGTTTGCTGGACGACCTGCTGCAGAAAGCGGGGGACAGCGATGGCAAGCGCAGCTGAGACCTTGAAAGCATATCTGCACTGCGCCCGCACTCCCTCTGAGGAGGCGCTGCAGCGCATCCGAACCCAGCTCAAAAAGCAGTACGGCGCTGAGGTGGTGATCACCGTCAGCGTGGAGCCGGAGCTGATCTCCGGCTATGTGCTGCAGGTGGGCGATCAGGTGATCGACAACTCCGCAAAGCATATGCTGGAGACCATCACCGCAGGCACCCCCGATCTTGCCACCATGCAGACCCGCGCAGAGGACTACAAGCCCGCTGCCGAGGCTTCTGAGGGCGGTACGGTCATTTCCGCCGCCGACGGCGTTGTGGATGTCAAGGGCATGGACAAGGCCGTTTACGGCGAGATCGTTACCTTTGACACCGGTGCAAAGGGCATGGTGGAAAGTGTGGAACCCGATCATCTGGGTGTCATGCTGTTCGACGATATCGAGAAGGTGGGCGTGGGCACTCTGGTGACCCGCAGCGGCAAGCGTGCCGGCATCCCGGTGGGCGATGCCTTTCTGGGCCGTGTCATCAGCCCGCTGGGCGAGCCCATCGACGGCAAAGGCCCTATCGAGGCTGTGGGCTACAACCCCATCGAAAAGCGGGCCCCCGGCATTCTGGAGCGTCAGAGCGTGGATACTCCGCTCCACACCGGCATCCTCGCCATCGACTCCATGTTCCCCATCGGCCGCGGCCAGCGTGAACTGATCATCGGCGACCGCCAGACCGGTAAGACCTCTATTGCTACCGATGCCATCCTGAACCAGAAGGACACCGGTGTGCTGTGCATCTATGTGGCCATCGGCCAGAAGGCTTCTTCCATCGCCCGCGTGGCAGGCGACCTGCAGAAGCACGGTGCTATGAGCTACACCACCATCGTGGCTGCTACCGCTTCGGACTCCGCTCCGCTACAGTACATTGCACCCTATGCCGGTACCGCACTGGCCGAGTACTTCATGAGCAAAGGCAAGAGCGTGCTGATCGTTTACGATGATCTGTCCAAGCATGCAGTGGCCTACCGTGCCATCTCTCTGCTGCTGCGCCGCTCTCCGGGCCGTGAAGCGTATCCCGGCGATGTGTTCTATCTGCACTCCCGCCTGTTGGAGCGCTCCTGCCGCATGAGCGACGCGCTTGGCGGCGGCTCCATCACCGCACTGCCCATCGTTGAGACGCAGGCAGGCGATGTTTCGGCCTACATCCCCACCAACGTCATTTCCATCACCGATGGCCAGATCTTCCTTGAGAGCGCCCTGTTCAATGCAGGCAACCGCCCGGCCGTCAACGTGGGTCTGTCGGTGTCCCGTGTGGGCGGCGCTGCCCAGACCAAGGCCATGAAAAAGGCCAACGCCAACCTGCGCATCGAGCTGGCACAGTACAAGGATATGGAGTCCTTTGCACAGTTCAGCTCTGATCTGGATGCAGAGACCCGCCGCCAGCTGGACCACGGCAAGGCATTGACGGAAATGCTCAAGCAGCCGCTGTATCAGCCCAAGTCCGACGCCGAGCAGGTGGTCACGCTGGTGCTGGCTTCCCACGGTGTGCTGGACGAACTGCCCACTGCCGAGCTGCGCACCAAAACTTCCGCATTTGTGCGTCAGTTCCGCGCGGATGTGTCCGGTACGATGGATAAGATCACCGCCACCGGCAAGCTGGAACCTGAAATGGTCGATGCCATCCTGAACGCCTGGAAAGCTTATGCGGGAGGCGACAGCCATGCCGTCCAGTAAGCTGCTGAAGGAGCGCATCGAGAGCATTCAGGACACCATGAAGATCACGAACGCCATGTACCTGATCTCCTCGTCCAAGCTGCGCAAGGCACGTAAGAACTACCAGAATGTGTCGCCCTACTTCAACCGTATGCGCGATACCATTTCCCGCGTGGTGCCCCACCTGCCGGAAGAGCCGGTGCATCCGTTCTTCCACGAACGCAACACCGCAAACCCCAAGCGGGCCTACATTGTGCTGACGGCAGATAAGGGCATGGCAGGCGCTTACAACCAGAACATCATCAAGTTCCTCAAGGAAAATGCGGATGAGAACGACCGGTTCTATGTGATCGGTCAGACCGGCTACCGCGCCCTGTACCACAAGGACCCGCGTCTGGTGGAGGATTTCCACTACAGCGCTACCGAGCCTACGCTGCAGCGCGCCCGCGATATCACGGTGGATGCCATCGATGATTTCAAGACCGGCAAGCTGGATGAGATCTATCTCATCTATACCCGCATTGAGAATGCACTGACCAGCGAGCCCACCATGGTGCGTCTTCTGCCGCTGGACCGCGCCCATCTTCAGCCCGCTCCCAAGGGTCTGGGCGATCCGAAGGGCGAGGTGGAGATGTTCCCGTCTGCATGGACGGTGTTCGAGCAGACCGCGCCCATTTATATGCACGGCATGATCTTTGGTGCCATGACCGAGAGTTTCTGCGCAGAGCAGAGCGCCCGCATGACCGCCATGGATTCCGCCACAAAGAGCGCCAACGATATGATCCGTGAGCTGCAGCTGGAGTACAACCGCACCCGTCAGGGCTCTATCACGCAGGAGATCACCGAGATCATCGGCGGTGCGGCTGCCGTGCAGAACCGGGCGGAATAAAACGTATTTACAAATTAGTATAGAGGCAATCGTATGATACAGGGAACTATTATTCGCGTAGCCGGCCCTGTGGTGGACGTGCAGTTCACCGCAGGCAGGCTGCCTGCCCTGCAGGAAGCGCTTACCGTGACCGCTGAGGGCACCGAGCGCACGATGGAAGTGACACAGCATGTCAACGAGACCACTGTGCGCTGCATCATGCTTTCCGCCAGCGAGGGTCTTGGCAAGGGCATGACCGTGACCGCTACCGGCCACGGCCTGACCGCACCGGTGGGCGAAGCCACGCTGGGCCGCATGTTCGACCCGCTGGGCAGACCCATCGACGGCAAGGGCTCTGTGGATGATGTGCCGCATTGGCCCATCCACCGCAAGGCCCCCAGCTTTGCAGAGCAGAAGCCCGCGACCGAGATCCTGGAGACCGGCATCAAGGTCATCGACCTGCTGGCTCCCTACGCAAAGGGCGGCAAGATCGGTCTGTTCGGCGGCGCAGGCGTCGGTAAGACCGTGCTGATCCAGGAACTGATCCACAACGTAGCCACCGAGCACGGCGGCTACTCCATCTTCACCGGCGTGGGCGAGCGCTCCCGCGAGGGCTGCGACCTTTGGGGCGAGATGAACGCTTCCGGCGTTCTGAGCAAGACCGCGCTGGTCTTTGGCCAGATGAACGAAGCTCCCGGAGCACGTATGCGTGTTGCTGAGACCGGTCTGACCATGGCAGAGTACTTCCGTGAAGAGACCCACAAGGACGTGCTGCTGTTCATTGATAACATCTTCCGTTTTGTGCAGGCAGGCAGCGAGGTGTCCGCTCTGATGGGCCGTATGCCCTCTGCCGTGGGCTACCAGCCCACGCTGGCCAACGAGCTGGGTGCTTTGCAGGAGCGCATCACTTCCACCAAGGAAGGCTCCATCACCTCGGTGCAGGCCGTCTACGTCCCCGCCGACGACCTGACCGACCCGGCCCCCGCCACCACCTTTGCACATCTGGACGCCACCACCGTGCTGTCCCGTAAGATCGTGGAGCAGGGCATTTACCCGGCTGTGGACCCGCTGGCTTCCACCTCCCGCATTCTGGAAGCAGACATCGTGGGCGAGGAGCACTACCGCGTGGCCCGCAAGGTGCAGTCCATTTTGCAGCGCTATCAGGAGTTGCAGGACATCATTGCCATTCTGGGCATGGACGAGCTGGACGAGAACGACAAGCTCACCGTGGCCCGCGCCCGCAAGCTGCAAAAGTTCCTCTCCCAGCCCTTTGCGGTGGCCGAGAACTTTACCGGCCTGAAGGGCAAGTATGTGCCGCTGGCCGACACCGTGCGCGGCTTTGCCGCCATCGTGGACGGTGAGGCCGACGACCTGCCCGAGTGGGCCTTCTTCAACGTTGGTACGCTGGAAGATGCCCGCCAGAAGGCAGCGGAAAAGCTGGCTGAGGAAAAGGGCGGTGCCGTCTGATGAACAAGTTCATGCTGAACATCACTGCGTCCAGCGGTGAGTACTATCAGGGCGATTGCGAAGACCTTGTGCTGCCCATCAGCGATGGCGTGTACGGCATACAGGCCGGACACAGCCCGGTGCTGGTGGCCATCCACATGGGCATCCTGCACTTTGAGGTGAACGGTGAAAGCCGGGACATCCTGGTAGGCGACGGCATTGCCGAGGTGACGCCTGCCTACGTGATGGTGCTGGTGGACAGCGCCGAGCGCCCGGAGGATATCGACAAGAACCGTGCCGAGGCTGCCCGCATCCGTGCCGAGGAGCGTTTGCAGCATCAGCAGAGCATGCATGAATATTATCAGAGCAAGATCGCGCTCGACCGCGCGATGCAGCGCCTGCAGGCCGCTGCAAAGTACCGGCGCTGAGAAAGAGCCGCATCTTTCAGGACCAGATTTGCAAAAAGAGCATCCTTTGTGCCATTTACGGTGCAAAGCGGTGCTCTTTTTTGGTTTGGGCGGTTCCATGGGCGGCGGTTTTCGTGTATAATAAAGCCAACGTGACCCCGCGCTTTGCGCGGCAAAGGAGGATATTTTCCATGATCCAATTCGGCCTGCGTCTGCACGACGCGGAAAAGCTGCCCGTTGAACAGGTGCTGCCGCTGGTGCGCCGGAAGGGCTTCACCTGCGCCCATGTGGCCCTGAGCAAATCCATCAAGGAGCTGCCCTGCACGCCCAGCGCCCTGACCCCCGGCTATGCGCTGTACCTGCGGCATCTGTTTGAGAAAAACGGCATCGATATTGCCGTGCTGGGCAACTACCTGAACCTTGCCCACCCGGATGCGGATGCCCTGCACGCCATTCAGGAAAAATACTATGCCCACATCCGCTTTGCAAGCCTGCTGGGCTGCGGAATGGTGGGCACCGAGACCGGCGCACCCAATGCGGAGTACAAGTTCTGCCCGGAGTGCCGCAGCGATGCCGCCCTTGCCACTTTTATCCGGAACTTCAAGCCGGTGGTGCGCTGCGCCGAGCAGTACGGCGTGACCATTGCCATTGAGCCGGTGGTCAAGCACATCGTGTATGACGCCAAGCGCGCCCGCACCGTGCTGGACGAGATCGGCAGCCCGAATTTGCAGATCCTGTTCGACCCGGTCAACCTGCTGAACATGGAAAATGTGGACCGCCGCGAGGAAGTGTTCGCCGAGGCCATCGAGCTGCTGGGCAAGGATATCGCCATGATCCACTTCAAGGATTTCCTGCGCAAGGACGCGGGCGGACAGCTGGCTGCCACCGGCGCCGGGCAGGGCGGCATGGAGGACTACCGCACCATCCTGCGCTTTGCAAAGCAGGAAAAGCCCTACATTTTTGCCACGCTGGAAAACACTACCCCCGAGAATTCGGTAGAGTGCCTGAACTACCTGCAAAAACAGTACGACGAGTGTTGAAAATGCAAAGAAAGCGGCTGCTGCAAAACAAAAATGTGATAGCAGCCTGCACAAAAAAATAGCGTAAAATCAGAAGCCCGGAACCCTTTTGAGCCATTTTGGCCGAGAAAAGGTTCCGGGTTTTGTGCATGATTTTTTCAAAGAGCTATTTTGCAACAGCTCCTCTAGTATAAATAGAGGTCGCTTCTCTATAACATGCCCCTAGTATACCCTCTTTTCCCCACAAAAGCGATGGCTATGGCAACGGATGCAAATTATTCTTCCTCGTCCCATGCAAGGCTGCGCTGCACGGCGCGGTGCCACTGGTGCAGCAGTTTTTCCCGCCGGGCAGCGTCCATGGCGGGCTCGTACACAGTCTCGCACTCCCAGAGCTGGCGCAGCTCGCCGCGGTTTTTCCACACGCCCACCGCAAGGCCGGCCAGATACGCGGCGCCCAAGGCGGTGGTCTCCCGGATGGCCGGGCGGCGCACCCGGCGGCCAATGATATCGGCTTGGAACTGCATTAAAAAGCGGTCCCGGCTGGCGCCGCCGTCTGCCTTGAGGGAGGAAAGCTCCAGCCCGGTGTCGGCTTCCATGGCGTGCACAAGGTCCGCCACCTGATAGGCAATGGACTCCTGCGCTGCACGGATGATGTGCTCCCGGCGGGTGCCGCGGGTGATGCCCACGATGCAGCCGCGGGCGTGCATGTCCCAGTTGGGTGCACCAAGGCCGGTGAACGCCGGCACCAGATACACGCCGCCGTTGTCCGGCACCTTCTGGGCGTAATACTCCGCGTCGCGGCTCTCGCTGAACAGCCGCAGCTCATCCCGCAGCCACTGAATGACCGCACCGCCCACGAACACCGAGCCTTCCAGCGCGTACTGCACCTTTCCGCCCAGCCCCACCGCAATGGTGGTAACAAGGCCGTTGCGGCTCTCGCAGGGGGTCTCGCCGGTGTTCATCAACAAAAAGCAGCCGGTGCCGTAGGTGTTTTTTGCTTCGCCCGCGTCAAAGCAGGTCTGGCCGAACAGCGCAGCCTGCTGGTCGCCTGCCATGCCCGCAATGGGCACCCGCACGCCCTGAATTTCGGTATAGCCGTAAATTTCGCTGGAAGAGCGCACCTCGGGCAGCATGGCCCGGGGAATATTCAGCGCCTTGAGCAGTGTATCATCCCAATCCAGTTTGTGGATATCGAACAGCATGGTGCGGGAGGCGTTGGTCACGTCGGTGGCGTGCACGGCCCCGCCGGTCAGCTTCCACAAAAGCCAGCTATCCACAGTGCCAAACAAAATTTCGCCTTTCTCGGCCCGCTGCTGCGCGCCTTCCACATGATCCAATATCCAGCGGATCTTCGTGGCGGAAAAATAGGCATCCGGCAAAAGGCCGGTGGCCTTTTTGATGTGTTCGGAAAGGCCCTGTTTTACCAGCCCGTCCACGATGGGCGCAGTGCGGCGGCACTGCCACACAATGGCGTTGTAGATGGGCATCCCGGTGGCTTTGTCCCACAGAATGGTGGTCTCGCGCTGGTTGGTGATGCCAATGGCAGCAAGATCCGCCGCGCGGATGTTGCTCTGGGCGATCACCTCCATCATCACGGCATACTGGCTGGACCAGATCTCCATGGGGTTGTGCTCCACCCAGCCCTCTTTGGGGTAAAACTGGGTGAACTCCTTCTGGCTGACGGCGGCAATGTTCTGCTTTTCGTCAAACAGGATGGCGCGGGAGCTTGTGGTGCCCTGATCGAGGGCAAGGATGTATTTGGACATGAGCAGACCTCCTGCATGGTTTTTCTGCCTTTCAGTATAGCAGGATTTGCCCGGAATAAAAAGAGAATGAACCGCTGAAGTTGCGGAAAATTGGAGAAAACAGCCAGAAACGATTCTACAACCACAAAAATTTACAATAAATTCAAACAATTTCACATTGCAAATTTTTTGACGATGTGCTATGCTGAGGGACAGAGAGTTCCGCCCGCCAAGCGGCGGAAAAAAGTTTGGAGGATAAATATTATGGCTGACCGCATCGTTCTGAATACCATTTCCTACCATGGCCACGGTGCCATCGAGAACATCGTTCCCGAACTGACCGCCCGCGGCTACAAGAAGGCTTTCGTCTGCTCCGACCCGGACCTGATCAAGTTCGGCGTCACCAAAAAGGTGACTGACCTGCTGGATGCAGCCGGTTTTGCCTACACCGTTTACAGCGAGATCAAGCCCAACCCCACCATTGCCAACGTGCAGGACGGCGTGGCCGCTTTCAAGGCTGCTGAGGCTGACTGCATCGTGACCATCGGCGGCGGCTCCTCCATGGATACCGCAAAGGCCATCGGCATCATCATCAACAACCCCGAGTTTGCGGATGTCCGCTCTCTGGAAGGCGTTGCTCCCACCAAGAAGCACGCTGTGTTCACCATCGCTGTTCCCACCACCGCCGGCACCGCTGCTGAGGTCACTATCAACTACGTCATCACCGATGTGGAGAAGAAGCGCAAGTTTGTCTGCGTGGATACCAACGATATCCCCGAGATCGCTGTGGTTGACCCCGATATGATGTCCTCCATGCCCAAGGGCCTGACCGCCGCCACCGGCATGGACGCTCTGACCCACGCCATCGAGGGCTACATCACCAAGGGCCACTGCGTCATCTCCGATATGTTCCATCTGGAAGCCATCAAGCTCATCAGCCAGAGCCTGCGCGGCGCAGTGCAGAACACCCCGGAAGGCCGCGAGGGCATGGCTCTGGGCCAGTACATCGCCGGCATGGGCTTCTCCAATGTGGGTCTGGGCATCGTCCACTCCATGGCACACGGCCTGTCCGCCCTGTACGATACGCCCCACGGTGTGGCCTGCGCGATCCTGCTGCCGGTGGGTCTGGAGTACAACAAGACCGTTGCCGGTGAGCGTTACCGTGCCGTGGGCAAGGCCATGGGCGTAAAGGGCATCGACGAGATGAACGATGTGGAAGCCGCCGACGCCACCATCGCCGCCGTCAAGCAGCTGAGCGCCGATGTGGGCATCCCCGCAAACCTGCACGGCATCCTGAAGGAAGAGGATATCCAGTTCCTTGCCGAGTCCGCATTTGCCGACGCCTGCCGTCCGGGCAACCCCCGCGACACCAGCGTGGAAGAGATCGTGGAGCTGTACAAGAGCCAGCTGTAATTTAAAACTATATTAAATCCATCCATTAAAAATGCCGCTGCGCAACTGAATTGCACAGCGGCATTTTTTAATGATAAGTCTTGTGCACAGCGGCCAAAACAGGTACAATCAGACCATCGAGAAAAATTGGGAAGCGAAAGGACGCTTATGACACTGAACTTTTATACACTGGGTGTTATTTACCTTGTATACTCTTTTCTGGGCTGGGTGGCCGAGACCGTGACCGCCACCATCAAGGGCAAACACTTTGCCAACCGCGGTGCAGCGGCAGGCCCGTTCTGCTTTGTGTACGGCACCACGGCGGTGCTGCTGGCCGTGGGCTATGCCGACCTGCGCAGCCGGCCGGTGTACCTGTTCTTTGGCTGTATGCTCAGCGCAACAGTGATGGAATGGCTTACCGCCAAGCTGCTGGAGCGGCTGCACCACCGCAAATGGTGGGATTACTCCGGCAAAAAATTCAACCTGAACGGCTATGTCTGCCTGCAATATTCGGTGTTGTGGGGCCTGCTTGGCGCGGCCAGCGTGCTGTGGGGCAACGATCTCCTGCTGCGGCTGTGCGCCCGCATCCCGCCGTGGCTGCTGCACCCGGCGGTGTGGGCGGCGCTGGCGGTGGCAGCGCTGGACCAGATCGGTTCGGCTGTGCTGGTAAACCGCTATGCCGCCCAGCACCCGGTGCTGGAACAGCTCAACCAGCGCCTTGAGGCGGGCTCGGCCACGCTGCGCCGCCGCATCACCCTGTGGGTGGAAAAGCGCATCCAGCACGCCTACCCGGCGGCCGCCCGGTCCCAGCGCAGCGTTGTGCCGGAAAAGGCCCTGCGCTTTGCCGACCTGCTGTGGCTGTTCGTGATCGGCGCGTTCCTTGGTGACGTGATCGAGACCATCTTCTGCCGCGTGACGGCAGGGGTGTGGATGAGCCGTTCCAGCCTTGTGTGGGGGCCCTTCAGCGTGGTATGGGGCCTCGCGCTGGTAATGGCTACCGTGCTGCTGCGGCAGGAAAAAGAAAAAAGCGACCGCTACCTGTTTGCCTTTGGTACCGTGATGGGCGGCGCCTACGAATACATTTGCAGCGCGGTGACGGAACTGCTGTTCGGCACGGTGTTCTGGGATTACAGCAAGTTCAAATTCAATCTGGGCGGGCGCATCAACCTGCTGTACTGCTTTTTCTGGGGCATTGCGGCGGTGGCGTGGATGCGCTACGGCTATCCGCTGGTGGAAAAGGGCATGGCAAAAGTACGCAGCCATGTCCGCCCGTGGATGACGGCGGTGCTGGCGGTATTCATGGCGGTGAACATGCTCACCAGTGCGCTGGCGCTGGCCCGTTACGACGCCCGCACCAGCGGCGAAGCGCCCCAAACCGGCATCGATACGCTTTTGGACGCCCATTTTGGAAACGAGCGTATGGAGCGCATTTACCCCAATGCCAAAAAAGTGGAAAAGGCCGGATGAAATTTCAACGTTCCTCTTGCACTTTGGTGCAAAAATCGGTATAATACTTTCCGGATAAAAGGGAGTAGAGGGCGCACGTTCGCAAAATGGTGCGCTGTGCCGCAGCGACATCCCGGCAGAAATGCCCGCTGCGGTGCCGGAAGCTTGAGACTTTTATTACACTTTCCCGTTTCTGGGCAGGATGTAATAAAGGTCTCTTTTTTATTGCCGCTCTGCCAAAAACAAAAGGAGAAAAACTATGCTCATTCCTGTTTTGCTGTTCATTGTGGGCCTGCTGTGCCTCATCAAGGGCGGCGACTGGTTCGTGGATGGCGCCACGGGCATTGCCCGCCGCTTCCATGTGCCGGAACTGCTCATCGGCGCTACCGTGGTGTCCATCGGCACCACCCTGCCGGAGGTCATGGTCTCCACCACCTCGGCTCTCACCGGCCACGGAGAGATCGCCTACGGCAACGCCATCGGTTCGATCATCTGTAATGCATCGCTCATTGCGGCCATCACCATTGCGGTCAAGCCCGGCAAGGTGGACCCCAAGAGCCTGCGCACGCCGGTGCTGTTCTTTTTTGTGGCAGCAGCCTTTTACGCAGGCGTGGCCTATACCACCGGCTACTTCTCCCGCCCAGTGGGCCTTGTGCTGCTGGCCATGTTCGCGGCTTATATCGTGTGCAACGTGCTGGCCATGAAAAACGCCCCCGCCCCTGACGGAGAGGAAGAACCGGACGAAAACGCGTCCCTTGCCAAGGAGCTGGGCCTGCTGGCCGTGGGCGCTGTGCTCATCGCCGTGGGTGCCAACCTGCTGGTGGACAACGGCACTCTGATCGCGCAGGCACTGGGCGTGCCGGAATCGGTGATCGCGCTCACCTTTGTGGCGCTGGGCACCTCGCTGCCGGAGCTGGTAACGGCCATCACCTCGCTGGCCAAGGGCCACGGCGCGCTGTCTCTGGGCAATGTCATCGGCGCCAACGTGTTCAATCTGGTGCTGGTGAGCGGCGTTTCTGCCACGGTAGCGCCCTTTACCATCCCGCAGAACTCCATGCTGTTTGGGCACAACGCATCGCTGGTGCTGGAGTTCCCGGTGATGTTTGCCGTGATGTTGCTGCTGACTCTGCCCGCCCTCATCAAGGGCAAACTCAGCCGCCCGCAGGGCATTGCACTGCTGTGCATCTACGCGGCCTTCTGCGTGGTGCAGTTCACCATCTGATCATACAAGACGCAAAAAAGTCCCGGTGCAGTTCGGTTTTACTGCACCGGGACTTTTTATGCTTCGGAGGTATTACTGCTGCGCAAAAATTTTCACTTCATCCTTATCCATAAAGGCGACACCCGCAAAACCGGCGGCTTCCAGCTGACCCAGCTGTTTGCCCAGCTTCTTGCCCTGCGGCAGAACGGTCACGTTGTAGCTGCTGCGCAGGTCTGCGGCCTTTGCCAGCACGGCGGGGAAATCGGTATCTTTGCCGTACAGCAGGGCGATCTTCTGCTTTGCGCCGGGGATCTGATAGCCCTGCTCCAGCAGGATGCCGCACACCCGCTCAAAACCAATGGAGAAGCCCACGGCAGGCACCTGCGTGCCAAGGAACTTGCCCACCATATTGTCGTAGCGGCCGCCGCCGGCCACAGCGCCGCTGAACTGCGGACAGGTGATCTCAAACACCATGCCGGTATAGTAGCCCTGACCGCGCACCAGACTGGGGCAGTAGGCTACCTGATAGCGGCCTGCGGCCATGGCGTTTGCGGTAGCCAGAACATACTTGAGGTCGTCGGCGATGGCAGGGTCTGCGCAGCGGGCCGCCACAGCATCCAGCGTTACCTCACCGGCGGCGATGAAATCGGCCAGTGCCTGAATGGCGGCTTCCGGCAGCTGCTTTTCGGTCAGCTCAGCCCGGACGCCCTCGGCACCGATCTTATCCATCTTATCAAAGGTGATGCAGACGGAGTCCAGCGTGTCAGCGGCAAAGCCCATGCTTTCCAGCATGCCGCGCAGGATGCGGCGGTCATTGATGTTGACGGTGAAGCCGGTAAAGCCGATGTTCAGCAGAGCGCGGGTGGTCACATCGATCAGCTCCACCTCGGCGTTGGGCGAAGAATCGCCCAGAATGTCGATATCGCACTGCACGAACTCCCGCAGACGGCCCTTCTGGGGGCGCTCAGCGCGGAACACGCGGTCGGTCTGGATCACCTTGAAGGGGCTGGGCAGCTTATCCTTGTTGGCGGCATAGTAGCGGCTCAGCGGCAGGGTCAGGTCATAGCGCAGGCCCATATCGGACAGCTGCTTGGGGTCGCCGGTGTTCAGGGCGGCGGTGAGCTTATCGCCGCGCTTGAGCACCTTGAAGATCAGGTTCAGGTTGTCGCCGCCGTCGGATTTGTCCAGATTTTCCATATCCTCCAGCATGGGAGTGGAGATGCGCTCGAAGCCGGAGGCACGGTAGGTCTCCAGAATTTTGCCCTGAATGTAATCGCGCAGGGTCTGCTCTGCGGGCAGCAGGTCCCGCATGCCCTTCAATGCCTGTGTTTTCATAACTGCAATTCCTCTCTATAGCCTGCTCGCCCTCTCAGGCCGCTCCGCGTCCACTGGCATCGCGCAGCGATGACGGAGAGGGCGAGGCCGTTTTATTTTTACCTTATTCATTATAAAGGAATCTGCCGTTTTGTCAATTGAAATGGGCACACTGTATGGGAAAAACCATTCGGAGGTCAGGCAATGAAACAGCAATTTGCAGCAAAACACCCGTGGACCATCCTTGCGGCGGGTGCGGCCATTCAGGTGCTTACGGGCATCCCGGCGGCATGGGGCGTGTTCCAGCAGCCGGTCATGGACGAGTACGGCCTGAGCGAGCAGGGGGCGGGCTATGCCTTTGGCATCCTGATCGCAGCGTTCGGTGTGGGGTGCGTGATCGGTGGTTTTTTGCAGGACAGCCGAGGCCCGCGCTGTGCCGGACTGTGGGGCACGGCGCTGCTGTGCGGCGGATTTTTTGCGGCGGCCATGCTGCCGGGCGGCAGTGCGGGCAGCTTTTTTCTGGCATTCAGCATCCCGGCGGGTCTGGGCACGGCGTTCCTGTACCCGTCCATCCAGTCCTGCGCCCAGAAATGGTATGCCGGGCGCAAGGGCCTTGCCACCGGGGTCATCGGCGGGGCGGTGGGCCTTTCCGGCGCGTTCCTCACCGTGTTCGTGCGCACGGCGGTCAGGGGCTTTGGGATCGTGCAGGGCATCCGGGGCGCGTTCTGGGCGCTGGGAGCCGTCACGCTGCCCATCTGCCTTGTGGGCAGCCTGCTCTTACAGGACCCGCCGCAGGCCGCCGAAAAACAGCAGAAAAACGACAAAAATACCATTGATCTCTCGCCATGGCAAATGCTGCGCACACGGCAGTACTGGTTGTGCGCAGGGGCCGTGTGCTTTTCCACCCCAGCAGTGCTGCTGTTCAGCCCCATCATCCTGAAGCTGGGCGTGGAGCGGGGGCTGGACGAGAACGCTGCTCTGTGGAGCGTGGTGCTGGGCAGCGTGGGCAGCGCGGCGGGCCGCCTGCTGATGCCCATGCTCAGCGACAAAATCGGCCGCAGGCCCACGGACATGCTGCTGTTTGCGGTGTCGCTGGGGCTTTCGGCGGGCTTTGCGTTTGCACAGGGCTGGTGGGTGGTGGCCTGCTATGCGGGACTCACCTTCTGCTACTCCGGGCTTGCGGCGGTGCTGCCGGCCCTTTCCACCGACCTGTTCGGCTTTCCCCACGCGGGGGTGAACTACGGCTTTCTGGCGCTGGGGCAGAGCGTGGGCAGCCTTGCGTTTCCGTTTGCAGCCAACACGCTGGGCCTTGCAGCCGGGCGGCACTGGCTGGCGGTAGGCGGTGCAGCAGCAGGCTTTGCCGCCATGTGGGCGCTGAAACCTGCCGGACAGCAGCCCCGCAGGCAGGACACAGGAGCGTGAAATTTGTCCCCTTGACAAAATTGACAAAAACTTGACGAACGAAATGACAAAAGCATCCGAATTGACAGTTAGCGGCAGGCAACCGCAAATAGTTTTGATGTTTTTCCCGGAAATGTATTGCAAAATCCGTCCGCTTTCTCTATAATAAAACCATGCGTGGTAGTACCGGTGAAGGCGCTGAAAGAGAGCGGCGCACCCGGTCGGATGCAAGCAGTAGAGGGCAGCAGCTGTGCCGGCAGGGCGCGGCGGCGGCTTTGTGCTGCAAAGCAACATTTGTCAAAAGGAGAGTATGATTATGACCTATTCGCAGCAAGTACAGAATATGTGCCCGATCACCAAAGGTCCTAAGCATGGTCCGGCTCCCATCCCCGAAGAGGGCGCATGGGTCAAGGCCTATGAGATCAAGGACATCAGCGGCTACACCCATGGTGTGGGCTGGTGTGCACCTCAGCAGGGCACCTGCAAGCTGTCCCTGAACATCAAGAACGGCGTCATCGAAGAGGCTCTGGTGGAGACCATCGGCTGCTCCGGCATGACCCACTCTGCTGCTATGGCAGGCGAGATCCTGCCCGGCAAGACCATTCTGGAAGCTCTGAACACCGACCTGGTGTGCGACGCCATCAACGTTGCAATGCGTGAGCTGTTCCTGCAGATCGTCTACGGCCGCAGCCAGACCGCTTTCTCTGAGGACGGTCTGCCCATCGGCGCAGGTCTGGACGACCTGGGCAAGGGCCTGCGCTCCATGACCGGCACCATCTTCTCCACCAAGGAGAAGGGCGTCCGTTATCTGGAGCTGACCGAGGGCTACATCAACAAGCTGGCTGTGGATGCCAACGGTGAGGTCATCGGCTATCAGTTCGTCAAGCTGGGCAAGATGATGGAGGATATCCGTCACGGCAAGACCCCCAACGAGGCTTACGAGAAGAACGTGGGTACTTACGGCCGCTTCAGCAAGGAGCAGGGCGCTGTGAAGTACATTGACCCGCGTGAGGAATAAGAGAGGAGGAACAACTCATGGCAACTTTTGAATCTATGGATCGCCGCATGCCGAAAATCGAGGCATGCCTGAAGGCTAACGGCCTGGAGTCTCTGGACGCTTGCAACGAGATGCTCCTCGCTAAGGGCATCGACTGCGACAAGATCGTGCGCGGCGTTCAGCCCATCTGCTTTGATAACGCTGTCTGGGCATACACCCTGGGCACCGCCATCGCCGTCAAGCGCGGCCTGACCGATGCTGCCGAGTGCGCTGCTGCCATCGGCGAAGGTCTGGAAGCTTTCACCATCCCCGGCTCTGTCGCTGAGCAGCGTCAGGTCGGTCTGGGCCACGGCAATCTGGGCGCTCGTCTGCTGAGCGAGGACACCACCTGCTTTGCTTTCCTGGCAGGCCACGAGTCCTTTGCAGCTGCTGAGGGTGCTATCGGCATTGCCCGCACCGCAAACAAGGTCCGCAAGACCCCCCTGCGCGTCATCCTGAATGGCCTGGGCAAGGATGCAGCTTACATCATTTCCCGTATCAACGGCTTCACCTATGTTCAGACTGAGTACGATATCCCCACTCAGACCCTGACCGTCGTCAAGGAGATCCCCTTCTCCGAGGGCGAGCGCGCAGCCGTCAAGTGCTACGGTGCAAACGACGTTATGGAAGGCGTTGCCATCATGAAGAAGGAGGACGTGCAGTGCTCCATCACCGGCAACTCCACCAACCCTGTCCGCTTCCAGCATCTGGTTGCAGGCACCTACAAGAAGTGGGCCATCGAGAACGGCAAGAAGTATTTCTCCGTCGCTTCCGGCGGCGGCACGGGCCGTACCCTGCATCCCGATAACGTGGCAGCAGGCCCCGCAAGCTACGGCCTGACCGACTCTCTGGGCCGCGTGCACGGCGATGCTCAGTTTGCCGGTTCTTCCTCTGTGCCCGCACACGTTGAGATGATGGGTCTGATCGGCATGGGCAACAACCCCATGGTCGGTGCTACCGTTGCATGCGCTGTTGCAGCAGCTCAGGCTAACGCCTAAGCCTTTCCTAAGTTTCAGCGAGGGGGAACTGCTTTCCGAATGAGCAGCTCCCCCTTTTTTGCTGATAGATGTCCGAACACAAGCAACCCGAATATGAGAAGGAAGAAACAATGAAAAAGAATCAGATCCGCAAGAGCGTGGCTGCGCTGGCTATGGCGGCTGTTGTGGGCGTCAGCCTGCTGGGCTACGGCTGCGGCAGCAAGCCCGCTTCCACCGCAGGCGGCGTGTCCGGCGATTTCGCCGGCACTGCCAAGGGTATGGGCGGCGACGTTACCGTTACCCTGACGCTGGAAGACGGCAAGATCACCGGCTGCACCGCTGAGGGCAAGGATGAGACCCCCGGCATCGGTACGCTGGCACTGGAGCAGCTGCCCGCTCAGATCGCTGAGACCGGCAGCATCGCCGTGGACGGCGTGTCCACCGCGACCATCACCTCCAACGCCATCAAGGAGGCAGCAGCCGCTGCCCTGACTGCCGCCGGCCTGAACGCCGACGACTATAAGATCGAGGTCAAGGCCGACGAGACCAAGGCCGAGGATTCCACCGTTGACGCTGACGTTGTCATCGTGGGTGCAGGCGGCGCAGGCATGACCGCTGCCATCACCGCTGCTGCCGAGGGCAAGAGCGTTGTGATCGTGGAGAGCCAGCCCATGGTGGGCGGCAACTCTGTGCGCGCTACCGGCGGCATGAACGCCGGCAAGACCGTGTATCAGGACGAGAACGAGTTCGGCGAGTCCGCAGGCGTTGAAAAGACCCTGAAGACCGCTGCCGAGAAGTACGCTGACAACGAGACCATCACTGCTCTGGCAAAGACCGTCTCCGAGCAGTGGGCCGAGTACCAGAAGAACCCCACCGGCTACTTCGACTCCGTTGAGCTGATGGAGCTGGACACCATGATCGGCGGCAAGGGCATCAACGATCCTGCTCTGGTGGAGACCCTGTGCTCCAACTCCGCTGACGCCATCGACTGGCTGGACGAGCACGGCATCACCCTGCACAGCGTTTCCAGCTTTGGCGGCGCATCCGTCAAGCGCATCCATCGCCCTGTGAACGCAGAGGGCAAGACCGTTTCCGTCGGCTCCTACATGATCCCCCTGCTGGAGGAGAACTGCGAGAAGGCAGGCGTTCAGATCCTGCTGAACACCACCGCAAATGAGATCCTGACCGATGCGAGCGGCGCTGCCGTGGGCATCAAGGCCACCGGTTCTACCGGCGAGACCGTCACCGTGAACGCCAAGGCTGTGGTGCTGACCACCGGCGGCTTCGGCGCAAATCTGGATATGGTCATCGAGTACAAGCCCGAGCTGAAGGGCTTCATGACCACCAATGCTGCCGGCGCTCAGGGTCAGGGCATTGAGATGGCGACCGCCATCGGTGCCGGCACCGTGGATATGGACCAGATCCAGATCCACCCCACCGTTGAGGCCAACACCGCTGCCCTGATCACCGAGGGTCTGCGCGGCGACGGCGCTGTGCTGATCAACGCCGAGGGCAAGCGCTTCATCGACGAAGTGGGCACCCGTGACGTGGTGTCTGCTGCTGAGATCGCACAGACCGGCAGCTACAGCTGGCTGGTGGTCGATCAGGCTATGGCAGATGCTTCCAGCGTCATTCAGGGCTACATCAAGAAGGGCTACACCGTGACCGGCGAGACCTACGAGGAGCTGGGCAAGGCAATGGGCGTTGATGAGGCTGCCTTTGCCGAGACCATGAACACTTGGAACGGCTACGTGGATGCCAAGAATGACCCCGACTTTGGCCGCACCAGCTTTGCAAACAAGCTGGATACCGCTCCGTACTACGCCATCAAGGTCACTGCTGGTGTGCACCACACCATGGGCGGCCTGACCATCAACACCAACACCGAGGTGCTGAAGGCTGACGGCACCGTGATCCCCGGCCTGTTTGCAGCAGGCGAGGTGACCGGCGGCGTGCACGGTGCAAACCGTCTGGGCGGCAACGCTGTGGCCGACTTTACCGTGTTTGGCCGCATTGCAGGTAAGGCTGCCAGCGATTACGCTGCATGAGCCTGAACCGCAAAAAAGCTGACGCAGCTTCCGGCCGCAAGGGCCCGAAGCCGTGGAGGAAGAACCTGATCTTTGTTGTGGTGATCCTTGTGCTGGCGGCGGCGCTGTACTTCGGCGTGCGCGCGGCACACAGCGGCAAGGGCAGCGGTTTGCAGGCCACCGTGGATTTTGGCGATGGCGTCACCGAGACCCTGCCGCTGGATACAGACCACGATTACGTGTATGATGTGGGCGATTACGTCGTGCATTTACAGGTAAAAGACGGAGCCATCGCGTTTTTGGACAGTCAGTGCCCGGACCATGTGTGCGAGCAATTCGGCTGGCTGGCGAAAGACGGCGCATGGGCCGCCTGCGTCCCTGCGGGGGTGTATGTTGTCGTGGAGGACACAGCAGAATAACGATCGCGCTGCAAAAGAGGCAGTGTTCCGGGAGACCGGGGCACTGTCTCTTTTTGTTGTGCGGAAAAGAGCCGCTGCCGGGTGTGAAAGTTGGATAAAACTTTGACGCAAACAGGCCGAAATAAAATTTAGACGCTTGTGCAACAGGCCGAAATGCGATAAACTAACAATAAACCCTTTATCGCGCGCTTTTGCAAAGCCTGCGCCCGATACCAAAAAACCAGAGCGGCGTGCTGCCGCCCTGCAAGATACAGGAGGAAACTGCAAGCATGATCTTTAAAAAGAAGGATGCGGCCGCACCGCAGGGCAGTGCCGGCGAAACAAAGCCCGCAGCCGGGGGCAAAGCGGCGGTATTTGTCCGCAAGAACTGGAAATGGCTGGTACCGGCGGCCTGCGTGGTGGTGCTGGGCGGCTGGTTCATCCTGCGCCCGGGCAAGGCACAGGACGCCAATGTGGATGTGAACTATGTGCAGATCACACCGGAAAAGCGCGACCTTTCCAACTCGCTCAGCGGCACCGGCACACTGAACCCGGCCAATACATATAATGTCAAATCTCTGGTGGCGGGCAAGGTGCTCACCTGCACCATCGAGGAAGGCGACATTGTGGAAGAGGACACCGTGCTCTACACCATCGATTCTTCCGACGCCACTACTAAGGCCGAGCAGGCGTCCATCACCTTGCAGCAGGCACAGCGCAGCTACGATAAGACCGTGGACCGCCAGTATGTGCGTGCCGAGGTGGCGGGCGTGGTGAGCACCCTCAAGGTGGCCAAAGGCGACGAAGTGACCAGCGGACAGGAAGTGGCCGTGATCCGTGACAGCTCCAAAATGGTATTGCAGCTGGAGTTCCCGGCAGCGGATGCCGCCACCTTCTCGGTGGGGCAGAGCGCTGAGGTGACGTTGGACGGCACCTTTGAGACCCTGAGCGGCACCATCACTGCCGTGACCGGCACCGATGCGCTGAGCACCGGCAACCTGCTTACCCGTACCGTGACCATTGCTGTTCGCAATGCCGGCGGCCTGACCACAGCGCAGGCAGCAACGGCATCGGTGAACGGCGTGAACTGCATTGCGGCAAAGTGCTTTGAGTATCAGGCCGAGCGCACCCTGACCACCCTTGCAGCCGGTACCGTGACGGCCATCAATGTGCCGGAAGGCGGCGCGGTGAACAAGGACGACATCGTGCTGCAAATCAGCGGCGAGGAACTGACCGAGACCATCCAGTCTGCCGCCGAGACTCTGCGCAGTGCAGAGCTGAACATGGACAACTTGCAGGAGGCTATGAACAACTACACCGTCACCTCGCCCATCAGCGGCACCATCATTGAAAAGAATGCCAAGGCCGGCGACGCGCTGACCACCGGCTCGGATCTGTGCACCATCTATGACCTGAGCTATCTGGAAATGACTCTGAATGTGGACGAATTGCAGGTAAGCAATGTTTCGGTGGGCCAGAGCGTGCAGGTGACAGCAGATGCCGTGCCGGATAAGACCTACACCGGCACCGTGACCCGCGTTTCCATGAAGGGCTCTTCCAACGGCGGCACCACCACCTATCCGGTCACTGTCCGCATCAACGAGACCGAGGGCCTGCGCCCGGGCATGAACGCCAACGCCGAGATCGTGGTGGCCGAAGCAAAGAATACTCTGGCCGTGCCCAATGCGGCCATCGTGCACGGCGGCTATGTGCTGGTGACCAAGGATTCGCCCAGCGCCGCCAACGCGGACCCGGACATGGCGGCACCGGAAGGCTATGTGTACGTTCCGGTCAAGACCGGTGTCAGCGACGATGACTATACTCAGATCGTCAGCGGCATCACCGGCAACGACACCGTGGCCTATGACCCCAGCTCTGTGAGCACCGATGACTATTACGATGATGGCAGCAGTGTCATGATCTTTTAACGCAGGAGGAAGCGATGAGCGCTCTGATCGAGTTTGATGAGGTGTGCAAGTATTACCAGATGGGCGATACCACGGTAAAAGCAGCAGACCACATCACCATGAAAATCGAAAAAGGCGAGTTCGTGGCCATCGTGGGCCAGTCCGGTTCCGGCAAGTCCACCTGCATGAACATCATCGGCTGTCTGGACGTGCCGACCTATGGCACCTACCGGCTCAACGGCAGGGATGTGGGCAAGATGAACCGCAACGAGCTGGCCGCGATCCGCAACGAGATGCTGGGCTTTATCTTCCAGCAGTACAACCTTTTGCCAAGGCTCAACCTGATGGAGAACGTGGAAGTGCCGCTGGTGTACGCAGGCATCGGCCGCGCCGAGCGCCACGCCCGCGCAAAGGAAGTGCTGGAGCAGGTGGGCTTGGGCGATAAGCTCCGAAACCGGCCCAACCAGCTTTCCGGCGGCCAGCAGCAGCGTGTTTCCATTGCGCGCGCACTGGTGCGCAACCCGGCGGTCATTCTGGCCGATGAGCCCACCGGTGCACTGGACAGCCACACCGGCCGCGAGGTGCTGGGCATGCTGCAACAGATGCACGATCAGGGCCACACCGTGGTGCTGATCACCCACGACAATTCCATTGCCGTGCAGGCGGACCGCATCATCCGTCTGGAGGACGGACGTGTGGTCTACGACGGCGACTCCCATGCGCCGGAAGCCATCGTGCAGCCCACGCTGCTGCCGGAAACGCCGGATGAGGAGGAGAAAGCATGATCATAGAGACCTTCCGTCAGGCCATCCAGAACGTGTGGAGCAACAAGCTGCGCACCTTCCTTACCATGCTGGGCATCATCATCGGCGTCATGGCGGTGATCGTTATCGTGGGCTTGGGCAACGGCATGACCAAAAGCATGCGCGACAGCTTTTCCGCACTGGGTACCAATACCCTCTCGGTGCAGGTGTGGGGCAACGGTTCCCGCACGGTGCCGGTGGATGAGATGTACAAGCTGCCTGCAAAGCACCCGGACCTGATCCAATCCATCTCGCCGCAGATCGATTTCAGCGGCAGCGGCACGCTGAAGATCGGCACCACCAGCTACCGCTGGTCCACCATCAGCGGCGTGGACGAAAATTATACCACCATGAAGAACTACCAGATCGCGCAGGGACGCGGTTTGCAGTACATGGATATCAAGGATAACAAGCAGGTGTGCGTCATTGGCGATTACCTCAACCGTGCCGGCTTTGGCGGCAACGGTGTGGGCCAGACGCTGAAGATCGGCGCCAACAAATTCCGCATCGTAGGCGTACTGGCCGCAAAAGTCAGCGACACCACCATGCAGCAGGGCACCGACGACGACTGCGTTTATCTGCCTTATACCACAGCCATGCGCCTTTCCAGCCAGAGCAGCGTGAGCAACTACACCGCCATCATGGCCGATGAGAGCCGCGCCGCCGAGGCAAAGACGGTGGTGGAAAGCGAGCTGCAGCGGCAGCTGGGCTCGGACAACGGCTATTACGTCTACAGCGCCAGCGAGTGGCTGGAAGAGATGAATAACATGATCAACATGGTCATTGTGATCCTGACCGGCATTGCCAGCATCTCGCTGCTGGTAGGCGGCATCGGCATCATGAACATCATGCTGGTGTCTGTCACCGAGCGCACCCGCGAGATCGGCATCCGCAAGGCGCTTGGTGCCAAGGAGCGCACCATTCTGGCGCAGTTCGTGGTGGAAGCTGCCACCACCTCCGCCCTTGGCGGCGCACTGGGCATTGCACTGGGCTACATCGTATCCACGGCGGCCAACCGGGTGCTGCCCATGTTCACCAGCGGCACCACCGTCACGGTGAGCCCATCCTTCAACTCCATCGCAGTGGCCTTTGGCATCTCGGTGGGCATCGGTGTGCTGTTCGGCTACCTGCCTGCAAAGCGTGCGGCAAGGCTCAACCCCATCGAGGCGCTGCGTTATGACTAAACTCTTCTCAGCCGGCTTTGCGCCGGACTGCCAAACACCAAGGAAGGGGAATACACCTATGAAAAAACGTCTTTTTGCATGGCTGCTTGCAGCATGTCTGGCCGCATCGGTGCTGATGCTGCCGGCGTCTGCGGCCAGCCTGAACAACTCGGCCATCCAGACGGCGATCACGCTGGGAGCCATGGACACCAGCCAGACCGGCAGTCTGGATGCCGCCGTTACCCGCGGTGCCTTTGCCAAAATGCTGGTGGCTTTTTCCGCCTACCGCGAAAGCGTCGGCCAGCAGGGCAATGTAGGCACACTGTATAAAGATGTGCCCGGCGGCTCCCCGTGGGCACCCTATGTGCGCATTGCGGTGCAGCAGGGCTGGATGAACGGCTACACCGACGGGACCTTCCGCCCGGATAACGCGGTCACGCTGGAAGAAGCGGCCACCGCAGCGCTCAAGCTGCTGGGCTATAAAATGACCGACCTGAACGGCGTGTTCCCCACGGCACAGCTGAACAAGGCGCAGGAACTGGGCATGCGCAACCAGCTGAACCGCAGTCAGGGTGAGACCATGAACTATGAGGACTGCGCCCTGCTGCTGTACAACACCCTCACAGCCAACACCGCTTCCGGCAGCGCCTACGGCACCAGTCTGGGCTTTACCATCTCCAACGGTCAGGTGGATACCTCCACGGTGATGCTCAAAAGCCTGAAGGGCCCCTTTGTGGCGGCGGACGGCACCCAGCTGCCGTTTGCACCGGTCAGCGTTTACCGCAACGATAAAGTCTCGGATTCCGCAGAACTGAACCGTTACGATGTGTATTATTACAGCGAAAGTCTGCAAACTGTATGGATCTACACCCGCAAGGCAGCAGGCCGCATCACGGCGGTTTCGCCCAGCGCCAGCGCACCTACCGCTGTAACGGTGGCGGGCACCAGCTATCAGTTGGGCAGCACAGCGGTGGCGTCCAAAGTGTCCAGCCTGAACGGCGGCGGCGTAGGCGAGGTGGTCACTCTGCTGCTGGGCATGAACAATGAGGTGGCCGATATCGTCACCGGTGCCGAGGCCGATCAGGTGTTCTACGGCGTGGTGCAGGGCGCGGCCCGCAGCCTTGTGGAGGATAACGGCGCGGATGTGTTGCAGCGTGTGGCGGTGATGTGCACCGACGGTATCCTGCGCACTGTGAACGTGGACAAAAGCCTGAACTACCCCAAGGGCTGGCTGGTGGAGATCAGTGTGACACCGGACGGCGAGACCGTGACAGCCATTGAAAATAAAACCGTCAGCGGCAAGGTGAGCAACGATGCATCGACGCTGGGCAAGTACGCGCTGGCCGATGATGTGCAGATTCTGGATACGACTTCGGAGGGTGTGGCTGGGACGGTTCGTCCCAGCCGCCTATCGGGGACAAATCTGAACTTCCTGAATGTCCGCTACTATACCCTGAACGAGAAGGGTGAGATCGACCGCCTGATCCTGAATGACGTCACCGGCGATCTGTGGACCTACGGCGTGCTGGACGATATCAAGAACGTGACCGTCAACTACTCGGAGCTGAAAACGCTGGCCACCATCCTTTCGACCGGTTCCAGCACCAGCACCGATACGCAGGATAAGATCGTGGACGACCTGCAAAGCGTTCTGGTCCCCACCACCAGCGAGGTGCTGTGGGGCGTGATCAATGGCGATATCCTCTCCACTGTGTGGGAAAAGATCACGGCCAACACGGATAACCTGCTCAGCTTGGGCCTGCGCCAGCTGGGCACCCTTGTGGGTGAGCCGTATGCCTCCATTTTCCGTTATATCGGCGGCGGCGCTACCTACGTATGCTATGTAAACGGCGCGCAGACTGCCTTTACAACGGACGTGAAGTATCCGGTGCTGGTGGGCGGTGTTGCGGCCCGCAAGGAGACCACCGGCAGCGTAAAAACGATGGTCCAGCTGATGCCCATGAAGATCGATCAGGTGGGCGCAGCATCGGTCATGAGCAAAGGAAAACGGTTTGAGATGGCTGACGATGCGCAGGTCTACCTGTGGTATAAGGGCCAGTATTACGCCACAAAGCTGACCGAGGTGAACACGGACGGCTATTATCTGACCGGCTGGTACGATAATTTTGGCTGTGCTGCGGGCAAGCGCGTGCGCGTGATCGTGGCGGTCAAGAAGGATTGATGGACTATTACAGTGCACCGCGCCGCCTGCTGCGCGGCGTGCGGCAGCTGGTGTATCCACGCCGCTGTCCGTTCTGCGATCAGGTGCTGGGCAGTGTGCCGGAGTGCCCGGACTGCGCATCGGAACTCCGGGAGCTGCGCCGCAAGCCCGGCATGCGGCTGGACGCTTCCCAGCATTACCTCGGCGATCTGATCGGTGCAGCGGCGCCTTATAAATACGAGGGCTGCGTGCAGCGCAGTATCCGCCACGCGAAATACCATGCCGCACCGTGGGCCGCCGTGGAGCTTGGCGTCCGGCTGGCAGAGCTTGCATTTGGCAGCGAGATCTGCATGCTGGGCGCGGAGCCGGTGCCGCAGAAGGTGGAAGGCGCAGCCATCGGGTACAGCTGCATCGTTCCGGTGCCCGCTTCCGGCACGGCGCGCGGCTACAATGTGCCGCAGCTCATGGCGCTGCCGCTGGCCCGTGCACTGGACGTGCCGCTGTATGCGGATGCGCTGGCGCCTGCCCGGAAAAAGCAGCATCAGGCGGGCCTGCCGTTTGAAGAACGTCTGGCCAATGTGGCCGGTGCATTCCGCATGGCAGAGCCGGACTGCGTGGAGGGCCGAAAGGTGCTTCTGGTGGACGATGTGATCACCACCGGGGCAACGGTTTCGGCCTGTGCGCAGGCGCTGCTGGACGCCGGTGCAGAGAGCGTGTTTGCAATTGCGCTTGCCACCGTAGAATTTGAGCTTTTCCCGGCAAAGGACGAGCCGCTGCAAGAAAATGACATGGATCTTTGAAAATTTATTTGCAAAGATCTGGCAGGAAACGCTTGACAAATCTCCCGGAATTGGATATAATAATTGAGCTGTGAGCGAGAAACGCTTACAGGTATCCGGGTGTAGCGCAGTTTTGGTAGCGCGCTTGAATGGGGTTCAAGAGGCCGTGAGTTCGATTCTCGCCACTCGGACCAGACAAAAATAATCCGAACTTGTTTCCAATAGGAGATGGGTTCGGATTATTTGTTTTCTCCGGAAAATCAGCGTTTGCGAAGCAATGATAGGAGCTGTTGCAAAATCCTCCACAAACGGCCCGGAACTTCTGGGCAGCATTGCTGTAACTCACCCGGCAGCCCCCTGCGGGGCGCAGAGTTCCTCTCCAAAGGGTCCGATCATCCGGACACACCGCACAGAAAGTGGAATTTCACACGTTTTATCTGCTATTTTTCAAGAACTGTACAATTTTATGTTTATATCCTTGTGCACTCTGCGAATAGACAAAACGCGCAGGAATATGTATAATAAAGCCAGAAACCAGAGAAGTACAGCAGAAGCTCAAGAGAGAGCTAATCCCGCTGACTTGAAGCAGAAAGGAGCGAGACCGATGGTCGATATGGAACCCGCACAGTTTGGACAGGCTGTCGGGA